>NZ_JBIWPO010000051.1:0-57265 GCF_044768275.1 Streptomyces sp. NPDC101152 | reverse complement strand
CGCCCGGTTACATTTCGAACCCGGAAGCTAAGCCTTACAGCGCCGATGGTACTGCAGGGGGGACCCTGTGGGAGAGTAGGACGCCGCCGAACAATTATTAGAAGGGTCGGATCCTGAACTTCGGTTCGGGGTCCGGCCCTTTTCTGTTCCGCGTCACTTGACGTTCACGTTGCCCAACAAGCATCCGCAGCATGGGTACTGCCGCAATGCTCAGGGCCGCCGGCGTCGGCCTCGGTGACGAGGTCGTCGTACCGGCCTTCGGGAACGTCGACATCGCCGAAGCCGTCGTCACCGTCGGTGCGCTTCCGGTGTTCGCCGACATAGACCCGGTCACGTACTGCCTGGATGCCTCCGCGGTCGAGGCCGCCGTGACTCCCCGTACGTCGGCCGTCGTTGTCGTCCACCGTTTCGGGCGGCCGGCCGATCTCGCTCGGCTGCACGACATCGGGCAGCGGCACGGGCTGCTGGTGTTGGAGCGGGGGGAATCCGAGGCGCCGTACGACGAGATGGCGCAGCGTCGGGAGCGGGCGGCTTATCTGGACGCCAAGTTGAGGGGCGTGCGCACGCCGGACGGGGGCGACGGGCACACCTATCAGCAGTACGTCGTGCGGGTGCCCGGCAACGGGCGGCCCGACCGTGACGCGTTCGCCCGTGCCGTGCGGGCGAGGGGAGTCGAGTGCCGGGTACCGGTGAAGACTCCTGTGCACCGGCTGCCGGACTTTCGTCGGTGCGTGTCGCTGCCGGAGACCGAGCGGGCCGCTGACGAGACGCTGGCACTGCCGGTGGATCCCGCGTTGACGAAGCGGGACATGCAGCGGATCGTGGGCGCCTGCAATGCGCTGGGCGGACTGCTCCAGCCCGCTTTCTGAGCTTGGTTGGGAGCACGCGTCTGTTCGGGTATGATCTATTCCGTTGCCGCGGGGGAGACCTCGGAAAAGCAACAGGCCCCTATAGCTCAGTCGGCAGAGCGTCTCCATGGTAAGGAGAAGGTCAACGGTTCGATTCCGTTTGGGGGCTCCCACCGAAAGGCCCCGCCCCATAGGGCGGGGCCTTTCGCATGTCTTGTCCTCCATCAGTCCTTGTGGAGGCCGGGAACGCGCATCGCGAGGATGGCCATGTCGTCGGACGGGGCGTCCGAGGCGAAGCGTTCCACGGCGCGCATGATGCGGGCCGCGACCGCGCCCGCCGTCAGGCCGGTGCAGGTCGTGAGGACGTCGGTGAGGCCGTCGTCGCCCAGCATGCGGGTGCCCTCGCGGCGCTCTGTGACGCCGTCCGTGACGCACAGGAGGACGTCGCCGGGGTCGAGGGTGACCGTCTGCTCGTAGAGCTCCAGGTCGTCCAGGACGCCCAGGAGCGGCTGGGGCTCGGCGGCCGGTTCGACGGTGCCGTCCTGCCGCAGACGGAGCGGGAGGGGATGGCCGGCGCAGACCACCTTCAGTTCCGCGCTGCCGTCCTCCTGGGGCCGCAACTCGCCGTAGAGGAGGGTCAGGAAGCGGCTGCGGGCGCCCTCGTCGAGGATGGCCGAGTTCAGTCGCTCCAGGACCGCCGGGCCGGACAGTCCCTCGCGGGCCAGGAGGCGCAGCGCGTGCCGGGCCAGCCCCGTGACCGCGGCCGCGTTGGGGCCCGTACCGCAGACGTCGCCGATAGCGAAGCCGTAGGCGCCGTCGCTGATCGGGAAGAGGTCGTAGAAGTCGCCGCCGACCTCGTTGCCCTCCCCGGCCGCGCGGTAGATGACCTCGACCTCGACGCCGTCGATCTCCGGCAGCTCGGGCGGCAGGAGGCTGCGCTGCAGGGACTGGCTGATGGCCGTGCGCTCCGAGTACAGGCGGGCGTTGTCGAGCGCCAGGGCGGCCCTGCGGCTCAAGTCCTCGGCCAGTTCCAGGATTTCCTGGCGGAAGTGTTCGTCGGTGGGCTTGCCGAGGGTGAGCATGCCGATGACTCGGTTGCGGGCGACCAGGGGGAGCACGACGGTCTCGCCGCCCACCGCGGACGCCGTGGCGAGCGTGGGGCCGATGCCGGAGGCGATCTGGTGGGGCGGGCCGCCCGACAGGCCGAGGCTGCGCATGGAGCTGCGCAGGGCCGCCTGGTGGGCGACCTCGCCGGGGGCGGACCACACGCGGGCGCCGGGGGTGGGGACCGGGTCCGGCGGGGGCACCTTGGAGAGCAGCGACTTGATGCCGTCGATGAGTTCCTCGTCCTCGTGCAGGACGTACGACAGGTACGGCTCGGAGGCCTGGTCGGCGATCGTGTAGACGGCGCACCAGGTAGCGAGGGTGGGGACCGTCATCTGAGCCATCAGGGCCAGCGTCTGGTCGCGGTCCAGGGTGCCGGCGAGAAGGTCGGAGGCCTCGACCAGGAAGCTCAGGGAGCCGCGGCGCAGGCGTTCCAGTTCGCCGAGGCGGGCCGACTCGACGGCCAGCGCGATGCGGTCGGCGGCGAACTGGAGGCGCAGCGCCTCTTCGTTGGAGTATCTGCCGGGGCTCTCGGCCGCGACGCCCAGGGAGCCGGTGAGGCGTCCCTCGACCTTCAGGGGGACGGTGACCACCGAGCGCATGCCCGTGCCGCTCAGCAGGGGTACGGCACCGGGGACGGCCGCCAGGTCGTCATGGACGGCCGGCATGCGGGCCGAGCCGTAGCGGCCGGGGCCCGCCTCGACGGGCACGCGCGCGAAGCGCTGGCGGGCGGAGGGCAGGCCGGTGGAGGCGCGGACCTCCAGCTCCGTCTCGTCGTCGGTGGCGAGCAGCAGGAACGCGGAGTCGGCGTCGAGCATGTCGCGGGCGCGCTCCACGGTGCGCTGGAGGAGCCCGTCGAGGTCGTCCGGGGCCGGAGAGCCGATGAACACCTCGAAGGGATCGGTGCTCTGGCCGTCGGCGGAGGCGCTGTCCGAGGCCGGCATGCGCAACGGTGTCTGCAGGACGGCCCGCTCGTGGTCCCGGACCAGGAGACAGACGGTGGAGGGCTCGCCGCCCGTGTCGCGGACGCGCAGGTGGGAGGCGTACACGGGGGTGACGCGGCCGTTGGCGCCCCTTATGCCGTAGCTGCCTTCCCAGCGGGAGAGCTGGAGGGCCTCGGCGATGCCGGTGCTGGTGCCGGGTGTGTGCGGCCAGGCGGCGAGATCGGTAAGAGGCTTTCCGATCACCTGTTCGGCGGGGTAGCCGAAGAGTTCCTCCGCGTCCTCGTTCCACGACGTGATGGAACTGGTGCGGTCGATCTGGACGACCGCGACCCGGACCCTGCCGTCGGCCAAGGGCAGGAGGTCGGCGGGGAGCGAGGGGCCCGCCGTGCGTGTGCCCACCGAGCGTTCGGGGAAGTCGAGTTGGAACCAGACCTGCTTGTGGGTGGGCGTGTACTCGACGCCCCAGCGGCCCGCCAGCGCCGCGCACAGCTGGAGGCCGCGGCCGCCCTCGCGGTCGGGGCTGCCCATGGTGGCGGGATGGCCCTGCAGGGGGATCTCACGCTCCGGATAGCGGTCGGCGACCTCGATCCGTACGCCGTCGTCCGTGCGCAGGCACAGGACGTCGGCGGAGGTGCCCGCGTGGACCACGGCGTTGGTCACCAGCTCGCTGGTGAGCACCACGGCGTCGTCGACGATGTCGGCGAAGCCCCAGCCCTGGAGGGTGTCGCGGACGAAGGAGCGGGCGGTCGCTACCGATCGCCCGACGGGCTCGAAGCTGGCAGCCGCGCGCGCGGTGATCACAGAACTCCTCGGCCTGTTGTCGACGTGCAGGGCTCCGCGGCCGACCGGCTCGTGCCGCTGATGCGGCAGGCCGCCCGTCGGCCGGGGGTCCGGGGGCTGTCCCCCCGGGATCAGTCCGGTGGTCATGTGTGCGGCCGCCCCTCCGATGCCCGCTCGTTCTCGTGCCACCGCCCAGGCCGGACGGACCGGCGTGGCTGGACAGCCGCATGCAAGGTTACTTACCTTCGACGGCCGAGCGGATGCCGGTCTGCAGTGTTTCCGCCCAGAGGGTGTGCGGACGATGTGCGAAGCTGCCGAACTGTTATGGCCGGGTTCAGGCAGGGTGAAACACTGGGCAAGCTTCTTGTGAAGGTCCGGACAGGCTGAGTGACTTCCGCGCGCAGCGGGCAGCAGCCCGTGGTGCGACCTGGTATATCCGGCAGAAACGCGCAGCACCACCCTGGTACGTCGGGCAGCCGTACCGGAGTACAGCAGCAGTAACGGTCGACCCCTGCGGGAGGGACACAGTGGAGTCTGGCGCAGCGACGCGGGGCACTAAGACGCGCGCGAAAGGCGGACAGTCCCTGAACAACCAGGGCAAACCCCGAGGTGGGACCACCGCGGTGGACACGGTCGCCCTGAACCGGCTGCTGGCGGCCCTCGTGGCGATGCGCGACGGGAACTTCCGCAAGCGGCTCACGGTGTCCGGGGACGGCGTGATGTCGGAGATCTCCGCTGTTTTCAACGAGGTCGCCGACCGCAATCTGCACCTGGCGGGTGAGCTGTCGCGGGTGCGGCGCATGGTGGGCCGCGAGGGCAAGCTCACGGAGCGCCTGGAGTCGGGCGCCTACGAGGGTTCCTGGGCGGCCGCCGTCGAGGCGTCCAACGCGCTCGTGGACGACCTCGTGCGGCCCGTCTCCGAGGTCGGCAGGGTGTTGTCCGCGGTCGCGGAGGGTGACCTGTCGCCCCGCATGGAGTTGCGGACCCACGCTCCCGACGGGACCGCGCACCCGCTGCGAGGCGAGTTCCTCAAGGTCGGGCGGACGGTGAACAACCTTGTCGATCAGCTGTCGACGTTCACCGACGAGGTCACGCGGGTGGCCAGCGAGGTGGGCACCGAGGGCAAGCTGGGCGGTCAGGCACGCGTGCGTGGCATGTCGGGTTCGTGGAAGGACCTCACGGACTCGGTCAACACCATGGCGTACCGGCTGACCGCGCAGGTGCGTGACATCGCGCTGGTGACGACCGCGGTGGCCAAGGGTGATCTGTCCCGCAAGGTCACCGTTCACGTGGCCGGCGAGATGCTGGAGCTGAAGAACACCGTCAACACGATGGTGGATCAGCTGTCGTCCTTCTCCTCCGAGGTGACGCGGGTCGCGCGCGAGGTGGGCACGGAGGGCGAGCTCGGCGGTCAGGCGCAGGTCCCGGGTGTGGCCGGTGTGTGGAAGGACCTCACCGATTCGGTGAACCTCATGGCCGGCAACCTCACGGCCCAGGTGCGTGGGATCGCCCAGGTCACCACCGCGGTGGCCAACGGTGACCTGTCGCAGAAGGTCACCGTCTCCGCACGCGGCGAGGTCGCCCAGCTCGCGGACACGATCAACCAGATGACCGAGACGCTGCGGATCTTCGCGGACGAGGTCACGCGCGTGGCGAACGAGGTCGGTGCCGCCGGGCAGCTGGGCGGTCAGGCGAACGTGCCGGGCGCCGCGGGGACGTGGAAGGACCTGACGGACTCCGTCAACACGGTGTTCCGGAATCTCACCATTCAGGTGAGGGACATCGCCGCCGTCACCACGGCCGTGGCCAACGGTGACCTCTCGCAGAAGGTCACCGTGAACGTGGCCGGCGAGATGCTGGAGTTGAAGAACACCGTCAACGGGATGGTCGACCAGCTGTCGTCGTTCGGTTCCGAGGTCACCCGCGTGGCCCGTGAGGTCGGTGTCGAGGGAGAGCTGGGCGGTCAGGCGCAGGTCCCGGGGGCGGCCGGTACGTGGAAGGACCTGACGGACTCCGTCAACACGGCGTTCCGTAACCTCACCGGACAGGTGCGCAACATCGCCCAGGTGACGACCGCGGTGGCCAACGGCGATCTGTCGCAGAAGGTCACCGTGGACGTCTCCGGCGAGATGCTCCAGCTGAAGAACAC
This sequence comes from Streptomyces sp. NPDC101152, assembly GCF_044768275.1. NCBI lineage: Bacteria > Bacillati > Actinomycetota > Actinomycetes > Kitasatosporales > Streptomycetaceae > Streptomyces > Streptomyces sp. NPDC101152. The sequence continues at coordinate 51,440 of NZ_JBIWPO010000051.1, read as the reverse complement.
CGTGAACACGATGGTGGACCAGCTGTCCTCCTTCGCCGACCAGGTGACCCGGATGGCCCGGGACGTGGGTACCGAGGGGCGGCTCGGCGGGCAGGCGGTCGTGCCGGGCGTGGCAGGCACGTGGAAGGAACTCACCGACTCCGTCAACGGAATGGCAGGAAACCTTACCGCCCAGGTGCGCAACATCGCGCAGGTCACCACGGCGGTGGCCCGCGGTGACCTGTCCCAGAAGATCGACGTCGACGCGCGCGGCGAGATCCTGGAGCTGAAGAACACCATCAACACGATGGTCGACCAGTTGTCCGGGTTCGCCGAGCAGGTGACCCGGGTGGCCCGCGAGGTGGGCACCGAGGGCCGGCTCGGCGGGCAGGCGCAGGTGCCCGGCGTGGCCGGTGTGTGGCGGGACCTGACCGACTCCGTGAACGGAATGGCAGGAAACCTTACCGCCCAGGTGCGCAACATCGCGCAGGTCGCCACGGCGGTGGCCCGCGGTGACCTGTCCCAGAAGATCACCGTTGACGCGCGCGGCGAGATCCTGGAGCTGAAGAACACGCTGAACACGATGGTGGACCAGCTGTCGTCGTTCGCGGAGGAGGTCACCAGGGTCGCCCGCGAGGTGGGTACGGAGGGCCAGCTCGGCGGTCAGGCCGAGGTGCAGGGTGTCTCCGGCACCTGGAAGGACCTCACCCAGTCCGTGAACTTCATGGCGAACAACCTGACCATCCAGGTGCGTCAGATCGCCGAGGTCACGACCGCGGTCGCCAAGGGTGACCTCTCCAAGAAGATCACCGTCGACGCGAAGGGCGAGATCCTCGAGCTCGTCACGACGGTCAACACGATGGTCGACCAGTTGTCCAGCTTCGCCGAGCAGGTGACCCGGGTGGCCCGCGAGGTGGGCACCGAGGGCATCCTGGGCGGCCAGGCGCACGTTCCGGGTGTCACGGGCATCTGGAAGGACCTCAGCGGCAACGTGAACCTGATGGCCAAGAACCTGACCATGCAGGTGCGCAACATCTCCCAGGTCGCGGCGGCCGTCGCCAACGGCGACCTGACGCGGACCGTGACGATCGAGGCGCGCGGCGAGGTCGCCCAGCTCGCCGACACCTTCAACACCATGGTGAAGACGCTGAGTTCGTTCGCCGACCAGGTCACCAAGGTGGCCCGCGAGGTGGGCACGGACGGCATCCTCGGCGGCCAGGCGCACGTACCCGGTGTGGCCGGTACGTGGAAGGACCTGACCGAGTCCGTGAACCAGATGGCGTCGAACCTGACCGGCCAGGTGCGCAACATCGCCATGGTCACCACGGCCATCGCCAAGGGCGACCTGACGAAGAAGATCGACATCGACGCTCGCGGTGAGATCCTCGAGCTCAAGACGACGATCAACACGATGGTCGACCAGCTGTCGTCCTTCGCCGAAGAGGTAACCCGAGTCGCCCGCGAGGTGGGCACGGAGGGTCAGCTGGGCGGTCAGGCACGCGTGCGTGACGTGGACGGCACGTGGCGGGACCTCACCGAGTCCGTGAACGAGATGGCAGGAAACCTCACCCGGCAGGTGCGCGCCATCGCGCGCGTGGCCACCGCGGTGACCCGTGGCGACCTGAACCTGAAGATCGACGTCGACGCGTCCGGCGAGATCCAGGAGCTGCAGGACTACATCAACAAGATGATCGCCAACCTGCGCGACACCACGATCGCCAACAAGGAGCAGGACTGGCTCAAGGGCAACCTGGCCCGTATCTCCGCGCTGATGCAGGGCCGCCGCGACCTGCAGGACGTGGCGTCGCTGATCATGAGCGAGCTGACGCCGGTGGTGTCCGCGCAGCACGGCGCGTTCTTCGTGGCGATGCCGCTCATGGACGGCAAGGACATCAGCGCCGAGAGCGAGGACGCGTACGAACTGCGCATGCTCGGGTCGTACGGCTACTCGATGGGCTCCATGCCGACCTCCTTCAGGCCCGGTGAGGCGCTGATCGGGACGGCTGCCGAGGAGAAGCGCACGATTCTGGTGGAGAACGCGCCCAGCGGCTATCTGAAGATCTCCTCGGGCCTCGGGGAGGCGCCGCCCGCTCAGGTGATCGTCCTGCCGGTGCTGTTCGAGGGCAAGGTGCTCGGCATCATCGAGCTGGCGTCCTTCACGCCCTTCACGCAGATCCAGAAGGACTTCCTCAACCAGATCGCCGAGATGATCGCGACCAGCGTCAACACCATCTCCGTCAACACCAAGACGGAGCAGCTGCTGAAGCAGTCGCAGGAGCTGACCGAGCAACTGCGCGAACGCTCGGCCGAGTTGGAGAACCGGCAGAAGGCCCTCCAGGCGTCCAACGCCGAGCTGGAGGAGAAGGCCGAGCTGCTGGCCCAGCAGAACCGCGACATCGAGGTCAAGAACACCGAGATCGAGGAGGCGCGGCAGGTCCTGGAGGAGCGGGCCGAGCAGCTCGCGGTGTCGATGCGCTACAAGAGCGAGTTCCTGGCCAACATGTCGCACGAGCTGCGTACGCCGCTCAACTCGCTGCTGATCCTGGCCAAGCTGCTCGCCGACAACGCGGACGCCAACCTCACCCCGAAGCAGGTCGAGTTCGCGGAGACCATCCACGGCGCCGGCTCCGACCTGCTCCAGCTGATCAACGACATCCTCGACCTGTCGAAGGTCGAGGCGGGCAAGATGGACGTCTCCCCGACCCGTATCGCACTCGTCCAGCTCGTCGACTACGTGGAGGCCACCTTCCGGCCGTTGACGGCGGAGAAGGGCCTGGACCTGTCGGTGCGGGTCTCCCCGGAGCTGCCCGCCACGCTGCACACCGACGAGCAGCGCCTCCTCCAGGTGCTGCGCAACCTGCTGTCCAACGCGGTGAAGTTCACCGACTCCGGCTCGGTCGAGCTGGTCATCCGGCCGGCCGGGGCAGACGTTCCGATGGCGATCCGGGAGCAGCTTCTGGAGGCCGGTTCGCTCACATCTCCGGACGCGGGTCTGATCGCGTTCTCGGTCACCGACACCGGCATCGGGATCGCCGCCAGCAAGATGCGGGTAATCTTCGAGGCGTTCAAGCAGGCCGACGGCACCACCAGCCGCAAGTACGGCGGTACGGGTCTCGGGCTGTCGATCTCGCGGGAGATCGCCCAGCTGCTCGGCGGGGAGATTTACGCGCAGAGCGAACCGGGACGCGGCTCCACGTTCACGCTGTATTTGCCGCTGTACCCGAGCGAACTCCCGCCGCAGGGCTACCAGCAGCCCGTGCCGGCCCTCGGGGCCGGTGACCTGTTGGCCGCGTCCGACCTGTCCCAGCTCTCGGAGGCGGAGATCGAGACGCCCGCCGAGGTGAGGTCGTACCAGCAGGCGCAGAACGGCGCCGCGGCGCTCTTCAGGCGCCGTCGCCGGGGCGGCTTGGACGGCGACCACCCCGGCGCCGGGCACGAGCAGTGGGCGGGCGCCGAGCAGAGCGCCCCCCAGCCGAACCGGGGCATCCGGTTCGGTGGCCAGAAAGTGCTCATCGTGGACGACGACATCCGTAACGTCTTCGCACTGACCAGCGTCCTGGAGCAGCACGGTCTGTCGGTGCTTTACGCGGAGAACGGCCGCGAGGGCATCGAGGTGCTGGAGCAGCACGACGACGTGGCGGTCGTCCTGATGGACATCATGATGCCCGAGATGGACGGCTACGCGACGACGACGGCGATCCGGCGGATGCCGCAGTTCGCGGGCCTGCCGATCATCGCGCTGACCGCGAAGGCGATGAAGGGCGACCGGGAGAAGGCGATCGAGTCGGGCGCCTCCGACTACGTCACCAAGCCGGTCGACCCCGACCACCTGCTGGCGGTGATGGAGCAGTGGATGCGTGGGGAGTGAGGACGACCATCGATGTTCACGCGGAGTTGCTGACTCAGTGTGGCCGCGGCCGTGTAGAAGTACGGGATACGGGGAACCTTCTGGTCTCCCGCTACGTTTCTGCTACGTGCACAGTGACATCACGGTGACAGGGTGTGGCGACAGGCGGGGTGCGGCTACGATGACCGGCACAAGGACGGGCGGCGAAAGGGAGTCGTCCCCAGGGGCGGCGCCCGGTGCACATCCGGGGCGAGGAGGGCGGGCCATGGTGCAGAAGGCCAAGATCCTCCTGGTCGATGACCGGCCGGAGAATCTGCTGGCGCTGGAGGCCATCCTCTCCGCGCTCGATCAGACGCTGGTACGGGCATCGTCCGGGGAGGAAGCGCTCAAAGCACTGCTCACGGACGACTTCGCGGTCATTCTGCTGGATGTCCAGATGCCGGGCATGGACGGTTTCGAGACCGCGGCGCACATCAAGCGGCGGGAGCGGACCCGGGACATCCCGATCATCTTCCTCACCGCGATCAACCACGGCCCGCACCACACCTTCCGGGGTTATGCGGCGGGCGCGGTCGACTACATCTCCAAGCCGTTCGACCCGTGGGTGCTGCGCGCGAAGGTCTCGGTGTTCGTCGAGCTGTACATGAAGAACTGCCAGCTGCGGGAGCAGGCGGCGCTGCTGCGGCTCCAGTTGGAGGGCGGCGGCGGCAAGGCCGCGGTCGGCGACAGCAAGGAGCCGGCCTCCCTGCTCGCGGAGCTGTCCGCGCGGCTGGCGGCGGTCGAGGAGCAGGCCGAGGCGCTGTCCAAGCAGCTCGACGACGAGTCGGCGGACGCGGCGGCGGTGGCCACGGCAGCCCATCTCGAACGCAAACTCACCGGGCTGCGGCGGGCGCTGGACGCCCTGGAACCGGGCGCCGGGAACACCTCGTCGGTCCCCTCGCAGAACTGACGCCCCCGCGCGGCCCACTTGCCCATGAGGACGCGTCAGTTCCGCTCTTCCCCAAGGGCGACACGAACGGGTGAAGCACTGGGCACACGTGTCCGTCGTCGCCTCCACCGGTAACCTCACACCTATGGCCTCACGTCCCTCCGCTGCCAAGAAGCAGCCCGCGAAGAAGGCGGCGGCTCCGGCGAAGAAGGCCGCTGCGAAGAAAGCCCCGGCGAAGAGGGCGCCCGCCAGGAAGACCGCGGCCAAGAAGGCGGCGCCGCCGCCGAAGCCCGCGCCGAATCCGACCGGGGGCGTCTACAGGCTCGTACGGGCCCTGTGGCTCGGTGTCGCGCACGCCGTGGGCGCCGTCTTCCGCGGCATAGGGAACGGTGCGAAGAACCTCGACCCGGCGCATCGCAAGGACGGTGTGGCGCTGCTCCTGCTGGGCATCGCGCTGATCGTCGCCGCGGGCACCTGGGCCGATCTGCGCGGCCCGGTCGGCGACCTGGTCGAGATCCTGGTGACCGGTGCCTTCGGCCGCCTCGACCTGCTGGTGCCGATACTGCTCGCGGGCATCGCCGTGCGGCTCATCCGGCACCCCGAGAAGCCCGAGGCCAACGGCCGCATCGTGATCGGTCTGTCCGCGCTCGTCATCGGAGTGCTCGGCCAGGTCCACATCGCCTGCGGCTCGCCCGCCCGCAGCGCCGGCATGCAGGCCATAAGGGACGCCGGCGGCCTCATCGGCTGGGGTGCGGCGACCCCGCTGACGTACGCCATGGGTGACGTACTGGCCGTGCCGCTGCTGGTGCTGCTGACGATCTTCGGCCTGCTGGTCGTGACGGCGACCCCGGTCAACACCATTCCGCAGCGGTTGCGGCTGCTCGGTGTGCGACTCGGCATCGTCGACCCGCGGGAGGAGGACGAGTACACCGAGGACGACCAGCGCTACGACGACCAGTGGCGCGAGTCGCTGCCCGCGCGCACGCGTGGACGCGGTTCCGTCCCGGAGGCGTACGACCCGGACAGCGCGGAGCAGGAGGCCCTCTCCAAGCGCCGCGGCCGCCCCAGGCGCTCCGCGGTGCCCCAGCCCGACATGGGGCGCCCCATGGACGCCGTGGACGTCGCGGCGGCCGCCGCGGCCGCGCTCGACGGTGCCGTGCTGCACGGGATGCCGCCCTCGCCGGTCGTCGCCGACCTCACCCAGGGCGTGCGGGTGGGCGACCGCGAGGAGACGACGCCCACACCGACGCCCGCGCCGTCACCGGTGCCGGCCGCGCGGCCCAAGCAGGAGAAGCTGAAGGTGGAGGTCGCCGACCTCACCAAGCCCGCGCCCGAGGCGCCCAGCGACCTGCCCGCGCGCGCGGAGCAGCTCCAGCTGGCCGGCGACATCACCTATGCGCTGCCCTCGCTCGACCTGCTCACGCGCGGGGGGCCCGGAAAGGCGCGCAGCGCCGCCAACGACGCCGTGGTCGCCTCGCTCACCAACGTCTTCACCGAGTTCAAGGTCGACGCCGCCGTCACCGGCTTCACCCGCGGGCCGACGGTCACCCGCTACGAGGTCGAACTCGGCCCCGCCGTGAAGGTCGAGCGCATCACCGCGCTGACCAAGAACATCGCGTACGCCGTCGCCAGCCCGGACGTGCGGATCATCTCGCCGATCCCCGGCAAGTCCGCGGTCGGCATCGAGATCCCGAACACGGACCGCGAGATGGTCAACCTCGGTGACGTCCTGCGCCTCGCGGCCGCCGCCGAGGACGACCACCCGATGCTGGTCGCACTCGGCAAGGACGTCGAGGGCGGCTACGTGATGGCCAACCTCGCGAAGATGCCGCACGTCCTCGTCGCCGGAGCCACCGGTTCCGGCAAGTCGTCCTGCATCAACTGCCTCATCACGTCGATCATGGTCCGGGCGACTCCCGAGGACGTCCGCATGGTCCTCGTCGACCCCAAGCGCGTCGAACTGACCGCCTACGAGGGCATCCCGCACCTGATCACGCCGATCATCACCAACCCGAAGCGGGCCGCCGAGGCGCTCCAGTGGGTCGTCCGCGAGATGGACCTGCGCTACGACGACCTCGCCGCCTTCGGGTTCCGGCACATCGACGACTTCAACGAGGCCATCAGGAACGGCAAGGTGAAGCTGCCCGAGGGCAGCGAACGCGAGCTGAGCCCGTACCCGTACCTGCTGGTGATCGTGGACGAGCTCGCCGACCTGATGATGGTCGCCCCCCGGGACGTCGAGGACGCGATCGTGCGCATCACGCAGCTCGCGCGCGCGGCCGGCATCCACCTGGTGCTCGCCACCCAGCGGCCCTCGGTCGACGTCGTGACCGGCCTGATCAAGGCGAACGTGCCCTCACGGCTCGCCTTCGCGACCTCCTCGCTCGCCGACTCGCGGGTCATCCTCGACCAGCCCGGAGCCGAGAAGCTGATCGGCAAGGGCGACGGACTCTTCCTGCCGATGGGGGCCAGCAAGCCGACCCGTATGCAGGGCGCGTTCGTCACCGAGGCGGAGGTTTCGGCGATCGTCCAGCACTGCAAGGACCAGATGGCGCCCGTCTTCCGGGACGACGTCACCGTGGGGACCAAGCAGAAGAAGGAGATCGACGAGGAGATCGGCGACGACCTCGACCTGCTGTGCCAGGCGGCCGAACTGGTGGTCTCCACGCAGTTCGGGTCGACGTCCATGCTCCAGCGCAAGCTGCGCGTCGGCTTCGCCAAGGCCGGCCGGCTGATGGACCTCATGGAGTCGCGCGGGATCGTCGGGCCCAGCGAGGGCTCCAAGGCCCGTGACGTTCTTGTGAAGGCCGACGAACTGGACGGCGTGCTCGCGGTGATCCGCGGGGAGGCTTGAGGGAAGCCCCGAACGGGTGGGCCGTCGGTGTCGGATCGTGACTCACCCGTAAGAGATCATTGAGCAACCGTTTCCCTTCGGTATACGTCAATTGAGAGAAACGACAAGCGCGTACCCCGCCATCGGCGTGTCCGGCCATACCGATGGGCTAACAAGCTCGACCGCCCGGTTGCCCCACCCTTTCGCACCCCCCATAGACTGAACCTCCAGCACAGGTGGCTTAAACGCTCGAAAGGCGCCCCCGTGTCCATCGGCAACTCCCCTGAAGACGAGCGTCCGTTCGAAGACGATCGCGAGCAAGCCCGCCTCTCCGTCGGTCGCGCCCTCAAACAGGCGCGGATCGATGCCGGGCTGACCGTCGACGACATCAGCAACGCCACCCGGGTCCGCATCGCCATCGTGCACGCCATCGAGGCGGACGACTTCGCCCCCTGCGGCGGTGACGTCTACGCGCGCGGGCACATCCGGACCCTGGCCAAGGCCGTCCACCTCGATCCGGCCCCGCTGCTGGCCCAGTACGACGCCGAGCACGGCGGCCGTCCCGCCCCGACCCCCGCGGCGCCGCTCTTCGAGGCGGAACGCATCCGCCCCGAGCGGCGCGGGCCCAACTGGACCGCGGCGATGGTCGCCGCGATCGTCGTCGTGGTCGGCTTCGTCGGGTTCACCGCCTTCAAGGGCGGTGACGGCGGCAGCGGCGCGAAGACCCAGGTCGCCGAAGGGTCCACGCCCACCGTCAGCAAGTCCGCTTCGCCCACACCCAAGAACAACAAGCCCGCCACCCCGAAGTCCGACCCCTCCGACAGCGCCATCGCGGCCGCGCCGCAGGACAAGGTCACCGTCCAGGTCTCCGCCGCCAACGGACGCAGCTGGATCTCGGCCAAGGACCACAACGGCCGGCTCCTGTTCGACGGCCTGCTCAAGCAGGGCGACTCCAAGACCTTCCAGGACAGCGACAAGATCAACCTCGTCCTCGGCGACGCCGGGGCCATCCAGCTCTATGTCAACGGCAAGAAGATCGACGGCCAGTTCCAGCCGGGGGCCGTGGAGCGCCTGACGTACACCAAGGGCGACCCGCAGGTCGGCTAGGACCTGGCGCGCTCTCACGGGGCTGGCGAAGATCGCCAGCCCCGTCGACGTGGGCTGTCAGTGGGACGAAGTAGTCTTGAGCGCATGCCTGAACGCCGTACCGTCGCACTCGTCACCCTTGGCTGCGCCCGTAACGAGGTGGACTCGGAGGAGCTCGCAGGCCGCTTGGAGGCGGACGGCTGGGACCTCGTGGAGGACGCCGCGGAAGCGGACGTCGCGGTCGTCAACACCTGTGGCTTCGTCGAGGCCGCCAAGAAGGACTCCGTCGACGCCCTCCTGGAGGCCAACGACCTCAAGGGCCACGGGAGAACCCAGGCCGTCGTGGCGGTGGGCTGCATGGCCGAGCGGTACGGCAAGGAACTGGCCGAGGCCCTTCCCGAGGCCGACGGCGTGCTCGGGTTCGACGACTACGCGAACATCTCCGACCGCCTCCAGACCATCCTGAACGGCGGCATCCACGCCTCCCACACCCCGCGCGACCGGCGCAAGCTGCTGCCGATCAGCCCCGCCGAGCGACAGGGGTCGGCCGCCGAGGTCGCCCTGCCCGGGCACGGCCCCGCGGACCTCCCGGAGGGCCTCGCCCCCGCCTCCGGCCCCCGTGCGCCCCTGCGCCGCCGCCTGGACGGCTCCCCGGTCGCCTCGGTGAAGCTCGCCTCGGGCTGCGACAGGCGCTGCACCTTCTGCGCCATCCCGTCCTTCCGCGGCTCCTTCATCTCCCGCCGCCCCAGCGACGTACTGAACGAGACGCGCTGGCTGGCCGAGCAGGGTGTCAAGGAGATCATGCTGGTCTCCGAGAACAACACCTCGTACGGCAAGGACCTGGGCGACATCCGCCTGCTGGAGTCGCTCCTGCCGGAGCTGGCGGAGGTGGACGGCATCGAGCGCGTGCGCGTCAGCTACCTCCAGCCGGCCGAGATGCGCCCGGGGCTGATCGACGTGCTCACCTCCACCCCGAAGGTCGCGCCGTACTTCGACCTGTCCTTCCAGCACTCCGCGCCCGACGTGCTGCGCTCGATGCGCCGCTTCGGCGACACCGACCGCTTCCTGGAACTGCTCGACACCATCCGCAGCAAGGCCCCCCAGGCGGGCGTGCGCTCCAACTTCATCGTCGGCTTCCCCGGCGAGAGCGCGTCCGACCTGGCGGAGCTGGAACGCTTCCTGAACGGCGCGCGCCTGGACGCCATCGGTGTCTTCGGCTACTCCGACGAGGAGGGCACGGAAGCGGCGACGTACGAGAACAAGCTGGGCGAGGACGTCGTCGCCGAGCGGCTGGCACGGGTCTCCCGACTGGCCGAGGAACTCGTCTCGCAGCGTGCAGAGGAGCGCCTCGGGGAGACCGTGCAGGTGCTCGTGGAGGCCGTGGACGAGGAGGGCGTGTACGGCCGCGGCGCGCACCAGGCGCCCGAGACCGACGGCCAGGTGCTGCTCACGAGCGGCGAAGGACTCGCCGTCGGCCGTATCGTCGAGGCCAAGGTGGTCGGTACGGAGGGTGTCGACCTGGTGGCCGAGCCCCTGCAGGGCTCGCTCGGGTGTAGTGAGGAGGAGGGCAGATGACCGGAGTGCCGGCATCGGCGGCGAACGGCTCCTCCAAGGCGGGCTCCCCGAAGACCGACCGCGCCGAGGCGGCGGACGGCACGAGGCCCGCGCGGGGCGGGAAGATCGCGGCCGCGGCCGTCGACCAGGCCAGTGTCTGGAACGTCGCCAACCTGCTGACCATGCTCCGGCTGCTCCTCGTCCCCGGCTTCGTCGCCCTGATGCTGGCCGACGGCGGATACGACCCGGCCTGGCGCTCCGTCGCCTGGGCCGCCTTCGCCGTCGCCATGATCACCGATCTGTTCGACGGCCATCTCGCCCGCACCTACAACCTCGTCACCGACTTCGGGAAGATCGCCGACCCGATCGCCGACAAGGCGATCATGGGGGCGGCGCTGATCTGCCTCTCCTCGCTGGGCGACCTGCCGTGGTGGGTGACGATCGTCATCCTCGGCCGGGAACTGGGGATCACGCTCCTGCGTTTTCTTGTCATCCGGTACGGCGTCATCCCGGCCAGCCGCGGCGGCAAGCTGAAGACGCTCACGCAGGGCGTGGCGGTCGGGATGTACGTCCTGGCACTGACGGGCTGGCTGGCCACCCTGAGGTTCTGGGTGATGGCTGCGGCCGTCGTGCTGACCGTGGTGACCGGGCTCGACTATGTGAGACAGGCCATTGTGCTGCGCAGGCGGGGAATCGCCGAGCGCCTGGCCGCGGCGGAGGAGGCGGAAGCGTGAGTTCCCCGGCCGCCGACGTGGTGCGACTACTGACAGTGAGGGGTGAGACCGTCGCTGTCGCCGAGTCCCTCACCGGTGGTCTCGTCGCGGCGGACCTCACGACCGTCCCCGGGGCGTCCAGGGCCTTCCGCGGTTCCGTCACCGCCTATGCCACCGAGCTCAAGCACGAGCTGCTGGGGGTGGACGCCACCCTGCTGGCCACGCGCGGAGCCGTGGACGCGCAGGTCGCGGCCCAGATGGCGGCCGGCGTGCGCAAGGCGCTCGGCGCCGACTGGGGCATCGCCACGACCGGCGTGGCGGGCCCCGAACCCCAGGACGGCCAGCCCGTCGGGACGGTCTTCGTGGCCGTGGACGGGTCGCGGCGAGCGGATTCCGGTTCCGCCGGTGGCGGAAAAGTAGAGGCCCTGCGGTTGAACGGCGACCGCGCGGAAATTCGTAGAGAGAGTGTACGGAGCGTACTCGCACTGCTCCTCAGGGAGCTTGCGGGCGAACACAGTGGGAATGAGCGGGCACAGGATACGGAACAGAACGGGGGGTTTTGATGTTTGCAGCCCTGAGTGAACACGACATCGCTCCCCGCACGGCCGCGGCGCAAGGCGGTACGGTGGGGCGTGAAGGATGCGGCTACGCGGTCCGAGGAGGGAGCCACCGATGATTCTGCTCCGTCGCCTGCTGGGTGACGTGCTGCGTCGGCAGCGCCAACGCCAGGGCCGTACTCTGCGCGAAGTCTCCTCGTCCGCCCGAGTCTCGCTCGGCTATCTCTCCGAGGTGGAGCGGGGGCAGAAGGAGGCTTCCTCCGAACTGCTCGCCGCCATCTGCGACGCGCTGGACGTACGGATGTCCGAGCTCATGCGGGAAGTGAGCGACGAGCTCGCCCTCGCCGAGCTGGCCCAGTCTGCTGCGGCCACCGAGCCCGTCCCGGCACCGGTCCGTCCGATGCTGGGCTCCGTGTCGGTGACCGGCGTGCCACCGGAACGGGTGACCATCAAGGCGCCCGCGGAGGCAGTGGACGTGGTTGCCGCGTGAGGTTCGCGCGCGTGTAGACCGACGAGGCGTTCACCGGCATCGAAAGAGTGTGCGGGGCCCCGGCCGGGGCTTCCCCAGGGAGATCTGGGGAGGTTCGGTCGGGGTCTTCGTGCTGTTCGGGGGTGGTGACGGCGGTGCCGGTCCGTTTGCCGGGGTGGCCCTGGGCGGCCAAGGTGGAGGCCTGCGGAGTGTTGTCGCACTCACGGCACGCTTCTGCCGGGCGGTGCGCCCCTGTGCCGTCGATGCGCCCTCCCCGCGCGTGACGGCGGCGGACTAGCTTCGGGGCTGGAGGTGGTCCATGGCACGGCCGGCGGCGCGCTGGGGGGCGCTTCTGGGGCTCGGGGCGCTGTGGTGGTGGGCCGTGCTGCGGCTGGCCTTCGTGCCCGGGGCCGGGGTGCTGGAGGGGGCCGTGGCGGCAGGCGGGTGGGGGCTCAGCCTGCTGCCGGTGCACTGTGTGCCGAAGGCCCGGGCGGCGGGGGCCGTGGCGGCGGGGCGGTGGCGGGCGGCCTGGCGGGCGACGGCCCGCGCTACCAGGGCATCGCCACTCCGCCGTTCGGGCGCAGGATCTGGCCGGTGACGAAGGACGAGGCGTCACAGGCCAGGTACAGGACCATGTGGGCGACGTCCTCCGGCTCGCCCACCCGGCCCAGCGGCGACAGCCGGGCCATCATCGCCTCGGTCTGCGCCTGCGCCCCGGCCTCGTGGCGGTCGGTCATGGGTGTACGGGTCCAGCCCGGGGCGACGGCGTTGACGCGGATGCCGTGCCGGCCGACCTCGCTCGCCAGCGTCCTGGTCAGCTGGACGACGGCCGCCTTGGCGACCCCGTAGCAGAGCAGGCCGGGACGGCCGGTGTCGACGGCGCCGGAGGCCATGGTGACGATGCTGCCGCGCACGTCCTGGGCGAGCATCGCGCGGGCCGCCTCCTGGCAGGAGTACAGGACTCCCTTGAAGTTGACGTCCAGCACCCGGTCCAGGTCCTCGTCCCTTGTCTCCAGGACCGGGCTGCTGTGCATGATCCCCGCGATGGCGGCCATCACGTCCAGCCGCTCGCAGGACGCGATCGCGTGCTGGAGCTGCGCGCGGTCGGTGACGTCGAGAGGGTGCGTACGGGCCGTGCCGCCCGCGCTCTTGATGAGGGTGGCCGTCTCGTGCAGGCCCTGTGCGTCGCGGTCGGCGCAGTGGACGGTGGCGCCGGCTTCGGCGAGCAGCACGGCCGAGGCGCGGCCGATACCGCCGGCGGCCCCGGTGACGAATGCGGTGCGTCCGGTGAGGTCGTACGCCTTGACGGGCATGGAAGGACCGTACGAAAGTTTCTGACGGATCGTCAATTAGTCGTGCGGCGTGGAGTTCCGTGGGCCGGGCCGGCGCTCGGGGCCGGACCTGCCTGGCAGCCTGGGCACCAGTAGGTGGGGCGTTCACGGGAGCCGTCGCCCTGGTCGGCCACGCGGATCGAGGTGCGGCAGCGCGGACAGGGGCGTGGTGCGCGGCCGTAGACGAACAGGTCCTGGCCGCGGCGGCCCGTGGTGTTGCGGACCGGGCGGTCGCGGTTGGCCTCCAGGAGCTTCTTGGCGAGCGCCGGAAGCTTCTCGGCGCGCTCGGCCGGGAGGGCGCCGACGGGCAGCCATGGGGTGACGCCGAGCAGGAAGCAGAGCTCGCTCTTGTAGACGTTGCCGATGCCGGCGAGATTGCGCTGGTCGAGCAGGGCCTCGCCGAGCGGGCGGGCCGGGTCGCCGAGGAGGTTGGCGAGCGCCTGTTCTGGGTGCCAGTCGGGGCCGAGTAGGTCGGGGCCGAGGTGGCCGACGACGCGCTGCTCGTCGGCGGTGCGCAGGAGGCCCAGGACGGGGAGGCGGTAGCCGACGGCCGTGCGGTCCGCGTTGCCGAGGATCACGCGGATCTGGTGGGACGGGCCGCCGCTCCAGCGTTGGCCGTGGGCGAACACCTTCCAGGAGCCGTCCATCCTCAGGTGCGAGTGGAGGGTCAGGCCGCCCTCGATACGGGTCAGAAGGTGCTTGCCGCGCGGGGTGACGTCCAGGACGGTACGGCCCGTGAGGTCAGCCGTGGCGTACTGGGGCACCCGCAGGTCGCTGCGGGTCAGCACCTTGCCCGCGAGGGCGCCGTGCAGGCGCCTCGCGGTCTGCCAGACCGTGTCTCCCTCAGGCATGCGTCAAGGGTGGCACGACGCGACGAGCCGGCGTGGTGCGGTGTTCATGCCCGCAGGCGCAGGCCACGGGGCGTCGCGATGAATCCCGCTCCTTCCAGGAGGGTGCCGATGGGGGAGGTGAGGGCCGGGGTGCCGTTGACGCGTTCCACCGTGACCGTGCCGAGGGAGCCGGCGCGGGCGGCCGCGGCGAGGCCCTCGGCGGCCGCTTGGAGGCGAGGGTCGTCGTCGGCTGCGGTGTCGGGGGCAGTGGGCCAGGCCAGCAGGGTCTTGCCGCCGCGCTCCATGTAGAGCGTCAGCTCCCCGTCCACCAGGACCACCAGGGAACCCGCCTTGCGGCCCGGCTTGTGGCCCGCGCCGGTCGGAGGTTCCGGCCAGGGGAGCGCGGCCCCGTAGGCGTTGGCCGGGTCGGCGGCGGCCAGGACCACGGCTGTGGAGTCGGGACTGGTACGGCGGCGGTTGGGCGCGCCCGATCCGTAGGTGTCGTAGGCACCGTAGGAGGAGCTGGAGCCGCCGCGAGGGCCGCCCGCGCCCGAGGAGGCGAAGTCGCGGGGTGAGATGTATTCGTCGCGTGACGGGGTGCGCGGGAGGCCGAAGTCGTCGCCGAAGGCGGCGTCGGACGGGTCGAAGGCGGCGGTCCAGTCGTGGCCGTCGGGGAAGTCGAAGCCGTCGGACGTGTGGCCCAGGGGGGTGTCGTCGCCCGAGGCGCGGTCGCCGGGTGCGGTGAAGGCGTGGGGTGAGCCGAACGGGCTGGGCGGGAAGCCTTCCGGGGTGCCGTCGGCCGGTGGCCGTGGCAGGGCCTCGCCGCGGTCGCGGGCGTTGGACACCGCGCGGAGGCGGTCCACCGCGCCGTCCATGGCGAACTGGGCAGCGCCGAGCCCCTCCACCACATAGCCGCGCCGGGCCTGACCGCTCTCCTCGAAGACGGACAGGACGCGGTACGTCGCCGAGAAGCCGCCCTCCACGCCCTCCGCGGCGACGGCGCCCCGGGTGACCACGCCGTGCCGGTCGAGGAGGGCACGGGCGACGGCATGTGCGCGGAGCGTCGGGTCGGCCTCGGCGGGTGGGAGCAGGGACCAGCGGCCGGCGACGGTGGGCGGGCCGCTGCGGGAGGCGGGACGGGCGGCGGCGGTCAGGGAGCCGTAGCGGCCGCGCGGGACGGCGCGCTTGGCGCGGTGCGCTGTGGAGCCCGCCGTGCGGCCCGAGCCCAGCAGGGAGCGCATGGGCGTGAGGGTGTCGTTGGTCAGACGGCCGGACCAGGCCAGGTCCCAGACCGCGTCGGCCAGTTGGGGGTCGGTGACGTCGGGGTGGGTGGTGGCGCGGAGCTGGTCGGCGATCTGGCGGAAGAACAGGCCGTACCCCCCGGAGAGTGCGTCCAGGACGGACTGGTGCAGTGCTGTCAGCTCCAGGGGGTGCGGCGGGGGCAGCAGCAGCGGCGCCGCGTCCGCCAGGTAGAGGGAGACCCAGCCGTCCTTGCCGGGGAGAGCGCCCGCGCCCGCCCAGACGAGCTCTCCGGCGGCGGTGAGTTCGTCGAGCATCGCCGGCGTGTAGCCCACGACGCGGGACGGCAGGACCAGCTTCTCCAGGGCCGACGCGGGTACGGACGCCCCCTGCAACTGCTCGACGGCACGCACCAGTCCGTCGATGCCCCGCAGCGCGTGCCCCTTGCCGATGTGCTGCCACTGCGGCAGGAACTGCGCGAGCGCGGCCGGCGCGACCGGCTCCAGCTCGTGCCGCAGCGCGGCCAGCGAACGGCGGCGCAGGCGGCGCAGCACGGCCGTGTCGCACCACTCCTGGCCGATGCCCGCCGGATGGAACTCCCCTTGGACGACGCGGCCGTTCGCGGCGAGACGCTGCAGCGCGCCCTCCGTGACCGCCACACCCAGGCCGAAGCGGGCCGCCGCCGTGGCCGAGGTGAATGGGCCGTGGGTGCGGGCGTGGCGGGCCAGGAGGTCGCCGAGCGGGTCCTTGACCGGCTCCATGAAGGCTTCCGGGACGCCGACCGGCAGAGCGGTGCCGAGGGCGTCACGCAGCCGTCCCGCGTCCTCGATCGCCGCCCAGTGCTCGGCACCGGCGATCCGGACCCGGATCACCCGGCGGGCGCCGGCCAGTTGGGGTGTCCACTGCGGCTCGGCGCCCCGCTCGGCCAGCTCGGCGTCCGTGAGCGGGCCGAGCAGCCGCAGGACGTCCGCCACACCCTCGGCGTCTTTGACGCGCCGGTCCTCGCTGAGCCACTGCAGCTCCCGCTCCAGCTCCGTGAGCACCTCGGCGTCGAGCAGCTCGCGCAGTTCCGCCTGGCCCAGCAGCTCGGCCAGCAGCCGGGAGTCCAGCGACAGCGCGGCGGCGCGGCGCTCGGCGAGCGGTGAGTCCCCCTCGTACAGGAACTGGGCGACGTACCCGAAGAGCAGGGAGCGGGCGAAGGGGGAGGGCTCCGGGGTGGTGATCTCGACGAGGCGCACCTTGCGGGACTCCAGGTCGCCCATCAGCTCGACGAGCCCGGGCACGTCGAAGACGTCCTGGAGGCACTCGCGGACGGCCTCCAGCACGATCGGGAACGAACCGAACTCGCTGGCCACCTCGAGCAGTTGGGCGGCACGCTGACGCTGCTGCCACAGAGGGGTGCGCTTGCCGGGGTTGCGCTTGGGCAGAAGCAGCGCGCGGGCGGCGCACTCGCGGAAACGGGACGCGAACAGTGCCGAGCCGCCGACCTGGTCGGTGACGATCTGGTCGACCTCGCCCTTGTCGAACACGACGTCCGCCGCACCGACGGGCGCCTGCTCGGCGTCGTACTCCGTGCCCGCCTTCATCGGCTCCCGGTCGAGCAGGTCAAGGCCCATCAGGTCGGCGTCGGGCAGGCGCAGCACGATGCCGTCGTCGGCGTGCATCACCTGCGCGTCCATGCCGTAGCGCTCGGAGAGCTTGGCACCGAGGGCGAGGGCCCACGGGGCGTGCACCTGGGCACCGAAGGGGGAGTGGACGACGACCCGCCAGTCGCCCAGCTCGTCACGGAAGCGCTCCACGACGATCGTGCGGTCGTCCGGGACATGGCCGCAGGCCTCGCGCTGCTCGTCCAGGTACGACAGGACGTTGTCGGCGGCCCAGGCGTCGAGGCCGGCGGCCAAAAGGCGGAGTCGGGCGTCCTCCTTGGAAAGCGAGCCGACCTCGCGCAGGAACCGGCCCACCGCGCGCCCCAGTTCGAGCGGACGGCCGAGCTGGTCGCCCTTCCAGAAGGGCAGCCGTCCCGGAACGCCCGGCGCGGGGGAGACCAGTACGCGGTCGCGCGTGATGTCCTCGATACGCCAGGAGCTGGTGCCGAGCGTGAAGACGTCTCCCACCCGGGACTCGTAGACCATCTCCTCGTCCAGCTCGCCGACCCGGCCGCCGCCCTTCTTCGGGTCGGAGCCCGCGAGGAAGACGCCGAAGAGCCCGCGGTCCGGGATGGTGCCCCCGGAGGTGACGGCGAGGCGCTGGGCGCCGGGGCGGCCGGTGACCGTCCCGGTGACCCGGTCCCACACCACACGCGGGCGCAGCTCGGCGAACGCGTCGGACGGATAGCGGCCGGCGAGCATGTCGAGGACCGCGGTGAAGGCCGACTCGGGGAGGGAGGCGAAGGGAGCGGCGCGGCGGACCGTGGCCAGGAGGTCGTCCACCTGCCAGGTGTCCAGAGCCGTCATGGCCACCAGCTGCTGGGCCAGGACGTCCAGAGGGTTGGCGGGCACCTTCAGGGACTCGATGGAGCCGGTGCGCATCCGCTCGGTGACCACCGCGGCCTGGACGAGGTCGCCGCGGTACTTCGGGAAGACCACGCCGGTGGAGACCGCGCCGACCTGGTGGCCCGCGCGGCCCACCCGCTGCAGACCCGAGGCGACGGACGGGGGTGACTCCACCTGGACGACCAGGTCGACCGCGCCCATGTCGATGCCGAGTTCGAGACTCGAGGTGGCGACCACTGCGGGGAGGCGGCCCGCTTTCAGGTCCTCCTCGACGACGGCCCGCTGCTCCTTGGAGACCGAGCCGTGGTGGGCACGCGCGATGACGGGCGGGGCGCCCTGAGCCGCTCCCGAGCCGCCCATGAGCTCGGCCGGGGCGTGGTGCTCCCCCAGTGGTTCGCCGGTGGCCCGCTCGTAGGCGATCTCGTTGAGCCTGTTGCACAGACGCTCGGCGAGGCGGCGGGAGTTGGCGAACACGATCGTGGAGCGGTGGGCCTGGACGAGGTCGGTGATCCGCTCCTCGACGTGCGGCCAGATCGACGGGCGCTCGGTGCCCTCGGACCCGTCGGCGACCGGGGAGCCGCCCAGCTCGCCCAGGTCCTCGACCGGGACGACCACCGAGAGGTCGAACTCCTTGCCCGACTTCGGCTGGACGATCTCCGCCTTGCGGCGCGGCGACAGGTACCGGGCGACCTCGTCGACCGGGCGGACGGTCGCGGAGAGGCCGATGCGCCGGGCCGGCTTCGGCAGGAGCTCGTCGAGGCGCTCGAGGGACAGCGCGAGGTGAGCTCCGCGCTTGGTGCCGGCCACCGCGTGCACCTCGTCCAGGATCACCGTCTCGATGCCGGTCAGCGCGTCGCGCGTGGCCGACGTCAGCATCAGGAACAGGGACTCCGGGGTGGTGATCAGGATGTCCGGCGGGCGGGTCGACAGCGCTCGGCGCTCGGCGGCCGGTGTGTCGCCGGAGCGGATGCCCACCTTGACCTCGGGCTCGGGCAGGCCCAGCCGGACCGACTCCTGGCGGATGCCGGTCAGGGGGCTGCGGAGGTTGCGCTCCACGTCGACCGCGAGGGCCTTGAGCGGGGAGACGTACAGGACCCGGCAGCGCTTCCTCGGGTCGGCCGGCGGGGGCGTGGAGGCCAGCTGGTCCAGGGCGGCGAGGAAGGCGGCCAGCGTCTTGCCGGAACCGGTGGGGGCGACCACCAGCACGTCCGAGCCCTCCCTGATGGCGTTCCAAGCGCCCGCCTGGGCCGCGGTGGGCGCGGAGAAGGCCCCCGTGAACCAGGAGCGGGTCGCGGAGGAGAAGCCGTCCAGTGCTCGGTGTGCGGAGCTGACCATGCGTCCATCCTGCACCCAGCCACTGACAATGGCTCTGACCTGCGGATCTCCGGACCCGGACCGGCTGGCGGCGCATGGGGAGCGTGGTGCGTCGGGGTCGCGCTCCGCTCGCGTGGGCCGGCGGCCGCGGGGGTAATGGGTTCGCGAAGGCTCGCCCGACGAGCGGAGGATGGGGGTGTGACGGGTTCGGGCAGGGAAGTGGCGCGGCACTGGCAGTACGCGGAACTGCCGGGGGTCGATCTGCTCCGGGCCCGGTACATCCGCAAGACGTTCGTGCGGCACACGCATGAGCACTTCGTGATCGCGGCCATCGCGGACGGGGTCGAGGTCTTCGATCACCGCGGGGCCGATCAGTACGCCGGTGCCGGGGCGCTCGCGCTGGTGAATCCGGACACGCCGCACACGGGGCGGGCCGGGGTGCCGGAGGGGTGGCGCTACGGAGCTGTCTACCCGTCCCCGGAGGTGGTGGCGGAGATCGCTGCCGAGACCACGTCGATCCACGGGACACCCGGGTTCCTCAGTCCCGTCCTCGACGATCCGTACACCGTCGGGCTCGTGCACCAGGTGCTGCGGGCCGCCGACGAGCGCAACGCGCTGGCCGCCGACACCCTGTTGCGGGTCGCCGTGACCAGGCTGCTGCGGCTCAACGGCGGCCCGCTGCCGCAGCGGACGGTGCGGACCGCGGGTGCCGGGGTCGCCGCACGCGCGCGTGCGGTGCTCGAGGAGCGGATGGCCGACCCCCCGACGCTGCAGATGCTCGCGGGTGATCTCGGGACCGGTCCCTTCGCGCTGCTGCGGGCGTTCCGGGACGCCTACGGGATGCCTCCCCACGCCTGGCTGACGGACGCCCGGGTGCGGCGGGCGCGACGGCTGCTGGACGCCGGTACGACGCCCTCGGAGGCGGCCGTAGCCGTGGGATTCAGTGATCAGCCGCATCTCAACCGGCACTTCGCACGGATCGTCGGCGTACCGCCGGGGGCCTACCAGCGGGAGCGCAAGAACGTACAAGACCAGCAGCGCCGGCTGCTCGTACCGTCAAAGGCGTGGCAGAACAGACAGCTCTCGCAGACAGGCAGGGCGGAGGCCGGCCGGACGCCGCCGTCGTCCGGGACGCCCTCGGAGTCGGTGTCGCCGTAGGACTGTCCGGCTTCGCCTTCGGGGTGACCGCGGCAGGCAGCGGCGTCACCCTGCTGCAGACCTGCGTGCTCAGCCTCCTGGTGTTCACCGGGGCGTCCCAGTTCGCGCTGGTGGGCGCGCTCGCGGCCGGCGGCAACCCGCTCACGGCGGCGGCCGGGGCGTTCTTCCTGGGTGTCCGTAACGCGTTCTACGGGCTGCGCCTTTCTCAGTTGCTGGCCCTCCCGCGCGCGGTGCGGCCATTCGCCGCCCAGTGGGTGATCGACGAGACGACCGCGGTGGCCCTCGCGCAGCCCACGCGGCGCAGCGCCCGGATCGGGTTCGGCGTCACCGGCCTGAGCCTCTACATTCTGTGGAACCTCACCACCCTGCTCGGTGCCCTGGGCGCCAAGGCCATCGGCGACACCGACGCATGGGGCCTCGACGCCGCCGGGCCCGCCGTGTTCCTGGCGCTCCTCGCGCCGATGCTGAAGACCACGACGGAGCGTGCCGTCGCCGCTCTCGCCGTCGTGCTGGGACTGGGTCTGCTGCCGGTCCTGCCGGCCGGTGCGCCCGTCCTGGTGGCCGCGCTGGCCGCTCCCGCCGTCCTGTGCCTGGAGGGACGACGCCGGGGCAGGTCACGCGACGACGCACAGGGGGCGGACCGGTGAACACCTGGATCGCGATCGGCGTGACGGCACTCGCCTGTTACGCCGTCAAGCTCGCCGGACTGCTCGTGCCCGCGGGAACCCTGGAGAGGCCGCTGGTGCGGCGGCTGGCCGCGCTGCTGCCGGTGGCACTCCTGGCCGCGCTCACCGCACAGCAGACGTTCGCCGACGGGCACCGCCTGGTGCTCGACGCGCGGCTGGCGGGGATCGCCGCGGCCGCCGCCGCGCTGGTGCTGCGCGCGCCTTTCCTGCTCGTCGTGGCGGCGGCCGTGGTGGTCACCGCCGGTGTGCGCGCCATGGGCGGGTGACGGCAGGGGTCAGCCGATGTGGCGGCCGTGTGCCCTGAGGGTGCGCAGTGCCTCGATCGTCACCATGGGGCGTGCCTCGAAGGCGACGGCCGGTGTCCACTGGCGCCAGCGGATCGGCCAGCCGCCGTCCTCCTGCTGGGCGCGCGCCAGGAAGTCCAGGGAGCGGGACATCTCGGCGTCCGTGAACCACCCGCGCGCGAGTGAGCTCGGTGTCCTCGCGTAGTCGTGCGGGAAGTGGTGCTCGCCGGGCGCGTAGCCCGGGGCGACCGGGTACGCGGCGAGGTCGCCGGGATCCAGCACGGCGAGGCGGTGGTCGCGCACCAGGCGGCCGAGCCGGTCGGCGGCCGCCTCCGCGCGCGGGCGGTCGGGAGCGGAGTCCAGGAAGGCCACCGCGGCCTCGATCTCGTAGGGGTGGGACTTCTCCAGGGACTCGACGGCCTGCCAGCAGAAGTCCGTGGCCCGGAACAGCCAGGCGTGCCACACCTCGTTGCGGTGCAGCAGGCCCACCACCGGCCCGGTGGCCAGGAGTTCGCTCGGCGGGTCGTCGACGATCGGCATGAACGGGGCCGTCGGATAACCGCGCTGGCTCGGATGGATCGCGGGCAGCGCGCCGTCCGCCGTGGACACGGCTGTCAGGTAGCGGCACACCCGCTCGACCCGCTGTCCGCCGCAGCGCCCGACGGCGTCCAGGACCCGCAGCGCGTGCCCGGTGTGCAGCGGCTGGCTGACGGGACCGCGCAGATCGGGCTCCAGGGCGTGGCCGTAGCCGCCGTCCTCGTTGCGGTAGGCCTCCAGCGCGGTCTCCACCGGGTCGGCGGCCCCGTTCAGGAAGTGGTGTGCGAAGAGGCGCTGTTCCAGCACGCGTGCGGTGAGCCAGACGAAGTGTTCGGCGCGGAACAGCGGGGAGTGCGCCGAGGGCGTGGCGGGGAGTGGGGAAGCTCCGGTTTCGGACATGCGACAGACCGTAGGGCGGAAAGCGGTCTCGGCAAGCGGTCCCGGCTCAGGCCCACCCCCAGGGGCGGGATACTGGAGTCATGCGGTTGACGGTCTTCTGGGAGCGGATGGCGGATCACTTCGGTCCGGGGTACTCCGACACCTTCGCGCGCGACCATGTGATGGCGGAACTCGGCGGGCGCACGGTGCACGAGGCGCTGGACGCGGGCTGGGAGGCCAAGGAAGTGTGGCGTGTGGTCTGCGCGGTCATGGAGGTTCCGGGGGAGAAGCGCTGACCGGTCGTGAAGATCGCAGGGCGAGGGCCGGTTGTCACAGGCGTGGGCGAGACTTGAGCCGTGGCAGCCACTGACGAGACCGGGCCGCCGGTCCAGGACGCATCCCCGTGCGGCACGACGCCGCCCGACCGGGCCCCGGCCGACGGCGCCGCCGCGTCCGGCGTCGGCATGCCCCGCTGGCTGCCGCGTGCCGTCGTGCTGGTGCTCGGCCTCTACGCCGCCTTCCAGCTGGGCACCTGGGCCTTCCACCAGCTCACCGGGCTGCTCGTCAACCTCCTCATCGCGTTCTTCCTCGCCCTCGCCGTCGAACCCGCGGTGAGCCGGATGGCCGCACGCGGCATGCGCAGGGGGCTGGCCACCGGCGTCGTCTTCCTCGGCGTGATGATTCTGGCGGCGGGCTTCGTCGCCCTGCTCGGCTCCATGCTGGCGGGCCAGATCATCAAGATCGTCGAGAACTTCCCGGACTACCTCGACTCCGTCATCAACTGGGTCAACGCCAACCTCCACACCCATCTGAGGCGGGTGGACGTCCAACAGGGCCTGCTCCGCTCGAACTGGCTGCGCAACTACGTCCAGCACAGCGCCACCGGAGTCCTGAACGTGTCCGCCCAGGTCCTCGGCGGCCTCTTCCAGTTGCTGACGATCGCGCTGTTCTCGTTCTACTTCGCCGCCGACGGCCCCCGTCTGCGGCGCGCGATCTGTTCCGTGCTCCCGCCCGCGCGGCAGGCCGAGGTGCTGCGCGCGTGGGAGATAGCCGTCGACAAGACGGGCGGGTACCTGTATTCGCGTGGGCTCATGGCGCTCATCTCCGGCATGGCCCACTACGTCCTGCTGCAGTTCCTGGGCGTGCCCTACGCGCCCGTGCTCGGCGTCTGGGTGGGCCTGGTCTCGCAGTTCATCCCGACCATCGGCACGTACCTCGCGGGCGCCCTGCCCATGCTGATCGCGTTCACCGTCGATCCCTGGTACGCCGTGTGGGTGCTGATCTTCGTCGTGGTCTACCAGCAGTTCGAGAACTACATGCTGCAGCCCAAGCTGACCGCGAAGACCGTCGACATCCATCCCGCCGTCGCCTTCGGTTCGGTCTTCGCCGGCACCGCGCTCCTCGGCGCCGTCGGCGCGCTGATCGCCATCCCGGCCGTCGCAACCCTGCAGGCGTTCCTCGGGGCGTATGTGAAGCGGTACGCCGTCACGGACGACCCTCGGGTGCACGGCCACCGAAGAGGCGGACCGGGCCCCGGCCTCTTCACGCGCGCGAGACAGCGGTGGACCCCACCGCCGAGGACGGAATCACCCGCCGAAGTGGAACAGCCGGCGGAGGACGCCTCCTGAGGCGCCGGAGGCATGCGCGGCAGTCGAGCCTCGACGGGGCTGGGCGATTGCTGGGCGGCGGGGCTCTGAGTGTGCCTGCCTGCCGGGCTCGGCAAGTGCCGCCACACCACAGGCTCGGCAAGTGTCGGCTGCGAACCCCGCAGGTCGGATTCCGGGAGATGGTGAATGCCGACTTGGGGGACCAGTCGACGCGGGCCCCCGCGGCTCGCCGCTTGTCGCTCCCTATGTTCGGTAGGTGAGAGCCGCCCAGGCGCCTGCGCTGAGGACCGCGAACACGTAGCAGCCGGTCGCCGCGGCCACGGTCCGCTCGCGCGCGGGCTCGCTCCAGGAGGTCCGGGACAGCAGCCAGGCCAGCGCGGGCAGGACCAGGACGGCATGCAGGCTGACGCCGTGCAGCGGCTTGAGCGGTGCCGTCGAGTGGTACGCCGCCTCCTGGTGGCCGGTGCGGGTGAGCACGACCCCGCGCGCGATCATCGCGGCGCCGGACGCGAGGCCGACGAGCAGGATCGCGAACCCGGAGCGCACCGCGAGTGCCATTCCGGTGGGTCCCACGGGCCGGTGCCGGAACGAGGCCACCGCGAACAGGGTGAGCACTACCACGAGGACACCCCCGCCCACCGCGAGGGTCATCGACACCGCGGTGTCGAAGGGGGTCTCCATGTCCAGGTGCGAGGGCACCCGGCGCCATGCCTGCAGCGTGATGCCGGCGACCTCCACGGCGCAGTCGGCGGCGAACACGGCGAGCAGCACGGTACGCAGCCGCGCGCCCATGCGCAGATACGAGGTGACCCAACTGACCGCGATCAGCGTGGCCCCGAAGGACAGCCCGAAGGTCACGGGCTTGCGCCAGGAGACCGGCCCGAACCAGGGCCCGCCGTCGACGGAGAACACCACCAGGTGCACGAGGCCGGAGAGGATCAACAGGATTCCGACGACGCGGCAGAGGCGCTCCGCCGGGCGTGTCCCGGCCGGCCAGACCGGGCCCGGCGGACGGTGCGGCGCGGTCGGCGGGGCGAGGACGGCCGGGGACGCTGCCTCGTCGCTCCCCCGCGGGCTCTTCTCGGTCTCCATGCTCTCAGCCTTGCGACACCGCCCCGCCCGGTCGTCGTCCCGCCGAAGACACCCGCCGTACGCCGGGGGGAGCAGCCCGGCGGTACCGCGTGGTGCGCTTGACACGAAAATCGAACATCCATTCTTATGGAGGCTCCGCTGAGGCTCTCCACGGGTGATTCGACACGTTTTTGACGGAGAAGTACCCGAGTTATCCACAGGCCGGACGGGCGTCGGGGCGCATTGTCAGTGGCAGGCGTTAGCGTCTTTGACGTGAAGCGATCGACTCAAGCAAACCGGGTGGAACCCATGGCAGGTACCGACCGCGAGAAGGCCCTGGATGCCGCACTCGCACAGATTGAACGGCAATTCGGCAAGGGCGCGGTCATGCGCATGGGCGACCGCTCGAAGGAGCCCATCGAGGTCATCCCGACCGGGTCGACCGCGCTCGACGTGGCACTCGGCGTCGGCGGCCTGCCGCGCGGCCGCGTCATCGAGGTCTACGGACCGGAGTCCTCCGGCAAGACGACCCTGACCCTGCACGCCGTGGCGAACGCCCAGAAGGCCGGCGGCCAGGTCGCCTTCGTGGACGCGGAGCACGCCCTCGACCCCGAGTACGCGCAGAAGCTCGGCGTCGACATCGACAACCTGATCCTGTCCCAGCCGGACAACGGCGAGCAGGCCCTGGAGATCGTGGACATGCTGGTCCGCTCCGGCGCCCTCGACCTGATCGTCATCGACTCCGTCGCCGCGCTCGTACCGCGCGCGGAGATCGAGGGCGAGATGGGCGACAGCCACGTCGGCCTGCAGGCCCGGCTGATGAGCCAGGCCCTGCGGAAGATCACCAGCGCGCTCAACCAGTCCAAGACCACCGCCATCTTCATCAACCAGCTCCGCGAGAAGATCGGCGTGATGTTCGGCTCCCCGGAGACCACGACCGGTGGCCGGGCGCTGAAGTTCTACGCGTCGGTGCGACTCGACATCCGGCGTATCGAGACGCTGAAGGACGGCACCGAAGCGGTCGGCAACCGCACCCGCGTCAAGGTCGTCAAGAACAAGGTCGCGCCGCCCTTCAAGCAGGCCGAGTTCGACATCCTCTACGGGCAGGGCATCAGCCGCGAGGGCGGCCTGATCGACATGGGCGTGGAGAACGGCTTCGTCCGCAAGGCCGGCGCCTGGTACACGTACGAGGGCGACCAGCTCGGCCAGGGCAAGGAGAACGCGCGCAACTTCCTGAAGGACAACCCCGACCTGGCCAACGAGATCGAGAAGAAGATCAAGGAGAAGCTGGGCGTGGGCGTGCGCCCGGAGGCACCGACCGCGGAGCCGGGCGCCGACGCCGCCGTCGCCGCCCCGGCGGCGGACGATGCCGCCAAGACGGTGCCCGCTCCGGCGGCCAAGGCGGCCAAGACCAAGGCCCCTGCCGCCAAGAGCTGATCCATGACACGGCGAACCGACTGGTCCGAGTACGCCTACGAGGACGCCGCGCGTGAGCGGAGCGGGGCCGGCGACGGGGGTTTCGCCGGCCGGGACGGCGATGCGTACCGGGACGGGTCGGCCGGGGGAGACGGCCGCGCGGCGTCGTACGGCCACGGGGGGTCGTACGACGCCGGGGGTCCGTTCGGTGACGAGTTCGGCGGCGGTCAGGGACCGGACGGCGGCGGCCTCGACGGCATCGGCCCGTCCGGTGGCGGCTCGCGCCGGCGTGGCGGGGCCCGTGGCGCGGGTGGCTCGCGTGGGCGTCGGCAGCGGCGCCGAGGTGAGCCGGCCGGTGAGGACGGTGGCTCCTCCTTCTCGTCGAGGGGCGAGCGGGATGAGCCACCGGCGGACCCGGTGGAGCGGGCGCGGGCGATCTGTCTGCGTCTGCTCACCGGGACCCCGCGCACGCGCAAGCAGCTCGCGGACGCCCTGCGCAAGCGGGAGATCCCGGACGACGCCGCCGAGGAGGTGCTGTCCCGGTTCGAGGAGGTCGGGCTGATCGACGACAGCGCGTTCGCGGACGCCTGGGTGGACTCCCGGCACCACGGCCGCGGGCTCGCCCGGCGGGCGCTCGCCCAGGAACTGCGGGCCAAGGGAGTCGACTCCACGCTGATCGACGCGGCCGTCGCCCGGCTCGACTCCGAGCAGGAGGAGGACACCGCGCGCGAACTCGTCGCCCGCAAGCTGCGCTCCACCCGCGGCCTCGACCCGGACAAGCGGCTGCGCCGCCTCGCGGGCATGCTCGCCCGCAAGGGCTACCCCGAGGGCATGGCCCTGCGAGTGGTCCGGCGGGCGCTGGAGGAGGAGGGGGAGGACACGGAGTTCCTCACGGACGGCGAGTTCTGAGCGCTCGGCGCCGGGTGCTGCCTACGAAGCCACCGGCAAGCCCGGCCGCGAGGCTCGACGCGTAGCCCTCGTTGCAGATCACCACGACCGTAGGTCATGACTCGTGGCCTCGGGTGCGCGGTGACTGCCCTGTGGGTCGAGTCGCCACTCCAGTTCGTTGCGTTCGATCACCAGGGCGCCAGGGACCAGCCCGTCACGCTCACGCAGTGCAGCAACTCGTCTACCCCGACGGGCCGTTCACCCACCGCCTGGCCGCCGCCCGGCGCCCCGCCCGTGACCGGGTCCGTCACTGCCAGTCCTCGGGGCGCTCTACCTGCTCCAGGCGCAGGACCTGGCCCACTCGGCTGTAGCGGCGGATCTGCGGGAGCGGCGGGTAGTACGCGTGGACGGAGACGGCGTGCTGCTCGCTGGACTCGTTGAGCACCTCGTGGACGTGGTGACGGCCGAAGGCGCGTCCCTTGCCGGCCGGCAACCGCCGCTCCCGGTCCACTCCGTCGGTCAGTTCGAGGGTCTTCCAGCCGTCGGCGGGCAGCCGCGCGGCGAGCGAGTTCTCCTTGAGCTCGCCGGACGCCGTGATGAAGGCGCCGACGGACTCGGCGTGGTCGTGCCACCCGGTGCCCGTGCCGGGCGGCCAGCCGATCAGCCAGGCCTCGCTGCCGCCGGGCCCTTCCAGACGTACCCAGGTGCGGCCCTCGGGGTCGAGCGGGAGCGAGGCGATCAGCTCGGCGTCGGCGGCCGTACGCCGTACGAAGTCGAGGAGGTCGGCCTGCGTCGGCGCGGAGGCAGGGGAGACCGCGGCGGCCGTCGTGGGCGCGGAGGGGGAGACAGACACGTGACACCGTCCTGAAGAGCGTTCGCGGAGCGCGCGCGACAGCGCGGAGGCGGCGCGCGCGGGTGAGAAGAGGGATGCGAATTCAGCAGGACTCGCGACACAGGCAGCCCGGGTAGCGGACGAGGTCCAGATGGACCCTCCGCCACAGGCGCACACAGGTGTCGGTCACGATGCGGAGTACACCATGTCGGTGCAGACCGGTCAACTCACTGTCACTATGTGGACCGCACAGTGACGGTGAGTGTGACCGTCTGCTCATGCGACCAATTTGGCGTGCCGACTCTCACCGCACCCCCGCGCCCGCCTCCGCCTCGGATTCCGTCCTCTCCTTCGCTGGTCCGCCCAGCGTCGCCTCCGCCGCCGCGTACAGGTCGGCCGGGCGCACCCCGCCCAGTGCCGTCACCAGATGGCCGTCGGGCCGTACCAGGAGCACGGTGTGCGGGGCGGCGCCCGGGTAGCTCTCGGCGACCAGCAGTTCGGCGGGGTGGGGCAGCGCGGTCACGGCGGCCGCCAGCCGGGGCATGATCCCGGCCGTCACCCAGTGCTTGCGGTCCCACACCCCCGTGCCCGGCGCGACCAGGACCACGAGCAGCGCGCCGCGCCCGAGCCGCTCGCGCAGGGCCACGAAGGACCCGTCCTCCGCCGTCACCCGCACATCGGCGACCGGCGCACCGGGCTCGGTGTCCACGGGGACCTCGCCCTCCAGGTGCCGGGGCGCGATCGGCGAGGAGGCGTACGCCCCCGGCGTGCCGAGCGTCCCGCGCCCCAGATGGCCGTCGGTGAGCAACGCGTCGTGTCCCCGGCTCGCGCCGGGCACGTACGCGCGCAGCCCGCCACCGCCGCGCAGCAGGGGCAGCACCTGGTCGGCGGCGCGCAGCCGGGCGGCGACCGCGCCGCGGCGTTCCGCCTGGTAACTGTCGAGCAGCGCCTCGTGCGGCCCGTGGTGCCAGGCCAGGGCCAGCTTCCAGGCGAGGTTGTCGGCGTCCCGGAGCCCCTCGTCGAGCCCCTGCGTGCCCAGCGCGCCCAGCAGATGCGCCGCGTCCCCGGCGAGGAACACCCGGCCCACCCGCCACCTGCGGGCCACCCGGTGGTGGACGGTGTGGACCCCGGTGTCGAGCAGGTCGTACGGCGGTGTGGAGCCGCCAGTCCAGCCCGCGAGGGTCTCCCGGACGCGGGCCAGCAGCAGCTCGGGTGTGACCAGGTCCTTGCCCGGCGGCAGCAGCCAGTCAAGCCGCCACACCCCGTCCGGCAGCGGCCGGCCGGTGACCTCCCCGCCCGAGGCCCCGGACGTCCGCCACGGCGGCATCCGATGGAGCAACGCCTCGGCGTCCCACGGAAGTTCCACCCGCAGCGCCGCCACGGCGTGTCGCTCCACCGCCGTCCGGCCCGGGAAGCGGATGTCCTGGAGTTTGCGCACGGTGGAGCGCGGTCCGTCGCAGCCGACCAGGTAACTGCCGCGCCACCATGTGCCCTTCGGACCGCGGGTGTGGGCGGTGACGCCCGAGGGCTCCTGTTCGACGGTGTCCAGTCGGCTGTCGACGACGATCCTGGCCAGCGGCTGGCGGGCCAGGGCCTCACGCAGGGCGCCGGTCAGGACGTGCTGGGCGATGTGCAGGGGGGAGGGCTCGTCGTCGAACGTGATCTCCCGCATCACCTGCTTGCGGCGCAGGGACCGCCATCCGGCCCAGTGCAGGCCCGCCTCGTCGACCGGCAGACCGGTCAGCCGCTCCATGAGGGCGGCCGTGTCCTCGCGCAGCACGACGGTGCGCGCGGGACGCGGTTCGTCCTTGCCGGGGCCCTCGTCCAGCACGACGGAGGGTACGTGCTGCCGGGCCAGTGCCAGGGCGAGCGTGAGCCCGACGGGCCCAGCTCCGACAATGATCACCGGGTCCACGGCGCGGCGCCCCCTGCCCGTGACGGTGTCCTGACGGACGTGTGTGAACAGGAAGTCGGAGCAGGGTGCACGATCACAGAACGTATGCAACCCATTGTCGGTGTTTGCGTCAAGTGACGGGGGCAGTGGCGATCATGCCGCTGCCCCCGTGCGGGTCACACCGGTTGACCGATCATCAGACGGCGTCGCTCGTGCCGGTCCCGAAGGTGCCGCCCACCGCCGCCGGGTTGAGTTCCTCCATGTCCTCGGCGCCGAGGACCGCGCCCGTGCTCCGCTTGCTCCGGCGCAGCCTCCCCTCGAGCCAGCTCGCGAAGCTGGTCAGGATGAGGTTCACGACGACGTAGACGACCGCCACCACGACGAAGCTCTGGATCACGTTGGCGTAGTTCGCCGCCAGCGTGCTGCGGGTGTTGAGCAGTTCGGTGTAACCGATCATCACACCGCCCAGCGCGGTGTCCTTCACGATGACCACCAGCTGGCTGACGATGGCCGGCAGCATGGCCGTGACCGCCTGCGGGAGCAGCACGCTGGTCATCGTCTGGCCCTTGCGCAGCCCGATCGCGTACGCGGCCTCCGTCTGCCCCCTGGGCAGCGCGAGGATGCCGGCGCGCACGACCTCGGCGAGGACCGAGGCGTTGTAGAGCACCAGGCCGGTGACGACCGCGTAGAGGGGCCGGTCCTCCGTGGTGACGTTCGTGGAGCGGGCGAAGAACTCGTTCGCGAACAGCATCAGCAGCAGGACCGGGATCGAGCGGAAGAACTCGACCACGACGCCGGCCGGTACGCGCACCCACCGGTGGTCGGACATGCGGGCGATACCGAAGAAGGCGCCCAGCGGCAGCGCGATGACCATGGAGAGCGCGGCGGCCTTCAGGGTGTCACCGAGACCCGGCAGCAGATACGTCGTCCACGCCTGAGACGTGGTGAACGGCTGCCACAGGGCCCATTTCAGCTGACCCTTGTCGTCCATCGTCCGCCAGACCCACCACACGAGAAGGGCGAGCAGGACGACGAAGACGACGGAGAGGACGGCGTTGCGCCGTTTGGCGCGGGGGCCGGGGGTGTCGTAGAGGACGGATGTCATCGCTTCACCGCCAGTCGCTTGCCCAGCCAGCCCAGGATGAGCCCGGTGGGCAGGGTCAGTACCACGAAGCCGAAGGCGAAGACGGCGCCGATGAGCAGCGTCTGCGCCTCGTTCTCGATCATCGACTTCATCAGGTAGGCGGCCTCGGCCACGCCGATCGCCGCCGCCACCGTGGTGTTCTTGGTCAGGGCGATCAGCACGTTGGCCAGCGGTCCGACGACCGCGCGGAACGCCTGCGGCAGCACCACGAGCCGCAGGGTCTGGCTGAAGCTCAGCCCGATCGCGCGGGCCGCCTCGGCCTGGCCCACCGGCACGGTGTTGATCCCGGAACGCACCGCCTCGCAGACGAAGGCGGCCGTGTAGGCGGCGAGACCGAACACCGCCAGCCGGAAGCCCTGGATCTTGAAGTCGGTGGCGCCCATCGTCACGCCGAAGATGTCGGCGAGGCCGAGCGAGTTGAACACGATGATGACCGTCAGGGGGATGTTCCGGACGATGTTGACGTACGCGGTGCCGAACCCGCGCATCAGCGGGACCGGGCTGACCCGCATCGCGGCCAGCAGGGTGCCCCAGACCAGGGAGCCGAGGGCGGAGAGGACGGTGAGTTTCACCGTCATCCAGAACGCCCCCAGGACGTCATAACCTTGCAGAAAGTCGAACACGATCTCCCGCGCTTCCGGGTGGGTGGCGAACGGAACCCTGCAGGCCAGGGGCCTGGGTTACTTGACGATGACGCCGATCTTCGGGGCGGGCTCGTACTTGTAGTTGGCCGGGCCGAAGTTCTTCTCGACGTCCGTCTTCCAGGTGCCGTCGCTGACCATGCTCGCCAGAGCGTCGTTGATCTTCTTGAGGGTCGCGGAGTCGCCCTTCTTGACACCGATGCCGTAGTTCTCGTTGCTGAGCTTGAGCCCGGCGAGCTTGAACTGGCCCTTGTACTTGTCCTGCGCCGCGTAGCCCGCGAGGATCGAGTCGTCGGTGGTCACCGCGTCCACGGCACCGCTCTGCAGGCTCGCGATGCACTCCGAGTAGCCGCTGTTCTCCTTCAGGTTGGCCTTCGGCGCGATCTTCTTCTGGACGTTCTGCGCCGAGGTGGAACCGGTCACCGAGCACAGGTTCCTGCCGTTGAGGTCCGTGCCCTTGGAGATGGTCGAGTTGGCCTTGACCAGCAGGTCCTGATGGGCCAGCAGGTAGGGGCCGGCGAAGTCGACCTTCTGCTTGCGCTCGTCGGTGATCGAGTACGAGGCCGCGATGAACTTCACGTCGCCGCGGGCGAGCGCGTTCTCGCGGTCGGCGCTCTTGGTCTCGACCCACTCGATCTGGCTGGGCTTGTAGCCGAGCTTGCCCGCCACGTAGGTCGCCACGTCCACGTCGAAGCCGGAGAAGGAACCGTTCGGCTCCTTCAGGCCTATGCCGGGCTGGTCGTACTTGATGCCGATCTTGATCTTGTTGCCGCCGCCGGAGGAGCCGCCGTCGCTCTTGCTCGACCCGCACGCCGTGGCGGCCACGGCGAGGGCGAGGACGGCGGCCGAGGCGGCGGTGACCTTGCGGAGCTTCATGGTGAACATCCTTTGGGGTGAAGAAAAAGGGGGCGTCGACGGCGGAGCCGGCGGGCGTCAGTGGTGCAGGATCTTGGACAGGAAGTCCTTGGCGCGGTCGCTGCGCGGGTTGCTGAAGAACTGGTCGGGCGTGGCCTCTTCGACGATCCGGCCGTCCGCCATGAACACCACGCGGTTCGCGGCCGACCGGGCGAAGCCCATCTCGTGGGTGACGACGATCATGGTCATGCCGTCGCGGGCGAGCTGCTGCATGACCTCGAGGACCTCGTTGATCATCTCGGGGTCGAGGGCCGAGGTCGGCTCGTCGAAGAGCATCACCTTGGGGCCCATGGCCAGGGCGCGCGCGATGGCGACACGCTGCTGCTGGCCGCCGGAGAGCTGCGCGGGGTACTTGTCGGCCTGGGTGGCCACGCCGACCCGGTCCAGCAGCGCGCGCGCCTTCTCCTCGGCCTGCTTCTTGTCGGCCTTGCGGACCTTGACCTGACCCAGCATCACGTTCTCGAGCACGGTCTTGTGCGCGAAGAGGTTGAAGGACTGGAAGACCATCCCGACGTCGGCGCGCAGCCGGGCCAGCTCCTTGCCCTCCTGGGGCAGCGGCTTGCCGTCGATGGCGATCGTGCCGGAGTCGACGGTCTCCAGGCGGTTGATGGTGCGGCACAGGGTGGACTTGCCGGACCCGGAGGGCCCGATGACCACGACGACCTCGCCGCGGGCGATGGTGAGGTCGATGTCCTGGAGTACGTGCAACGCGCCGAAGTGCTTGTTGACGCTCTTCAGGACGACCAGCTCGCCGGTTGGGACCACGTCCTGCTTGGCCACCGATACTTCGGTCATCGCTATCGGGCTCCGTCCTCCTCGGTTTCGGTGGACAGTAGTGAGCGGCCGCGACCAGCGTCATTACATCTGAGGGAGATCTGAGCATCACGATCGGATAGCAATCGGACACACGTCGTAGCAGTTGGCGGGGGACGCGTCTCGGCCGGGTAACGGAAGGGGCGCGCGAGAGGAACCCGCTTGACTCGGTCGTCGTCCATCAGCGTGACTGCTTGGTGCACGCGCACGCGTGCGCACGTTTTGTGCCCATCCTGTTCGTACGGCCGATGAACCGAAGGGGGCCCGGATGAGACTGCTCCTCGTCGAGGACGACAACCATGTCGCCGCCGCACTCTCGGCGGTTCTGGCACGGCACGGATTCGACGTCACGCACGCGCGCAGCGGCGAGGAGGCTCTCCAGGCTCTCGTTCCCGAAGGCAACGGCTTCGGTGTGGTTCTGCTCGACCTCGGCCTGCCCGACCAGGACGGATACGAGGTCTGCGGCAAGATCCGCAAGCGCACCAGCACCCCGGTGATCATGGTCACCGCGCGGTCCGACGTCCGCTCCCGCATCCACGGCCTCAACCTCGGTGCCGACGACTACGTGGTCAAGCCGTACGACACCGGCGAGTTGCTGGCGCGCATCCACGCCGTCAGCCGGCGCACCGCCCACGAGGACGCCGCGCAGGGCGAGGAGAGCGCGCTGCGCCTGGGGCCCGTGCTCATCGAACTGCCCACCCGGCAGGTCAGCGTGAGCGGTTCGGTGGTCCAGCTGACCCGCAAGGAGTTCGACCTGCTCGCCCTGCTCGCGCAGCGTCCCGGGGTCGTCTTCCGCCGGGAGCAGATCATCAGCGAGGTGTGGCGCACCAGTTGGGAGGGGACCGGGCGCACCCTGGAGGTGCA
The DNA here is from genome assembly GCF_044768275.1 of Streptomyces sp. NPDC101152. Classification (NCBI taxonomy): domain Bacteria; kingdom Bacillati; phylum Actinomycetota; class Actinomycetes; order Kitasatosporales; family Streptomycetaceae; genus Streptomyces; species Streptomyces sp. NPDC101152. The sequence goes on along the minus strand of NZ_JBIWPO010000051.1, from coordinate 17,140 downwards.
CGTCGCGTCCCTGCGGGCCAAGCTGCGCATGCCGGCCCTGATCGAGACGGTGCGCGGCGTCGGCTACCGGCTCGTCGCCCCGGCTTCGTGACGGGCACGCGTGCGTACACGTCTTCTCCCGCTGCTCATCGTCCTGATGGCGGCCGTGCTGCTCGCGCTCGGCATCCCGCTCGGGGTGAGCGTGGCCGCGGCGCAGCAGCAGAAGGTGGTCGTCGACCGGATAGACGACACCGCGCGCTTCGCCTCCCTCGCCCAGTTCGTCACCGACGCCTGCAGCTCCACACGCACTTCCACGGATGAGCGTCTGGAGACCCTGAGCAGCGAACTCACCAGCTACTACGGTGTCTACGGCATCCGGGCCGGCGTGTTCTGCCGTACCGACGTCCCCATGGCCCAGGCGCCGGCGAGCTTCTTCCTGCCCGACTCGGGCCCGGTGCGCGAGGCGTTCGACGAGGCGAAGCTCAGCCGCCGCAGCCACGACCCGAAGCAGGTGTGGCCCTGGCAGCAGGGCCGCCTGGTCGTCGCCTCGCCGGTGATCCGGGACGGTGACGTCGTCGCGGTGGTCGTCACCGACTCGCCCACCGGGCAGATGCGTTCGCGCATCCTGCACGGCTGGCTGGTCATCGGGCTCGGCGAGATCGCCGCGATGCTGCTGGCGGTCGGCGCCGCGCTCCGGCTGACCGGCTGGGTGCTCAGGCCCGTGCGGGTGCTCGACGCCACCACCCACGCGATCGCCAGCGGGCGGCTCAAGTCACGTGTCGCGGCCGCCGGCGGGCCGCCGGAACTTCGGCGCCTGGCTCGGGCGTTCAACGAGATGGCGGACAACGTCGAGGACGTGCTGGAGCAGCAGCGCGCCTTCGTCGCCGACGCCTCGCACCAGCTGCGCAACCCGCTTTCGGCGCTGCTGCTGCGGATCGAACTGCTCGCGCTCGAACTACCGGAGGACAACGAGGAGATCGCATCGGTCCGTACCGAGGGCAAGCGTCTGGCGGAAGTGCTCGACGACCTGCTCGACCTCGCCCTGGCCGAGCACACCGAGGCCGACCTGAGGACCACCGACATCGGCGAACTGACCGCCGAGCGCATCGCCGCCTGGACCCCGACCGCCCAGGCCAAGGGCGTACGGCTGCTCGGGGAGTGCCCGCCGACGACCGCGTGGGCCGACCCGGTCACGCTCTCCAGCGCCCTGGACGCGGTGATCGACAACGCGGTCAAGTTCACGCCGAAGGACGAGTGCGTGCGGGTGCGGGTGGCGTCCGACGGAGCCTCCTCGACCGTCGTCGTCAGCGACAGCGGACCGGGCCTGACCGACGAGGAACTCGCGCGCGTAGGCGACCGCTTCTGGCGCAGCGGCCGCCACCAGAACGTCAAGGGCTCCGGCCTCGGGCTGTCCATCTCGCGCACCCTGCTCGCGGCGGGCGGCGGCTCCATCTCGTTCGACCACCACGAGCCGCACGGGCTGACGGTGACGGTGTCGGTGCCGCGCAGCCGCCCTACGGCTTGACCGAGCGGTAGTAGCGCCGGGCGCCCTCGTGCAGGGCCAGCGGGTCGGTGTAGATCGCGGTGCGCAGGTCGACGAGCTGGGCGGAGTGCACGTGCGCGCCGATCTCGTCACGGCTCTTGATCACGGTGCGGGTCACCCACTCGGTGAGCCGGGGGTCCACGTCGGCGCGGGTCATGAGGATGTTGGACACCGCGATGGTCGGCACGGCCACACCGTTCTGGATGCTCGGATAGGCCGACTCCGGCATGGAGGTGGCGCGGTAGTAGCGGGTGGCGCCACCCTGCTTGTGCAGTGTGGCGACGAGGTCGGCCGCGATCGGCACGAACCGGAAGGTGAAGCCGCTCGCGAGGTCCTGCAGCCCCTCCGTGGGCAGCCCGCCCGACCAGAAGAACGCGTCGATCTCGCCCCGCTTCAGCCGGTCCGGTCCGGTGTCGATGCCGTCGGCGAACGGTGTGACGTCCTTCTGCGGGTCGAGGCCGGCCGCTGTGAGGACCCGGTCGGCGATCAGCCGCACACCGGAGCGCGTCGGCCCTATGGCCACCCGCTTGCCCCGCAGGTCGGCGACGGACCGCACGTCCGAGTCGCGCGGGACGACCAGTTGCACGTAGTCGTCGTACAGACGGGCCACTCCGCGCAGGCGGTGGTATCCGGTCCGGTGCCCCAGTTCGTACGTGTCCACCGCGTCGGCTGCCGCGATGGTGAAGTCGGCCTTCCCGGTCGCCACCCGGCGCACGTTCTCCTGGGAGCCGTCACTGGTCAGCAGGTCCACCTTCAGTTTCGGCATGTCCTTGTCGAACTCCTTGCGCAGGAGCTTGCCGTACTGCTGGTACACCCCGGCCTGAGTCCCGGTGCTGAGCGTGATCGTCCCGCTCGGCGGACTCTCGCCCAGCGGCAGCAACCACCACAGCAGCAGCCCGAACACGACGAAGCCGGCGGCCGCGCCCTGCAGGGCCCGGCGCCTGCCGATCCGGGCGAGCACACTGGACATGCGCGCGATCCTGCCAGCCCGGACGCCGTGCTGACCAGGGCGGCACTCACGGGGGACTGTCAGTGGCGGCCGATACAGTCGCCGCATGAGCTCATCGCCCGCCGACCTGGTCCGTGCGTTCCACCTCGCCGTCGGGCTCGACGCCCGGGGGACGCCCACCGAGATACCGCCCCAGCTGGCCGCTCACCGCCGTGAACTGCTCGCGGAGGAGGCCGCCGAGGCCGCCGAGGCCTCCGTCACCGGGCCCCTCGACCGGCTCGCGCACGAACTCGCCGACGTCGTCTACGTGGCGTACGGCACGGCCCTCGTCCACGGCATCGACCTCGACGCGGTCATCGCCGAGATCCACCGCTCCAACATGACCAAGCTGGGCCCCGACGGCAGCGTCGCCCGCCGCGCCGACGGCAAGGTCCTCAAGGGCGAGCACTACGAGCCGCCGGACGTGTCGGGGCTGCTGCGGCGCCAGGGGTGGGTGCCGGGCGGGGCCCCCGGGGAATCCCGGGACGGGGGGTGCACGGGAGCGCCTACCCTTGACGCATGACCAGCAGCAGCGACCGGAGCCTCGCAGTGGACGTCCAGGGACCCAAGACCTACGAAGTGCGTACCTACGGGTGCCAGATGAACGTCCACGACTCCGAGCGATTGTCCGGGCTGCTGGAGGAGGCGGGCTACGTGCGCGCCCCCGAGGGCTCCGACGGCGACGCGGACGTCGTCGTCTTCAACACCTGCGCCGTGCGGGAGAACGCCGACAACCGGCTGTACGGCAACCTCGGCCGCCTCGCGCCGAAGAAGGCGTCACGGCCCGGCATGCAGATCGCGGTCGGCGGCTGCCTGGCGCAGAAGGACCAGGACACCATCGTGAAGAAGGCGCCCTGGGTGGACGTCGTCTTCGGTACGCACAACATCGGCAAGCTGCCGGTGCTGCTGGAGCGCGCGCGTGTGCAGGAGGAGGCGCAGGTCGAGATCGCCGAGTCCCTGGAGGCGTTCCCGTCGACCCTGCCGACCCGGCGTGAGAGCGCGTACGCGGCCTGGGTGTCCATCTCCGTCGGCTGCAACAACACCTGCACCTTCTGCATCGTCCCGGCCCTGCGCGGCAAGGAGAAGGACCGCCGCACCGGCGACATCCTCGTGGAGATCGAGGCCCTGGTCGGCGAGGGCGTCTCCGAGATCACCCTGCTCGGCCAGAACGTCAACGCGTACGGCTCCGACATCGGCGACCGCGAGGCGTTCAGCAAGCTGCTGCGGGCCTGCGGCTCGATCGACGGCCTGGAGCGCGTCCGCTTCACCTCGCCGCACCCCCGCGACTTCACCGACGACGTGATCGCGGCGATGGCCGAGACTCCGAACGTGATGCCACAGCTGCACATGCCCCTGCAGTCCGGCTCGGACACGGTCCTGAAGGCGATGCGCCGCTCCTACCGGCAGGAGCGTTACCTCGTGATCATCGAGAAGGTCCGCGCCGCCATCCCGCACGCGGCGATCACCACCGACATCATCGTGGGCTTCCCCGGCGAGACCGAGGAGGACTTCGAGCAGACCCTGCACGTCGTCCGCGAGGCCCGCTTCGCCCAGGCCTTCACCTTCCAGTACTCCAAGCGCCCCGGCACCCCGGCCGCGACCATGGACGCCCAGATCCCCAAGGAGGTCGTCCAGGCGCGTTACGAGCGTCTCGTGGCCCTCCAGGAGGAGATCTCCTGGGAGGAGAACAAGAAGCAGGTGGGCCGCACCCTGGAGCTGATGGTCGCCGAGGGCGAGGGCCGCAAGGACGGCGCCACCCACCGCCTCTCCGGCCGCGCCCCCGACAACCGCCTGGTGCACTTCACCAAGCCCGACCAGGAGGTCCGTCCCGGCGACGTCGTCACCGTCGAGATCACCTACGCCGCCCCGCACCACCTCCTCGCCGAGGGCGCCGTCCTCCACGTGCGGCGCACGCGCGCGGGGGACGCCTGGCAGAAGCGCAACGCCGCCGAGGCCGCGAAGCCGGCGGGCGTGCTGCTGGGCCTGCCGAAGATCGGTGTCCCGGAACCGCTGCCGGCGGCGACGGGCGGCTGCGCGGCGCACTGAGCGACGCCGGGTACTCAGGGGGGAGGGCGGGGCATGGGGCGCTGGGTGGTGGTCGTCGACCGCAGCATCGGGAACCAGAACGACCTCGACGAGGTGGCGCACTTCGAGGGCAACCGGGACGAGGCCAGGGCCCGTCTGTACGAGATCGCCCGCACCCACCGTCCGGCTGTCGGCCTGCGTCAGAAACGCCGACAGGTCTACCGGATCGGTGACGGGGACGCCTACTACGTCAACGTCGAGGGCGCGATGTCGACGCACCGCGTGATGTACCGGCTCGCCGAACTGGAGTGGAGCACCCATCCGGAGTCCTGGCCCTGGGCGTGGAGCTAGGCTGCCGATCATGCTCGTCGCCGCCGCCGTCTGCCCCTGTCCGCCGCTTCTCGTGCCCGAGGTCGCCGCGGGTGCCGCACCCGAGCTGGACCGTGCTCGGGCCGCGTGCACGGACGCACTGGGGGTGCTCGCCGCGTCCCGGCCCGACCTGATGGTGGTGGTCGGGCCCGCCGAGCGAAGCGGGCGCGGCACGCATGCGGAGGGCACACCGGGTTCCTTCCGGGGCTTCGGCGTGGACCTCGACGTACGGCTGGGCACCGGTCGGGGCACGGCGGCGGGGCGCTACCTTCCGCCGTCCCTCGCCGTCGCCGCGTGGCTGCTGGAACGGACCGGATGGTCCGACGCCCCGATCGAGGGCCTCGGTGTGGGGGAACCCCTCGAGGCCGAGCGGTGTATTCAGGTCGGAAGGGACATCGCCGCCCGGTCCGAACGGGTGGCGCTGCTGGTGATGGGTGACGGCAGCGCCTGCCGCACGCTCAAGGCCCCCGGCTACCTCGACGAGCGTGCGGAGGCCTTCGACGCGGAGGTCGCGCGTGCCCTGGGGGCGGCCGACGTGGCGGCCCTCAAGGCGCTCGACGCCGAGCTGGCGTACGAGCTGAAGGCGTCGGGCCGAGCCGCTTGGCAGGTCCTCGCCGGCGCCGCCGAGGGCACGGACCTCACCGGCGCGTTGCTGTACGAGGACGCGCCGTACGGGGTCGGGTACGTGGTGGCGACCTGGTCGTGAACGGCGGACGGCCGGGGAGCCATGGGCCCCGCGGCCGTCCGTCGATGTGCCGTGCCGGTCAGGGCGTCGGCGGAGTCGGCGTGTCCGGCGGTACCGTGCCGGGACCCGCCTCCGTGTCGCCCTTGTGCGCGAGGCGGTCCATGGCGTCCTTGGCCTTGCCCGTCCCGGTCTGGATCCTGTCGCTGTACTTGCCCTTGGTCTTCTCGTCGACCACCCGCGCGGCCTTGTCGAGACCGTGCGAGATCTTGTCCCCGTGCTGCTGCGCGAGGTCCGAGACCTTGTCCTTGGCCGGGGAGAGCTTGGCCTTCAAGTTGTCCAGGAGACCCATGGTCCACCTTCCCTGTAGCCCGGGTCCGGTTCGCCCCCCGGGGCGTTCGCGCGCGGCGCGGTTACGTGCGGGCGCCCTCGTCGGCCTCGCTGTCGGCCGCCTCCTGCACGGACTGCTGCTTGGGGATCCCGGGGCCGTCGTCGGCGGTGGCCTCGACAGGCTCGTCCGCCGCCGGTTCGGCCTCGGTCCGCCCCTCCGTCTCGGCCGACTCCACGGTCCCTGCCGCCTCCGGGGCCGCGGGCTCCGGCTGCGCCGCCGGTGTGCTCTCCTGAGTCTCGACGGTTGACGCCTCCTCCGTGGCCTTCGACCTCCGGAGAAGTCGTGCGAAAACGCCCATATCCACTCCAATACGTTACTCGTGCGGGCGAAATCCCGCGTCGCCCGGTGCGTCCGTTTGCGCCGCCCGGGTAGCCGCCCCCCGAAAGCGGCGGCGAGAACCTCGCAACGGGCAACGACGCCGACCACGCCTCGTCACGTAACTCGTTCGAGGAGGGCTCCCGGCGTTTGGGAGACTGGGGCGGTGAGCACCGCACCCCCCGCCCCCCGAGTCATCGCCGTCGTCGGTCCCACCGCCGCCGGAAAGTCCGATCTGGGCGTCTTCCTCGCCCAGCGCCTGGGCGGGGAGGTCGTCAACGCCGACTCCATGCAGCTCTACCGGGGGATGGACATCGGCACCGCCAAGCTGACGCCCGAAGAGCGCGGCGGCATCCCGCACCACCTCCTGGACATCTGGGACGTGACGGTCACGGCCTCCGTCGCCGAGTACCAGAAGCTCGCCCGCGCGCGGATCGACGCGTTGCTCGCGGAAGGCCGCTGGCCGGTCCTGGTCGGCGGTTCCGGACTGTACGTCCGCGGAGCGGTCGACAACCTGGAGTTCCCCGGCACCGACCCCGAGGTCCGGGCCCGCCTTGAGGGCGAACTCACCCTGCGCGGCTCCGGTGCGCTGCATGCGCGTCTGGCCGCCGCCGACCCGGGGGCTGCGCAGGCGATCCTGCCGAGCAACGGCCGCCGTATCGTCCGGGCCCTCGAGGTGATCGAGATCACCGGCCGGCCCTTCACCGCCAACCTGCCCGGCCACGACTCGGTCTACGACACCGTCCAGATCGGCGTCGACGTGGCCCGTCCCGAACTCGACGAGCGCATCGCCCGCCGGGTCGACCGGATGTGGGACGAGGGGCTCGTGGACGAGGTGCGCGCGCTGGAGGCGCGCGGCCTGCGCGAGGGGCGCACGGCCTCCCGCGCGCTGGGCTACCAGCAGGTGCTCGCGGCGCTCGCGGGGGAGTGCACGCTCGAAGAGGCGCGGGCCGAGACCGTACGCGCCACCAAGCGCTTCGCGCGCCGCCAGGATTCATGGTTCAGGCGCGACCCGCGGGTGCACTGGCTCAGTGGGGCTGCGGCGGATGTCACAGAACTTCCGGAGCTCGCATTGGCGTTGGTCGAACGACCGGTCACAGCCTGATCACGTCATGGCATCGGGACGCTCAGGCCGCCGTCCGGGCCTCCGGCGCCGTGCCATCATCGAGCTTCGATCGACCAAGTGGAGTCCGAGTTGGGAGGGCGCGTGGCGATGGAGGCCGGCCCTCGCGACACCGCACAAGGCACCGAGCCCCTCACCGTCGACAGCGGTGAACCGGAGCTTGACGAAGATCGTCTGAGCTCCGACGGGCCCGACGAGACGCAGGGCGGAGTGACCGCCGACGGCCCCGAGCCCGAGGAGATGTTCGCGAGCGGGCCCGAGGTCGAGGTAGAGCTGCGCCCGCAGCGCAGGCTGCGCATCTGGCAGCTAGCGCCCATCGTCGCCCTGGCCGCGGTCGGCTCCCTGATGTTCGCCTTCCCCCTGGCCTTCGACTTCGGCGACAGCGGCGCCGTGATCGCCATGCTGGGGCTGCTGATCTGCTTCTGCGCGGCGGGCTGGGGCATGATGGCCGCCCGCCGGGTCGGTTACACGTGGCCCGGGCTGCCGCAGCGGGGCTCCGGCCGCAGACCGGACTGGCGGGTGGTCCTGGCGTACGCCGTCCTGGTCGCCGCGATCGTCGTACTGGCGGTGTGGAGAGTGGCCCGCCTGCGGTAGGCGGTCCTTTTCGGCACTGTCCGAGGGGCACCGTACGATCGGGGCATGAGCACGCGCACGGGCATCGCCTTCCTCAAGGGCCACGGCACCGAGAACGACTTCGTGATCGTCCCGGACCCCGAGAACACCATCGACCTGCCCCCGGCCGCCGTGGCCGCCCTGTGCGACCGCCGGGCGGGCATCGGCGGTGACGGCCTGCTGCACGTCGTGCGATCCGCCGCCCACCCAGAAGCCCGGCATATGGCGTCCGAGGCCGAGTGGTTCATGGACTACCGCAACGGCGACGGTTCGATCGCGGAGATGTGCGGCAACGGCGTGCGCGTGTTCGCGCGATACCTGCAGCGCGCCGGTCACGTCACCGAGGGCGATCTCGCCGTGGCCACGCGCGGGGGCGTGAAGACCGTGCACATCGCCAAGACCGCGCCCGGCAGCGGCGGCGCCCAGGGCGACGTCACCGTGGGCATGGGCAGGGCGATGCTCCCCGAGGGGGACGTCACGGTCAGCGTCGGCGCGCGAAGCTGGCCCGCGCGGAACGTGAACATGGGCAACCCGCACGCGGTAGCGTTCGTCGACGATCTCGCGCATGCCGGGAACCTGTACGCGCCGCCCCCGTTCAGCCCGGCCGGCGCGTACCCGGACGGCGTGAACGTGGAGTTCGTGGTCGACCGCGGTCCCCGCCACGTCGCCCTGCGCGTGCATGAGCGCGGTTCCGGCGAGACCCGGTCGTGCGGCACGGGCGCGTGCGCCGTCGCCGTGGCCACGGCCCGCCGCGACGGCAACGACCCCGCGGTCACCGGAACCCCGGTGACGTACACCGTCGACGTGCCCGGCGGCACCCTCGTGATCACCGAGCGTCCCGACGGCGAGATCGAGATGACCGGTCCTGCGGTGATCGTCGCCGAAGGCGAGATCGACGCCGAGTGGCTGGAAACATTCGTCCGCTGAGGACCCTTCAGGTTGGAGATCGCAGGCGTCCGGTCCGGATGGTGCAGGAGTCAACTACTGAGACGCCGTTCGGGAGTTCGAAATCAAGGTCGGCCTCCATTCGTGTGGCTCGAAACTGTAAACCTGCAAACCTTCGCTCGAATGGGTGATCCGTTTCACGCTCGACGAGAGGCGGTCAGACGCACGTGATGGGCTCGGTAGCATCAAGCACCGGCCCGGACGGGGGACCGTTGCCACCCCCTGAGCCGTGTCCGCCCTGGGGCACCCCGTCCGCCGGTCCACGCAGCCGGAGGTGCCCATGAGTGCGGAGGCCACGAACCCCGCGACCCCAGGTCCGGTATCAGGCCCGGCGGCGCGCTGGCGGGCGCGGATCGACCTGCGCCGCCTCGGCCGCGCCGCCCTGCTCGGTCCCACCGCCCGCGACAGGCTGCCCGACGCCATCGGCCACGTCGTCGACGCGCACCGCGCCCACCACCCGAGTGCCGACCTCGACCCCCTGCGCCGCGCCTATGTGCTGGCCGAGTCCTCGCACCGCGGCCAGATGCGCAAGAGCGGTGAGCCGTACATCACGCACCCGCTCGCCGTCACCCTGATCCTGGCCGAACTCGGCGCCGAGACAACGACGCTGACGGCCTCTTTGCTGCACGACACCGTCGAGGACACCGACGTGACGCTCGATCAGGTCGGCGAGCAGTTCGGCGCCGAGGTCCGCTATCTCGTCGACGGCGTCACCAAGTTGGAGAAGGTCGACTACGGTGCCGCCGCCGAGCCGGAGACCTTCCGTAAGATGCTGGTCGCCGCCGGCAGCGACGTCCGCGTGATGTCGATCAAACTCGCCGACCGGCTGCACAACATGCGCACCCTGGGGGTGATGCGGCCCGAGAAACAGGCCCGTATCGCCAAGGTGACCCGCGACGTCCTCATCCCGCTCGCCGAACGGCTCGGCGTCCAGGCGCTCAAGACGGAGCTGGAAGACCTGGTCTTCGCGATCCTGCATCCCGAGGAGTACGAGCACACCCGGGAGCTGATCGTCGACAACGCCTCCCGCGCCGACGACCCGCTCGCCGAGATCGCCGACGAGGTGCGCGGCGTGCTGCGCGACGCCGGCATCCCCGCCGAAGTCGTCATCCGGCCACGGCACTTCGTCTCCGTCCACCGGGTCGCCCGCAAGCGCGGCGAGCTGCGGGGCGCGGACTTCGGCAGGCTGCTCGTCCTCGTCAACGAGGACGCGGACTGTTACGGCGTCCTCGGTGAACTGCACACCTGTCTGACGCCCGTCGTCTCGGAGTTCAAGGACTTCATCGCCGTACCGAAGTTCAACCTGTACCAGTCGCTGCACACGGCGGTCGCCCGCGCGGACGGCCAGGTCGCCGAAGTCCTCATCCGCACGCACCAGATGCACAAGGTCGCCGAGGCGGGCGTCATCGCGCTCGGCAACCCCTACGCGCCCGCCCCGGACGACCCGGCCGACGGCGAGCGCGTCGACCCCACACGCCCCGGCTGGCTCTCCCGCCTGCTCGACTGGCAGGAGGCCGCACCGGACACCGACACCTTCTGGTCGACCCTGCGCGAGGACCTCGCCCAGGACCGCGAGATCACCGTCTTCCGGCCCGACGGCGGCACCCTGGGCCTGCCCGAGGGCGCCACCTGCGTCGACGCCGCGTACGCGCAGTACGGCGAGGACGCGCACGCGTGCATCGGCGCCCGTGTGAACGGCCGTCTGGCGACGCTGAGCACGGTCCTGCGGGACGGCGACACCGTGCAGCTCCTCATGGGCCAGGACCCCGCCTCCGAGCCCTCACGGGAGTGGCTGGAGCACGCCCACACGCCCGCCGCGCGGATCGCCATCCAGCGATGGCTCGCGACCCACCCGGCGCGCGAGGAAGCCCAGGAGAGCGAGGAGCCCTCGTCGGCACCCCGGCCCACGCCCGAGGGGTCGGTCGCGCGTCCCGTCGCGGACGTCATCGTCGACCAGCCGGGCGCGACGGTAAGGCTGGCCGGCTGCTGCACGCCCGTTCCGCCCGACGAGGTCACCGGCTTCGCCGTACGGGGTGGCGTGGTCACCGTCCACCGCGTGGAGTGCGCCGCGGTGGGGCGTATGACGAACGGGGGGCGTGCGGAGGTCGGCGTGCGCTGGGGGGACACCACCGAGTGCCGGGTCACCCTGCTCGCCGAATCGTTCGGCCGCCCGCACCTCCTGGCCGACCTCACCGAGGCGATGGCCCTCGAGGGTGCCGAGATCGTCTCCGCGACCATCGAGCCCCCGACCCAGCAGCGCGTCCGGCACACCTACACCGTCCAGCTCCCGGACGCGGCCCTCCTGCCGGCCCTCATGCGAGCGATGCGCAACGTACCCGGCGTCTACGACGTGAGCCGTACCCAGCCCCACCCGACAGACACGTGAAGCGCCACCGCACGCGTGCGTGGCGGTTCCGCGTGCCCCTTACCCGTTCGGGTGGCACGGGCGCGCGTCGCCGTCGTGTGGCGCTCGCGCGCTGGTAGCCGTGGTCCATGCTGCTCACCCCCCACGCCCAGACGGCCGTCACGCGTGCGCGTGCGTTCACGTCCCGTACCGCGAGCCGCCGTCGTCGCAAGGCGGCCGCCGTGCTCGCCTCCGCCGTCTCCGTCTGCCTTCTCGCCGCGAGCGCCCCGGCGGTCCCGCTGGGCGTCGGCGACCGGCTCTTCCCGTACCTGGGCAACCCCGGGTACGACGTGGCGTCCTACGACCTCTCCTTCACCTACTCCGGGTCCAACAGCAAGCCGCTCCAGGCGGTCACCACCATCGACGCCTGGACCACCCAGGACCTCGACCGCCTGAACCTCGACTTCGCGCACGGCAAGGTCGAGTCCGTCAAGGTCGACGGAGAACCGGCCGCGTTCACCAGCGCCGGCGAGGACCTCGTCGTCATGCCCGAGGACCGGCTGCCGGCGGGCAGCTGGGCGCGGATCACCGTGCGGCACACCAGCGACCCCATGGCGTCGGGGGACGAGGACGGCGGCTGGGTGCGCACCGCGGACGGCCTCGCCATGGCCAACCAGGCCGACGCCGCGCACCTGGTGTTCCCGTGCAACGACCACCCCTCCGACAAGGCGATGTTCACCATCCGGGTCACCGCCCCCAACGGCTACACGGTCGTCGCCAACGGCCTGCCGACCGGCCTCGACCGCGTCGGCGGGTCCACGACCTGGACCTACCGGACCCAGCACCCCATGGCCACCGAGCTCGCCCAGGTGTCGATCGGCCGCTCCACGGTGCTGCACCGCCAGGGCCCGCACGGCCTGCCCGTACGGGACGTCGTGCCCACCGAGGACGTGAAGGCGCTCGAACCCTGGCTCGCCGAGACCCCTGACCAGATCGCCTGGATGGAGAGCAAGGTCGGCCCCTACCCCTTCGAGACGTACGGCCTGCTCATGGCACAGGCGACCACCGGCTTCGAACTCGAGACGCAGACCCTGTCCCTCTTCGAGAAAGAGCTCTTCACCCAGCCCGCCTACCCCAAGTGGTACCTACGCTCGATCATGGTCCACGAACTGTCGCACCAGTGGTTCGGTGACAGCGTCAGCCCCCGCGCCTGGTCTGACGTGTGGCTCAACGAGGGGCACGCCACCTGGTACGAGGCCCTGTACGCGCAGGAGAAGGCGCACCAGCCGATGGAGGCGCGCATGAAGGCCGCGTACGCCGCCTCGGACCGCTGGCGTGCCGCCGGCGGACCCCCGGCCCTCCCCAAGGCCCCCGACCCCGGCCAGAAGATCAGCATCTTCCGTCCGAACGTCTACGACGGCGCCGCTCTCGTGCTGTACGCCCTGCGTCAGGAGATCGGCCGTGAACGCTTCGAACGCCTCGAACGTGCCTGGGTGGCCCTGCACCGCGACGGCACCGCAACCACCGCCGACTTCGAACGGCTCGCCGCCGACATCTCCGGACGCGACCTCGGCGGCTTCTTCAAGGCCTGGCTGTACGGCGAGAAAACCCCGCCGATGCCCGGCCACCCGGACTGGAAGCCGGCCGTGCCCACCAAGGCGGCACCGCGGAAATAAGGCGGTGACGAGACGTCCCGTACCGTGCGACCATCATCTGGTCGGCGCGGCAAGGGACACGGGAATCTCCCGGGGTACTCATGCGTTGACGAGGGTGATCGCATCGACGATCGCCGTACCGACGCCCATCGACGTAAGGATCCAATGACCTCCTCTTCATCCCCTTCCCAGGACACGCAGCGCTTCGCGCACACCTACGCCGAAGGTCTTCGGGCCGATGCCCTGATGGAAGAGGACGTCGCCTGGAGCCACGAGATCGACGAAGAGCGGGACGGCGACCAGTTCGACCGCTCCGAGCGCGCGGCCCTGCGCCGCGTGGTGGGCCTGTCCACCGAGCTCGAGGACGTCACCGAGGTCGAGTACCGCCAGCTCCGTCTGGAGCGGGTCGTCCTCGTCGGCGTCTGGACCTCCGGCACCGTGCAGGACGCGGAGAACTCCCTCGCGGAGCTCGCCGCCCTCGCCGAGACGGCCGGCGCGCTCGTGCTCGATGGCGTGATCCAGCGCCGCGACAAGCCCGACGCGGCCACCTACATCGGCTCCGGCAAGGCGAGCGAGCTCAGGGACATCGTCCTGGAGAGCGGCGCCGACACCGTGATCTGCGACGGTGAGCTCAGCCCGGGCCAGCTCATCCACCTCGAGGACGTCGTCAAGGTCAAGGTCATCGACCGTACGGCCCTGATCCTGGACATCTTCGCCCAGCACGCCAAGTCCCGAGAGGGCAAGGCGCAGGTCGCGCTCGCGCAGATGCAGTACATGCTGCCGAGGCTGCGCGGCTGGGGTCAGTCGCTGTCCCGGCAGATGGGCGGCGGCAAGGGCGGCGGCCTCGCCACCCGTGGTCCCGGTGAGACCAAGATCGAGACGGACCGGCGCCGGATCCGCGAGAAGATGGCGAAGATGCGCCGGGAGATCGCGGAGATGAAGACCGGCCGCGAGATCAAGCGTCAGGAGCGCAAGCGCCACAAGGTGCCGTCCGTCGCCATCGCGGGCTACACCAACGCCGGCAAGTCCTCCCTGCTCAACCGTCTCACGGGCGCGGGCGTGCTGGTCGAGAACGCCCTGTTCGCGACCCTCGACCCGACGGTCCGCCGGGCCGAGACCCCGAGCGGCAGGCTGTACACGCTGGCGGACACCGTCGGTTTCGTCCGCCATCTGCCGCACCACCTGGTCGAGGCGTTCCGCTCCACCATGGAGGAGGTCGGCGAGTCCGACCTGATCCTGCACGTGGTCGACGGCTCGCACCCGAACCCGGAGGAGCAGCTGGCCGCCGTGCGCGAGGTGATCAGGGAGGTCGGCGCCGTCGACGTCCCCGAGATCGTCGTGATCAACAAGGCGGACGCGGCGGACCCGCTGACGCTGCAGCGGCTCCTGCGGATCGAGAAGCGTTCGATCGCGGTCTCGGCCCGCACCGGCCGGGGCATCCAGGAGCTGATCGCGCTCATCGACAACGAGCTGCCGAGGCCCTCCGTCGAGATCGAGGCGCTGGTGCCGTACACCCACGGCAAGCTGGTCGCGCGTGCGCATGACGAGGGCGAGGTGATCTCCGAGGAGCACACCCCGGAGGGCACCCTGATCAAGGTGCGGGTCCACGAGGAACTGGCGGCGGACCTCGCGCCGTACCTGCCCGTCCCCGCGGTCTGATCGACAGCGCGAACGCCCGCTCCCTGACAGCAGGGGGCGGGCCTTCGGCGTTCCCGCGTCACCGACCACCGTACGTCCGGCTCATGTTCTCGTAGAGCGCCTCGGCGTTCCCGCCCAGTTGTGGGCCCGCCGGCCAGGTGCTGGTGGTCGGGCCGATCGAGGTGTTCGACACCAGTTCGGTCCTGTCGGTCAACACCCGTACATCGTCGGCAGGAACGCGTCCAGCGAGAGCCGCCCGGGCCGGTCGATGCACTGGAACATCTTCAGGCCGCTGTACGGCGGCCTTCGATCACCGGGTTGGCGAAGTCCTTGGCCGCGCCGAGCCACTTGTCCCGGTCCCAGTTCCTCCAGCCGACCTTGGCCCACTGGTCGACGTCGATGCCATGGGTCCTTGAGCTTCCTCGCGATGTCCGCCGGGATCCGGATCTCTCCGTCGCCGCCGGGCTTGGCGTTCGCGCTGTCGTTCGAGCCGCTGCACGCGGTCGCGGTCAGGGCCGGCGCGGCGACGAGGCCCACGGCGTCGGGGCGGGCCCGCACCCCGAGCGACACCACTATGCCCGCGCGGTTGAGGGCGAACGGGGGCGGGACGGGAAGGTTTCCGGGATGCGCTCCCGCCCCGCCCGTGCCCCTACCGGCCGGTCACTGCCCGGCGAACTTCTTGCTCACGGACTCGTACACGCCCTTCGCCACGTCACCAAGCCGTGGTCCGGCCAGCCAGCCGGAACTGACCGGGCCGATGGAGGTGTTGGACACCAGCGCGGCTTTCCCGTCCGATCCGGTCTCGACCCAGCCGCCGCCGGAGGCGCCACCCGTCATGGTGCAGCCGATGCGGTACATCGTCGGATCCGCGGCGTTCAGCGACAGCCGTCCCGGCCGGTCCGTGCACTGGTACAGCTTCTGCCCGTCGAACGGCGCGGCCGCCGGGTAGCCGGTCGCGGTGATGCTGGGAACCTTCGGCACGGCCGGGGCGTTGAAGTTCACAGCAAGCGCCGAACCGACCGTCTCCTCCAGCGACTTGCCGCCCGCGCCCTTCTCCGGCGTCACATGGATGACCGCGTAGTCGTACGGCGCCCCGTCACCGCCCGTCTCACCGCCCTGCTGGATCCACTGCTGCGAGGTCTGCGCCCAGTCGGCCCACCAGACACCGAAGGGAGCGACCTCCTCCCTGGTGGCGGTCCGCAACTGGGCCGCCGTCCTGCCCAAGTCGTTGTACGAGGGCACGAAGGCGATGTTGCGGTACCAGCCGCCCTTCCTGCCCGCGTGCACGCAGTGCCCCGCCGTCCAGATGAGGTTGGACTTGCCCGGATGCGCCGGGTCCTCCACGACCGTCGCCGAGCAGACCATGGTGCCCTGAGGGGAGTCGAAGAACACCTTGCCGGCCGTCGCAGCGTTGGCGTGGTACGTAGGCGCCACCGCCTTCGCGTCCACCGGCGCCGGCGTCCGGTCGGTCACGCCCTGGTCACCGGAGAGGTCGTTGCTGTCGACGCTCTTGTCCGGGTCGTTGGCCCGGCGCATCCGGTCCGGGTTCCACAGGCCCTTGATGATGGGGTTGATGAAGTCGTCGGCCTCGCGCAGCCAGTCGTCCTTGTTCCAGTTCCGCCAGGCGCCGTTCTTCCACTTGTCGATGTCGATCCCGTGCTCTTTGAGCTTCTTCCTGATGTCGTCCGGGATCTTGAACTTGCCGTCACCGCTGCTGGAGGAGGCGGACACGGAGGCCGAGCTCTGTCCGCCCGCGTTGCTGTCGCCGGAGGTGCAGGCGGTGGCGGTGAGTGTCAGCGCCGAGGTGAGCGCGACGGACGCGAGCACCGGGGAGATTACGCGACGCCCGCCCCTGCCGCGCCGGACGTGGAACGACGGCCCTGTGGATCGCATGATCTGAACTCCCCCTGAAACGAACGAAGTGGGCTTCCCGCCGAACCCGGTCCCGCTGCCGGACCGGCCTCGGTGGGACGGCACCACACACTATGCGCTCGCTGTGATGGGACTTCCGACGGAACGGCAACGGTTTTGCTACGGCCTGTCTGATCTGCCAATTCACCGCAAGCACCGATGATGTGACGCCCTTTCGCCCTCGCCTGCGAACTGGCCCCTTCCTGCATGATGTGGTGACCTGGATCACATGCTGTGGAATGAGTGTGGGTCCCTGCGGGTTTCCGTACCGTCTCATGACGAGTGACGCCCGAATGCAAGGATGAGCCGCCATGACAGCAGGGTGGTGCTCCCGCACGGTACGGGCCGCGGTGTTCGCGGCCGTGTGCGTGCTGCTCGCCGCCCTGGGCCACGTCATGATGTCCGGCAGCCATGTGCCCGCCTGGGCGCTGACCGCCGCGGCGGGTGCGACGGGTGCCGTGGGCTGGTGCCTGGCCGGGCGCGAGCGCGGGCTGCCGCTGATCGTCGTGGTGGTGGTCGCCGCTCAGCTTGGCGTTTATGCTCGGCGGGCTTGGTGTTCCTTGATCGACTCGGCGCGTTTGACCGTCTTGCCGACGTCGTGACGTGTGGCCCGGTGCTTG
>NZ_JBIWPO010000050.1:0-57944 GCF_044768275.1 Streptomyces sp. NPDC101152 | reverse complement strand
GTCGGACACGGGCACAGGCTGCCCCGACTGGGCACTCTCGACAGGCTCCACGGTCTCCAACTCCACGGCGGTATCAGTCACTTGGCGTCTCTCCACGATCGTCGGATCCGCCGTTAGATTTACACTCCCACCTTTGAGTGAGAACGAGTTCCGCGAACCGAACCGGCGGTTCACGGCCGCCGGGCCGCAGGTTTCGATCTTGCTCGGGCAAAGGAGCGTTTGTGTGAGCCGCTCGACGTCGGGGTCGGCGCGGCTCACGTTTGGCGACGGGCGAGTCCGCAGTGGCCGGCCCGCTTCTCCCGGGGCGGTGAAGCGAGGAGCTAGATGCTAAGGCTGCTTGATAAGGTAGGCTTAGTATATGAACGATGACCTGGACCCCGACGAAGTCGCCTCGGTCCTGCTGGCGGGTGTCAGCGCGCTGGTACGACGGGTGCGCCAGGTGCCCGTCGACGGCGGACTCACCATGCCCGAGCGGACCGCGCTGTCGCACCTGGATCGCTCGGGCCCCACTACCTCCTCGGCGTTGGCCCGCCAGGTGCAGATCACAGCGCAGGCCATGGGGGCGACACTCAGTGCGCTGCGGGCCCGTGGTCTGGTCGAACGCCGCCCGGATCCGAACGACGGCAGGCGCATGGTGCTGTCCGTGACCGACGCCGGTCTGCAGGCGCTGAGGGACAAGCGCAGCGCGCGGGCCGAACTCATCGCCCGGTCCCTGACCAGCGGCGCGTTCACCCCTGCTGAGCTGGAACAACTCGCATCGGCCGGGCCGCTGCTGGAGCGGCTGGCCCAGCACATCTGACCCCGACGGAAGCAGGGAAGCGCACCGATGACTGCTTCTCCCAAGACGTACGCCCCGCGCCGCCCGGACGGTGACCGGTACAAATGGACGGCGCTGGCGAATACGACCGCTGCGGTCTTCATGTCCGCGCTGGACGGCTCGATCGTGCTGATTGCCCTGCCGGCGATCTTCCGCGGTGTGCACCTGGACCCGCTGGCTCCGGCCAACATCTCCTATCTGCTGTGGATGATCATGGGCTACCGGTTGGTCCAGGCCGCCCTGGTGGTCACGGTGGGGCGCCTGGGAGACATGTACGGTCGGGTCCGGATCTACAACTCCGGGTTCGTGGTCTTCACCTTCGCCTCGATCCTGCTGTCCCTCGACCCCTTCGACGGCGGCCACGCGGCGATGTGGCTGATTGGCTGGCGGGTGGTGCAGGCCGTCGGCGGGTCGATGCTGGCTGCGAACTCGGCCGCGATCCTGACTGATGCCTTTCCCAAGGAGCAGCGCGGCTTCGCCCTGGGCATTAACCAGGTCGCCGGGCTGGCCGGGATGTTTCTCGGCCTGGTCGCGGGGGGTCTGCTGTCGGCCTGGGACTGGCGGGCGGTGTTCTGGGTGAATGTGCCCGTCGGCCTGTTCTTCACGCTGTGGGCCTACCGCACCCTGCGAGAGACGGGGAAGAGCGGCGGCGGCCGGATCGACTGGTGGGGCAACATCACCTTCGCGGTGGGACTCAGCGCGGTCCTCATTGCGGTCACCTTCGGCCTGCAGCCCTACGACGAGCACACCATGGGCTGGACCAACCCGCTGGTCGACATCCTGATCTTCGGCGGACTGATCCTGCTGGCAGCATTCGTCGTCATCGAGAAGCGCGTCTCCGCACCGATGATCCAATTGGGTCTCTTCCGCCGGCGGGCCTTCACTTTCGGCAACCTGGCAGGCCTGGGCATCTCGATCGGCCGAGGCGGGATGCAGTTCATTCTGGTCATCTGGCTGCAGGGCATATGGCTTCCGCTCCATGGCTACGACTACGGCGATACACCCCTGTGGGCCGGCATTTTCATCCTGCCGCTGACCGCCGGTTTCCTCGCCGCAGGTCCGGTGTCCGGCTACCTGTCCGACCGGCTCGGCTCCCGCGGCCTGGCCACCGGCGGCGCGCTGCTGTTCGGCGCGAGCTTCCTGGGGCTGATGCTGTTGCCGATCAACTTCAGCTACTGGATCTTCGCCGTGCTGATCGCACTCAACGGGATAGCGAGCGGTATGTTCGCCTCCCCCAATTCCTCCTCGATCATGGGCAGCGTTCCCGCAGAGCTGCGCGGTGTCGCCTCCGGCATGCGCTCCACCTTCCAGAACTCCGGTACCGCCGTCTCCATCGGCGTCTTCTTCTCCCTCATGATCGCGGGGCTGAGCAGTAGCCTTCCGCACACCCTGACCGTCGGCCTGCAAGAGCAGGGCATACCGGCCCACGTCGCCGCCCAGGTCGGCAGGCTGCCTCCGGTCTCGTCCCTGTTCGCTGCCCAACTGGGAGTCAACCCGATCCAGCACCTGCTCCAGCCCAGCGGCGCCCTGACCCACGTGACGGCGGCCCAGCAACAGGTCCTGACCGGACGTGAATTCTTACCGCACCTGCTCTCCGGGCCTTTCCACTCCGGCCTGGTCATCGTGTTCGCCTTCGGGGCCGCCCTCGCCTTCCTCGCCGCGCTCGCCTCCCTGCTGCGCGGCACCAGTCCCACCGCCAAGCCCCTGGCACCAGGAACGGCCGCCACCGGCG
Organism: Streptomyces sp. NPDC101152; assembly: GCF_044768275.1. Lineage (NCBI taxonomy): Bacteria > Bacillati > Actinomycetota > Actinomycetes > Kitasatosporales > Streptomycetaceae > Streptomyces > Streptomyces sp. NPDC101152. The sequence continues at coordinate 55,395 of NZ_JBIWPO010000050.1, read as the reverse complement.
ACACCCTTGCCGCTGCGAGCGACGACGGGACAGAAACGTCGCATGAGGAGAAGGGCCACGTGCGCCCCGATCGCGGCAACTAGCCGATATCCACAGGAGAAACACCCATGGCACTGACAACCATCGATCCCACGCCCGCGCTCGTCGTGATCGACCTGCAAAAGGGCATCGTCGCGGCCCACACCGACAGCCAGGTAGCTGCCGCCGTCAAGCAGGCGACGCACCTGACGACCGAGTTCCGTCGGCACGGCCTGGCCGTGGTCCTGGTCAACGTCACCGGACGCGCTCCGGGCCGCACCGAAACCCAGCGGTCCGGGAGCAGCGCCGCGCTGCCATCCGGCTGGGCCGACCTCATCGACGAACTCGACGTCCGGCCGACCGACCACCTGATCACCAAATGGCGGCGCAGCGCATTCCACGGCACCGGGCTCGACACCCTCCTGCGGGACTTGGGCGTCACCCAGATCGTGATCGCCGGAATCGCGACCAGTTCAGGCGTGGAGTCGACCGCGCGCTCGGCCTCCGACTACGGCTACCACGTCGTCCTGGCCACCGACGCCATGAGCGACCCTGACTCCGATGCCCACCGCCACAGCACGGAACGCGTCTTCCCAAGACTCGGCGAGACCGCCACCGCCACTGAAATCATCGACATGATCGAGGCAACGCGATGACTCTGCTGGGCCGCATGCTGAACAACCGCAGAGCAGGCGAGACCCACGCGGCGTGGAATCTGCCCAATCTTCAAAGTGCCGAGTCGCTGACCCCCACCAGTCGGCACTTCGGCGACGGAGAATCCATTCCGCTGGAGCACTGCCTGAAGAACATCGGCGGCGACAACTTGTCCCCCCACCTGGCCTGGACCCCGCCGCCGACCGGCACCGCCCAACTCCTCCTGGTCATGGAGGACATCGACGTCCCCATGGCCAAGCCCGCTGTGCACTGCGTCGCCCTGATCGACCCGGCAGCCCGAGACCTGGAGCCCGGTGCCCTCGACGCACGGCAGCCGGCCGCCGGAGTGCAGTTGTTGCGCTCCAGCATCGGTCGCGGATACCACGGTCCCGGCCCCATCAAAGGCCACGGGCCGCACCACTACATCTTCCAGCTGTTCGCCCTCGCCGCCCGCGTGGAAAGCACCCCCGACACAGCGCAACCTAACCGGGCACGACCCCGCGCCCTCCTGCCCGCCATCACCGCACCCGTCCTCGCCCGCGGCCGACTGACCGGCACCTTCGAACGTTGACCCCGGCCCCGGGCCCGCACACATGCAGCGTGCCCGGGGCTGGAGATCCAAGCCCCAGGCGATCTCGGCTCATGCCTCACGGCTGCCCTCATCGTCCTCGTCCAGATGGACGGTCGCCGGGTCACGCAGTGGGCGCAGGCCCTCGCGCGGCGGGCGGGCGGCGAAGCTGTAGCGGCCCAGGCAGTTGAGGTTGGCGTGCTTCAGCGGGGAGACCCGGGCCACGTCCTCGTCCAGGACGTCATGCTCCCGTTCCTCGGCCGGCCGTCGGGACCGGCCGTTCGTACCGCGAATCCCGACGCTCCAGCACCTGGGTCGGACGCATGTGTTCGACCGGTGCGACGAGAGGACCCCGAGATCCTCGAACCGCCCACGCTCCTCGTTCGAGAGTGCCCCGGGCCTGACGGTCACCTTCTCCGCGGGGCGGACCCACTTCTGAGCAGTACGGGAGTGATCCGGCCAGGCAACCACGCCGCCAGCATCTCAAGGATGAGTGAATCAAACGACAAAAGAGCAGCAGGTCGCCTACCAGCTGGTCCGGGCAGGTGTTGGTGACCTGCTGCTCATCGATGACGGCACCAATCTGACGGCCGAGGACATCGCGGGCACCGCCCCGCACATGGAGGGCCTGGCCCTCGTGGTCGTGGACCGCCTGCAGGCAGCCCACAGCGCCCGCCTTCCGCTGTCCGGGGACCGTCTCCCGGACGCCTCCCAGGTACTGGCCACTCTTGCGCGCACGCTGCACGTGCCGGTGCTCGCCATCGGCGACAGTGACGTCCCGCGCTCCTGGGCCTGTTGGACGCCGACGTCACATTGACGCTCGCACCTTGCGAAGACTTCGCCCGGGTCCACGTGACGGTCGCCGAGCGCGACTTCGGCACGATCGGCTCGGCGTACCTGCAGCCCGACCTGCTCCACGCCCGCTTCCTCGATGCCGGAGGCGCCCCCCTCGCTAGCGCTCCCAGTCCGGCGGGCCCGGGCATCTCCCCAGGCGCTGGCGGAACGGCGGCGCTGGAACTGGCCGAGGCCGCCCTTCCCTACACCTCCGGCGGCCGGTAGGGGATCCCCGCCGCTCTCACCCGCGAGCTCGCGGCGTGGCGGACCGCGGTCGCCGCCGGTGACCAGCAGGCCCTGAAGGAGATCCTGCCGTCCCTGCTCCAGGCCGTCGCGGCCGTCTCGCAGTGGCCGCACACGCACGAGGGACACCGCCTCACCGCCGCACTGCGCCCGTACGGCACCCCGTCGTCCGTCGGCAGGGACGTGGGGCAGCCCGTTGCCGCCGGCGCCCCCGCCCAGGCCCCCGTCCACGTCCCCGCTGGGGACAGCGGACCGGCACAGGACGATCCGGACGAGGAGCAGGTCGAGCTGGCGCCGGGGGATGAGGAGGACGAGCCCCCCGGCCACGTCTTCCCCGCCCTGAAGATCCTCAAGGACGCGGTCGGCCGCTCGAAGATGCACCTGGTCCCCGTCATCCGCAAAGAGCAGCGCGACAGCGGCCCGTGGCCACTGATCACAGAACACATGGACGGCGAGCCGCGCTGGGTCCACCCCGGCGTCACCCTCACCCGCGTCCCCCACATCAACACGCACGGAAAACGCGTCCGCCGCGACCAGCGCGACGTCCCCGCCTCCTTCGGCGAGGGCGTGCTGTGCCTGATCGACCGCAACGGCTCCTTCCCCTCCGTCTGTTCCGCCGTTCCCCTCGCCCCGAACGTGCTCAAGCACACCGGCCCGCTTAAGGCGTTCGACAAGACCCAGGCCAGCATCTACCTCATCGACATCCCCGCCTGGACCCGCACCGACATGCCACACCCGCTGGGGCGGATCATCGACCGGCCCGACGAGCAGGGTACGCGTGTGGGTCACCACCCCCCACATCAAGCAACTCGAGAAACTCGCCCGCGAAAACCACCTCGACACAGCGCCGATCATCCACGACTCCTGGACCGGCAAGGCCAACGAGTCGCTGTTCAAGCCGTTCTACGAGGCCACCAAGAAGGCACGCACCGAACTCGTCCAGGCCGGCGGTGACCCCTACAAGGCCTACAAGACCCGCCTGTCCATCGCCCTGCACCTGCTGTGGCCCAAACGCGAGGAGCAGAAGTCCCCGTTCTGGCGCCCGGACTGGCGCATGAGCATGGTCGCCGAAGCCTCCGTACGCCACTGGTCGGTCGCTTTCAGGGCCGTCCAGGAAGGCCACCGGCTCGTCGGACTGTTCAACGTCGACGCCGCCGCCTTCTGGACACCCGACGGCACCCCGCCCGCCAGCTACCGGATCGGGACCGGGTTCGGCGAGGTGAAGGCCAAGTTCATCCAGCCGGGCCAGATCATCCCCAAGGGTGACGACTGATGGCCGGCCCCACCGGACACGGCAACTCCCTGGGCGCCGCCCTCAACGACCTTCTGCGCTCCCAGGTCACCCCCCGCCACCGGCTCTCCTCCTACAACGCCCAGCACTGGCACGCCCAGCTCTCCCAGCTGACCGGCACCCGCCGCGGCTACCAGGCTCTGGAAGACGCCGGCCTCGGCGTCACCGCCCAGACCTTGATCAACTGGCTCTCCGACCCCGAAGGTCGCATGGCGCCTTGCAGCACCGGGTCCTGTGACCGCCGCCAACACGCCATCCGCGTCTTGCTCCAGTGCCAGCACGGCCGGACCGGCACGGACAACGGCTGATTCCGAGGTACCTTCGACGAAGGCGGCCGTGGGCTCTTCATGGTCGCCCAGCTCATCGCCGCTGGGGCACCCGCTATTCCATGACCGGCAAGACGATCTGGGCGGAACAGCAGCTTGACGAACTGATCCCATGACGCGGTCGTCGAGGTGCGAAGTCGCCGAAGGTACATCGCGGACCTGCCGGAGTACCGAGACGGCTTGGCGTCAGAGCGCCGCCCCCAGTTCCGTGCCCTGGCGGATCGCCCGCTTGGCGTCGAGTTCTGCGGCGAGGTCCGCGCCACCGATGAGGTGGGCCGACAGCCCGGCCTCGCGCAGTTCCTCGTAGAGGCTTCGGTTGGGTTCCTGGCCCGTGCACAGGACGACCGTATCGACCGGGATCACTCGCTCCTCGCCGTCGACCGTGACGTGCAGACCCTCATCGTCGATACGCCGGTACGTCACTCCCGCGACCATGGTGACCCCGCGATGCTTCAGCTCGGCCCGGTGGATCCACCCCGTGGTCGCGCCCAGATTCGCGCCGACCTTGCTGGTCTTGCGCTGGAGGAGGTGAACGGTTCGCGGCACCGTGGGCCGCTCAGGGCGGCACAGTCCGCCACGCGTGCGGTATTCGGTGTCGACGCCCCAGTGCCGGAAGTAGACGTCCGGACGGCGGTTGGCCTCGTCGCCCGGGTCGGTCAGGTAGAGCGCGGTGTCGAACCCGATACCGCCCGCCCCGAGGACCGCCACCCGCTCGCCCACCGGCACCCGGTCGCGCAGCACGTCCAGGTAGCTGACGACATTCGGGCGATCCCGGCCAGGGATGTCGGGAATGCGGGGGGTGACGCCTGTCGCGACGACGACCTCGTCATAGGCGCCCTCTGCCAGCACCTCAGCGGTGATCTTCGTGCCGAGGCGGACGTCCACTCCGTGCTGGTCGAGCTGGACGCGGAAGTAGCGGAGAGTCTCGTTGAACTCTTCCTTGCCCGGGACCTGCCGGGCGATGTTGAGCTGGCCGCCGATCTTGTCGTCGGCGTCGAACAACGTGACGTCGTGGCCGCGTTGGGCGGCCGTCACCGACACCGCCAGCCCGGCCGGACCTGCCCCGACCACGGCCAGGCGCTTGCGGCGGCGCGTCGGAGACAGCACCAGCTCCGTCTCGTAGCCGGCACGCGGGTTGACCAGACAGGAGATCGTCTTCTCGCTGAAGCCGTGGTCCAGGCACGCCTGGTTGCAGCCGATGCACGTGTTGATCGTGTCCGGGCGTCCGGCGCGTGCCTTGGCGACGAAGTCCGGGTCGGCGAGGAACGGACGGGCCATCGAGACCATGTCCGCTCTGCCTTCCGCCAGCAGTTCTTCCGCGACCTCCGGGGTGTTGATGCGGTTGCTGGTCACCAGGGGGACGGAAACGACTCCCTTCAGCCGCTGAGTGATCCATGAGAACGCGCCGCGCGGCACTGAGGTCGCGATGGTGGGGACGCGTGCCTCGTGCCAGCCGATCCCTGTGTTGATGATCGTGGCGCCGGCCGCCTCCACCGCCTTGGCGAGCGTGACCACCTCGTCCAGGGTGCTGCCGTCCGGGACGAGGTCGAGCATGGACAGGCGGTAGATGAGGATGAAGTCGGGGCCGACCCGTTCGCGCACGCGACGGACGATCTCCAGAGGGAACCGGACTCGGTTCTCGTAGGTGCCACCCCAGCGGTCGGTGCGGTGGTTGGTGGCCGGGGCGATGAACTCGTTGATCAGGTAGCCCTCGGACCCCATGATTTCGACGCCGTCGTAGCCGGCTGTCCTGGCGAGCGCGGCCGCACGGACGAACGCCTCGATGGTCTCCTCGATCTCGTCATCGGTCAGCACATGCGGCACGTATCTGCTGATCGGCGCCTGGAGTGCGCTGGGGGCGACCAGATCGGGGTGGTAGGCGTACCGGCCGGTGTGCAGGATCTGCATCGCGATCCGGCCCCCCTCGCGATGCACCGCCTCGGTGACGAGCGCGTGCTGCTCGGCCTCCGCCTGGGTGGTGAGCTTGGCGCTGCTGGGGAAGGCCCGACCTCGCTCATCCGGGGCGATTCCGCCCGTGACGATGAGCCCGACGCCGCCGCGGGCCCGCTCGGCGTAGAAGGCGGCCATCCGCTCGAAGCCTCCCTCGGCCTCTTCCAGGCTCAGGTGCATCGAGCCCATCAGGACACGGTTCGGCAGGGTCGTGAACCCCAGATCGAGGGGGCTCAGCAGGTGAGGGTAGGGGGACATCGGCGGGGCTCCTGCTCCTGAGTCGTGCTGCGGCATGCGAGCAGTTTCATGACCCCGGAACGTTTATGCAATCAGTTGCAAAAGATCGCCGAAGTCTCACCAATCAGGCTGTTCACCCCGTTCACCAGCGGTTTCGCATCGGAACCGGGTAGCCGCAGCCGACCCTCCCGGCAGAAGACAGGTAGGGGATCAGGTATGCCATCAGGTATCCCTACCCGTAGCCCTCGCAACGTGCGGAACCCAGAGTCGGTACATGGACGAAACACATGTCGACGCAGTCATCGTGGGTGCCGGATTCTCCGGCCTCTACGCCACCCACCGCCTCCGCAACCAGCAGGGCCTGTCGGTTCAGTCCTTCGAGGCGGCCTCGGGACCCGGCGGCGTCTGGCACTGGAACCGGTACCCCGGCGCGCGCTGCGACTTCGAGAGCATCTTCTACTCCTTCTCCTTCGACGAGGACCTGCAGCGGGAGTGGCGCTGGAAAGAGCGGTACGCCGCGCAGCCGGAGATCCTGGCCTACCTGGAGCATGTGGCCGACCGATTCGACCTGCGCCGCAGCTACCGGTTCAGCACGCGCGTCACGTCTGCGGTCTGGGACGACGCCGCTCAGCGCTGGGTTGTCGGCACGGACGACGGCGGCGTCACCATCGCGCGGTTCTTCATCAACGCGGCCGGCGCCTTCTCGGTGAACAAGCCGAACGACTTCCCGGGCCAGGAGACGTTCCGAGGCACAGTCGTCCACACCAGCCGGTGGCCCGCCGACGGCGTCGATCTGGCCGGCAAGCGTGTCGCCGTGATCGGCACCGGATCGACCGGTATCCAGGTCATTCAGACGATCGCCCCGCAGGTCGCCGAACTGACCGTGTTCCAGCGGACCGCGAACTTCGCCTGTCCCCTCGGGAACCGTCCGCTCACCGATGAGGAGTTCGAGCAGACCGTCGCCGATTACCCGAGGCTGCGGGAGGAGTCGCGCAACAGCCTGGCCGGCGCCGCGTACCCGCGCGCCACGCGCTCCGCGCTGGCGGACAGCCCCGAGGAACGCCGCAAGACGTACGACACGTTCTACAACGGCGGCGGCTTCCGGATGCTCGCGTCCACCTACTTCGACCTGATCTTCAATCCGGCCGCCAACGAGACGGCGGCGGACTACATCCGGGACCGGATCCGGGAGCGGGTCAAGGACCCGAAGACTGCGGAACTGCTGACTCCGAAGGGGCACCCGTACGGTGCCAAGCGCGCCACGTTCGAGATGAAGTACTTCGAGACGTTCAACCTGCCACACGTACGTCTCGTCGACGCCCGGACGACCCCGATCGAGCGGATCACTGAGAAGGGCATCGCCACCACGGCAGAGGAGTACGAGTTCGACGTGATCGTGCTCGCCACGGGCTTCGACGTGGGCGCCGGCGCCCTGATGCGGATGGGTGTGGTGGGCCGCGGCGGCCGGAAACTGACCGACCACTGGGCGGACGGGCAGCGCGCGTACATCGGAATGGCCAACCACGGCTTCCCGAACCTGTTCCACGTCAACGGTCCGCAGAGCGCGGCGGCCCTCTTCAACAACCCGATCGCCATCGAGGACAGTGTCGATTTCATCGCGGACCTCATCGCCTATACGGACGCGCACGGTCACCGGACGGCCGAGGTGACGGCTGCGGCCGAGGACCGGTACAACGAGGTGGTCGCGGAGGTCGCCGAGGTGACGCTGTTCCCCAAGGCGGTCACCTGGTACATGGGCGACAACATTCCGGGCAAGCCGCGGAGGCCGCTCTCGCTGTTCACTGGTGCGCCGATGTACCGCGCCATCTGCGCGGAGGTCCAGGCCACCGAGTACGCCGGTTTCTCGCTGGACGGAGACGCGCGAGACCTGCCGAACTCGATCAAGATCGACGGTGCGGCGGTCTTCCTCCTCGCCGGTCTGATGAACATGGGCGCCAAGCCACTCGAGGAGTCCTCCCTGGAGGAAATCCGAGCAGGCATCGAGACCTTCAAGCACCTGCAGCTGCCGGTTCCCTCGGATGTCGGCATCACCGACGCCCAGTACCCGACCGACGGTGGTGAGCGAACGGTGCGCCTGTACCGTCCGCCGGTCGAGGGCCCGCTGCCCGTGGTCGTCTTCCTCCACGGCGGCGGCTGGGTCGCCGGCAGCCTGGACCTGTACGACGAGCCCTGCGCGTCCCTGGCCCGGCGCCTCGGCGCTCTGGTCGTGTCCCCGGACTACCGGCTCGCCCCCGAGCACCCGTTCCCGGCGGCGATCGACGACACGATGGCGGCTCTGCGCTGGGCGGCGGAGAACATCGCCGGGTACGGCGGCGACCCGGAGCGGATCGCGGTGGGTGGCGAGAGCGCCGGTGCGAACCTCGCCGCGGTGGCCGCGCTCCGCACCCGGGACGAGGGCGGACCGCGCCTTGCCGCCCAGGTCCTCGTCACTCCGCCGACCGATTTCACCGCCGACACCGAGTCCCGCAAGACTTTCGCGCGCGGCCCGATCATCTCCACCGAGCTGGGCGGGCGCATGGCGGCCTGGTATCTCGGCGACCCTGCCCACGTGACGTCGTCCTGGGCCGCCCCGGCACACGCGCAGGACCTGTCGCACCTGCCGCCCGCACTGGTGGTCACCATGGAGATCGATCCGCTGCGTGACGAGGGCGAGGACTACGCGCGAGCGCTGACGGAAGCCGGTGTGCCGACCGTCTGCAAGCGCCTCGACGGTCTGATCCACACCACTTTCGTGCTCTCCGGCTCGATCCCTCGCGCCGCCGAGATCCAGGACGCCATCAGCGACTTCCTTGCGCCGCTGCTGTCGGCCGAGGCCGGGACGGCGAAGGCCGCGGCCACCCTCGTCTGAGCAGGCCCGGCGAGTTCACGGCCGGGCCTGTGCCTCGCGCGGCATCGATGGCTTGATGCCCACGGGGCACCGCTTCTGACGCTCGCTCATCGCATGCCAGGGATACCTGCCACAGTCCGGGGCGCGATGGCGGGCCACCACAGCACGATCACCATTACGCAGACCGGAGAGGAAATCAGCATGACCGGAATTCTGGAGGGCAAGCGTGCGCTGCTGACCGGCGCGCACCGGGGCATCGGCCGGGCGGTCGCCGAAGCGTTTGTCGCCGCCGGCGCCCGCGTCGTGATCGCCGACATCGAGGGGGCCGACAAGGCAGCTCTGGAGATCGGCCACGACACCGTCGGCGTCACCTGCGACGTCCGCTCCGGCGACAGCGTGGCCGCGGCCGTCGCCGAGGCCACGGGTGCCCTGGGCGGACTCGACGTGTTGGTCAACAACGCCGGTGTCGAGTGCTTCGGCCCCCTCCACGAACTGACCGAGGACGACTTCGATCGGATGTACTCAGTCAACCTGCGGGGTACATGGCTGGTCTACAAGCATGCGGTTCCAGCGCTGACGGACGGCGGCGGCGCGGTTGTTAACATCGCCTCGCTGGCCGGCGTCGTCGGGTTCCCCCTGCTCGGCGCCTACGCGGCGGGCAAGGCTGGTGTCGTGCGCATGACCGAGGTGATGGCGCTTGAGCTGCGGGACCTTGGCGTGCGCGCCAACGCGATCTGTCCCGGCTTCATCGACACCCCCATGATCGAGCGCGCCTTCACAGAGTTCGAGGCGGCCACCGGAACGCCGCTGAAGGATCCGATCACCCGGGGGCAGGGACGGCTCGGCACGCCGGGGGAAGTGGCTTCGCTGGCCACCTACCTGGCCTCGGAGGGTGCCTCGTTCGTCAGCGGCACCGCCACCGTGATCGACGGGGGAATGAACGTGCGGCGATTCTGAGAGGGCGGATCTGCCCATTTCACCGTCTTTTGTTCTATTTCAGGTGCCACTCGTACAGGCCGCTGGTCGGCCTGCGCGCAACGGCCGGCCCCTGGCCTGGGGCCCGACTGCCACTCACCGCCGGCGCGCCCACTCGGTGGGGCAACCGTGCTCACCGGCGGCGTCAGGCGCCGAGGCTCGTGGCGCCCTTGTGGGTGGCGGCCATTACCCATCGGACCGGGGCGGCCCACGTCCCTGGTGAACCCGACGTTTACGTCACGAGAGAGACGGCGGCGCAGGCCCCTGCCCGACCGGTTCAGCGCGCGTGCAGCCACTGCGGCGCCGCCGACGACCGCCTCACCCAGGTTGGTCGCGTACCAGGTGCGGCGCACCTGGGCCGGCGCCCGCTCGAGGTCCGAGGCGGTGAAGATGGCGGTGTCCGTGCGGGGCGGGAATTCGGCGGCCCTGCGGGCCGCCGCCAGGGCAGGGTCGAAGGCCGCGATCGCTTTGCCGGCGCTGGAGCAGTGCGTCGGCCGGAGCCGCTTCGCCTGGCGGGTGGCCGGCTTCTCTTCCGCGAGGCCGCGGTTGCACAGCATGGTCAGCAGTCGGTGAGCCGTGCTCCTGGCCACGCCGAGCCGGCGGGCGATGTCGGACCGCCGACTCTCGGGTTGAGGCCGAGGACAAGATGCGTGTCGCGGGTGGATGCTGCGAGCAGGCTTTTGCTTGCTGGAGGTGGTCGCGAGAATTGATCAGACCCGTGAGGGTGTGGTGTTCGGGTTGGACTCGCCTAGGATCTCTGCATGACTAGCGCCCAGGCCTCTCAACGAGGAGGGAACCGGGTCGGTCCGTCTCTGAATCGCTTGATCGCGCGAAGGAGCGATCTCGACGTCGCACAGCGGACACTGTCGGAATCCAGGCTGCTGACCTTCGTCGGGGCAGGTGGTGTGGGGAAGACGCGGCTGGCCCTGGAATTGGCCTATCGAGTTCGCAACGGCTTCCCCGACGGTGCGTGGCTGGTCCGACTGGCCGATCTGAGTATCGGTGCAGGGGTCGCGGAGGTGGAGTCCGCGGTGGTCAGCGCCTTGGACATCAACGATCAGTCCGCCACGCGACCGCGTGAGAAGCTGCTGTCCTTCTTGAGCAACCGCAAACTGCTGCTGGTTCTGGACAACTGCGAGCACGTGCTGGATTCCGTGCGGGCGGCGGTGCCGGTCATGCTGCGCGAGGCTCCGCAGCTGCGCGTGGTGGCCACGAGCCGGGAACCCCTCGGTGTCGAGGGGGAGGTGCTGCGGCCGGTGCTGCCACTGAGCGTGCCCGAACCGGCCACCCCGGCTGTGCAGCTGATCGCGGACGGGTCGGTGAGCCTGCTGGTGGAGCGGGCGCGTGCCGTCGATCCCGAGTTCGATGTCACCGAGGGCAACGCTGAAGCCGTGGTCGAGCTGTGCCGACTGCTGGAAGGCATACCGCTGGCTATCGAGCTGGCAGCAGCGAAGCTGCGAGCGCTGACCGTCGAGCAGGTGGTGGAACGGTTCGGCCGACGACTGGCGTCGTTGACCGCGCCGGATGCCGAGTCCCGGCCGCGGCACGGATCACTGCGGGCGATGGTGGACTGGAGCTACCAGCTCTGCCCGCAGACTGCGCAGATCCTCTGGCGCCGTTTGTCGGTGTTTCCCGCAACCTTCGATCTTGAGCTCGCTGAAGAGGTCTGTGCTTTTGGCCAACTGCACCCCGACGACGTCGTCGATTCCATCGAGCGTCTGGTCGGGCAGTCGATCCTCCTGGCCGAGCGAGACGTCGGCACCATGCGGTACCGCCTGCTCGCTCCCGTCCGTGAGATCGCGGCCGAACACGCCGAACAGGCCGGCGAAGCGGACGAGTTGCGGCGCAGGCATCGCGACGTGATGCTGCGCCGTGCCCAGGGGGTCCTCGACCAGTGGTGCGGTCCCCAGCAGGAGGCCCTGCTGGAGCAGATGCGCCTGGAGCACGCGGACCACGTCGCAGCGGTGCAGTGGAGCCTCTCCACTCCGGGGGAGGAACGAGCCGCTCTGCGCCTGATGGCACGGCTGCGCTATCACTGGCTGTCCGGAGGGTTCCTCGCCGACGGCCGGACGCGCATGGAGGCGGCGCTCGCCGCGGTCACCGCGCCGTCGCCGGAGCGGGCCGAGGGCGTGTGGGTGATGATCTGGATCGCGTTGATCCAGGGGGACCACCACAGTGCCGCACGGTGGCTCAGCACACTTGCAGACCTCGCCGAGGAACTGGACGACCCCGGCGTGAAGCTGCGTGTCACCCACTGGGGGGCGCTGTGGGCGCTCTTCACCGGAGATGCCGACACCGCGGTGCAGGGCTTGCGGACCGCCGTCGACGGACACCGCGACCGCGGTGATCGTGAGTTGGAACTCGCCGCCCGCTATATGCTCGCCACCGCCCTCGCCTGCGCCGGCCGGGCAGCCGAGGCTGTGGAGATCAGCCGCACCACGGTGGCGTTGTGCGAGACGTATGGAGACAGGTCCGGCCGCGCCTTCTCCCTCTGGGCTGCGGGCCTGGCCGAGTGGACGTTGGGCCACCTGGAGGAGGCGGAGCGATCGGCCCGGGCGGCACTGCGGGTCCAGCTCCCGTCCGAAGGGATCGGCGTCGCTCTGTGCACCGACCTGCTGGCCTGGGTGGCCTACGACCGTGGTGAGGTGGACCGCGCTGCCGCCCTGTGTGAGGCGGCACGGCGAGTGTGGCGTTCCCTCGGCACGTCGATCGCCGCATTCGGGCCGCAGGTCTCGGAGTTCGAGGAACGCCACTGCGCCCACCGGCCCGATCTGCCGAGTTCCGGGGGTGGCGAGCTCTCCGTTCCACTGTGGCGACTGCGGGACGTGATCGATCTGGCCCTGGGTGCCGTGGAGAGCAAGGCCGTGCCCCGGCGCGCCGATGCCACCGAGCCACTCACCAAGCGGGAGCTGGAGGTCGCCGCCCTGATCGAATCCGGCTTGTCCAACCGGGAGATCGCCCATCGGCTGGTGATCGCGAAGCGCACCGCCGACGGTCACGTCGAGCGGATCCTCGCCAAGCTCGGGTTCACCTCGCGGGCCCAGGTCGCCGCGTGGATGGCCCGCCGACGCGCACAGTTCGCCGGGCGTACGGGCGGGCTCGGATAGCGCCGACCGCGCCCGGTTCCAACCGCTGTCGCCAGGCAGACGTGAGGGCCTCCGAGCCGCCACGGCTGCTCGGAGGCCCTCAACCCTTGTCCTCAGACGCTGGATGCGGTGATCTCCCGCTTGAGGATCTTGCCGGTGGGCCCGGTCGGCAGGGAGTCGGTCAGCCACACGCGGCGCGGGTACTTGTACGCCGCCACCCGCTCCTTGACGAACTTCTGCAGTTCCTCCGGCGTGGCCTGCGCATCGGGGCGCAGGACGACCGCGGCGGCCACCTCCTCACCGAGCTTGTCGTCCGGCACGCCCACGACGGCGGCCAGGGCGACGGCGGGGTGCTCGTGCAGGACCTCTTCGATCTCGCGCGGATAGACGTTGTAGCCGCCCCGGATGATCAGGTCCTTCTTGCGGTCGACGATGTACAGGTCACCGTCCTCGTCCCGCCGGGCCATGTCACCGGTGTGAAACCAGCCGTCGGAGATGGCCGCCGTCGTCTCCTCGGGACGGTTCCAGTAGCCCTTCATCACGTTCGGGCCGCGCACGACCAGCTCGCCCACCTCGCCAGTGGCCACTTCCTGCCCGTCGGCGTCCAGCAGCCGTACCTCGACGTCGCGGACGGGCGTCCCCACCGAACCGGGCTTGCGCATGCGGTCGGGGCGGCAGAAGGAGACGGCGGGGCTCGTCTCGGACAGGCCGTAGGCCTCCAACACCATGCAGCCGAAGTGGCGCTCGAAGCCGTGCAGGATCTCCACCGGCAACGCGGCCCCGCCCGAGATGCAGGTACGCAGGGCGGACACATCCACGTTCGCGGCAGCCGGGTGCTGCAGCAGCGCCGCGTACATGGTGGGGACGCCCTCGAACACGGTGGCGCCCTCGCGAGCGAGGATGTCGAGCACGGTCTCCGCGTCGAACCGGGGGACGATCACGAGCAGAGCGCCACTCTTCACCGCGGCGTTGAGGGTGGCGGTCTGACCGAAGATGTGGAAGAGCGGCAGGCAGCCCACCACCACGTCGTCCGAGACCATCCTGGCCAGGTCGGTGACGATGATCTCGGTGTTGTGGCGCAGGTTCGCATGGGTCAGCGAGGCGCCCTTGGGGCGGCCGGTGGTGCCGGAGGTGTAGAGCAGGACCGCAATGTCGTCCCCGTCGACCGCGGCGACCTGTCGGTCGGGCTCGTGCCGCCCGAGACGCTCGGCGAAGTCGGTGGGCTCGAAGACCAGGTGCCGCACGCCGGCGGCGGCAGCGCCCTTGTCGCCCTCACCTGGCGCCTTGTGCCACTCGAAGAGCAGTACGGCACCGCAGTCGCCCAGGTGGTAGGCGACCTCCCGCTCCTTGAGCAGCGGGTTCAGCGGCAGGACTATGCCGCCGGCGCGCAGGATGCCGTAGTAGAGGATGACGAACTCGGGTGAGCTGGGCAGCATCAGGGCCACCCGGTCGCCGGGCCGGACCCCCTCGGCGCGCAGCAGTGCGGCGGCGCGGGCGCTCGCCTCGTCCAGCTCCGCGTAGCTGATGGTCGCCGTTCCCAGCCGCAGCGCGGGGCGCTCCGGCTGTCGGGCGGCCGTCGCCACCAGGAACTCCGCGAGATTGGGCATGCCTGTCTCCTCTTGCGACTACGTGCATCGCGCGTCCCAGCGATGCTTGGCGGCATGCTGCCGTCCGTAATGAGGAGCGTCTATGGCAGCACATACAGCATCGCTGTGGACTACTTGTTCCCAGAAACAAGGGAACCGCCATAAGCTGCGGAGATGGACCTCTCCGGTGTCGCTTCGGTGCTGCAGGAGCGCCTTCACGAAATCAGTGAGGCGTTGGTGGTGCGCATTCGTGCCGAGGTTGATTCCTACGCCGATGATTCGGTTGTTCCCAGGGAATCGTTGCGGCTTTCCGTGGAGCGCAATGCCCGGGTCGTCCTGGCGTATTTCGTCGAGGGCAGCGAGCCCGACTCCCGCCCGGCGCGCGAGACGGGGCGGATCCGCGCCGAGCAGGGCGTCCCGCTGGTGGACGCCCTGCGCGCCTACCGGATCGCGTTCGACTCGCTCTGGGCGCACATCCTCGACGAGGCCCGGCGTCACCCCGAGGTGGCTGAGGCCCAGCTCGCAGCCGGATCCTCGGAGATCTGGATGCTGTTCGGCCGGTACGCGGAGGTGCTCGCCACCGCATACCGGGAGACGTCCACCGAGTTGAGCCGGCAGCGCGAGGCGAGACGTTCAGCACTGCTCGAGGCAGTGTGCAGGGGCGACATCACGGACCCTGCCGGCCTCGACGACGCGGCGCGCCACCTCGGGCTGCCCAAGGACGGGCCGTATGCGGTGGTGGTGGCCGCGGGCTTCGGGGCGGGCGAGGAACCGTTGCCCGGGATCGAGGCGGCGTTGCGCGAGGCTCACGTGCCTTCGGCCTGGAGACTGCTGCTGGACCAGCAGATCGGTGTTCTGTCCCTCGCCGTGCCGGACGCCGAGACGCTGAGCCTCCGGACCCTGCGGCGGCGCCGCGCCCGGATGGGGATCAGCCCGCTGTTCGACTCCCTTGGCGACACCCCTCAGGCACTGCGCTTCGCACGGCTGGCGCTCGCCGGACTGGCCCGGGAGTCGGCGGGCGTGGCCCGCTTCGACGACCATCCGCTGGCCATGGTCGTCGCGGCGGCGCCCGAGGAGGCGACACGCCTGGTGCAGGTCATCCTGAAACCCGTGCTCGTTCTGCCCCCGCAGGACCGGACGCGCCTCCTGGAGACTCTCCGCCACTGGTTCGCCGCAGGTGGCCGGGCACAGGACACCGCCGAGCGGATGTTCGTGCATCCGAACACGGTCCGTTACCGGTTGCGCCGGATCGAGGAACTGACCAGTCGCTCCCTGTCCGACCCCCGCACCCTGGCCGATCTGGGGGCGGCGCTGGAGGCCCTGCGCGTCCTTCCCCGCTGATCAGGCGGTACGGGCCGGGAGCCGCGACCGGCCACCTTATGCTCCCCGCATGGAGCTACGGCACATCCGGTACTTCGTCGCCGTTGCCGAGGAGTGCCACTTCGGGCGCGCCGCGGAACGTCTGCACATCGCTCAGCCTCCGCTGTCGCAGCAGATCAAACAGCTGGAGACGGAACTCGGCGTACAACTTCTGACCCGGTCGACCCGCCGGGTCGAACTCACACCCGCCGGTGCCCGGTTCCTGGAGCGGGCACGCGGCATCCTCGCCGCGGTGGACGCCGCCGCGGACGAGGCAGGGCGCGTCGCCTCCGGCCTGGTCGGCAAAGTCGCCATCGGTTTCACCGGTTCGGCGACCTACGAGCTGCTGCCGACGGTGGCCCGCGCGCTGCGCGAGGAGTTTCCGGGGATCGAGCTGGAGCTCGAGGGGGAGATGCTGACACCACGCCAGGTGGAAGCGTTGCACGACCGGTCGCTGGACATCGCGTTCCTGCGCCCCCCGGTCCGCGATCCCGAGCTGAACGTCCTGGTGTTCCGTCGGGAACCGCTCATCGCCGTGCTGCCGGAGGGGCACGAACTCGCCGACCGGAAGAGCGTGCCGCTGGCCGAGCTGCAGACCGAACCGTTCATCTGTTACCCCTCCCAGCATCGATCGGTGGTGTACGACGCCGTCTTCGATGCCTGCCAGCGAGCGGGCTTCCATCCTTCGGCGGTGCAGGAGGTGGCCGAGACCTCGACTCTCGTTGCCTTTGTCGCCGGCGGGCTCGGCGTCGCGCTCGTGCCCGCCTCGGTGCGGCACCTGCACATCACGGGGGCCACATACCGGCCCCTGTCGGGCACGACCGAGGAGGTCGAGCTGGCCGTCGCGACCCGAGCGGGCGAGGACTCCGCACTGCTCGCCCGGGTGATGCCCCGCCTGCGATGGCTGCTGGGCGGCGGCCGACCTGCCGCCCGCTGACGGCTCGGACCTGCTCTGACGTGTCGTGGGTCTCTGTACTGCCACGACGGCCGACGGGTAATCTCGAAAAAGCAAGCGCTTAGTCAGGCGCTTGGTCCCCTCTGTGAGCTCGCCGGTCCGCTGGCCTCCGCTGGTCGCGAGCCTTGACGAAGGAGCATGTCCGTGCGCCGTACGGTATTCAACGAAGATCACGAGGCGTTCCGGGAGACCCTCCGCGCCTTCATCGAGGCCGAGGTCGTTCCGGTCCACGACGAATGGCTCGCCGCCGGCCAGGCGCCGCGCGAGTTCTACTACAAGCTCGCCGAGCTGGGCCTGTTCGGGATCACCGTGCCGGAGGAGTACGGCGGCGCGGGCGTGGACACCCACAAGTTCGAGGCCGTCCAGTACGAGGAGACGGCCCGCGCCGGTGTCTCCTTCGGCGGGTCCGGTGTCCACGTCAACCTCTGCCTGCCGTACATCAAGATGCTCGCCACCGAGGAGCAGAAGAAGCGCTACCTGCCCAAGTTCGTCTCCGGTGAGGAGATGTGGGCCATCGCGATGACCGAGCCGGGCACCGGCTCCGACCTCGCGGGCATGAAGACCACCGCCAAGCTCGACGGCACGCACTACATCCTCAACGGCGCCAAGACCTTCATCACCGGTGGCGTGCACGCCGACCGTGTGATCGTCTGCGCCCGCACCGCCGCCCCGACGGCCGAGGACCGCCGCCACGGCATCTCGCTCATCGTGGTGGACACCAAGTCCGAGGGCTACTCGGTCGGTCGCAAGCTCGACAAGCTCGGCATGAAGACCTCTGACACCGCCGAGCTGGCCTTCGTCGACGTCAAGGTGCCCGTCGAGAATCTCCTCGGCGAGGAGAACAAGGGCTTCCACTACCTCGGCCACAACCTCGCCTCTGAGCGCTGGGGCATCGCCTACGGCGCGTACGCGCAGGCCAAGGCCGCCATCCGATTCACCCAGCAGTACGCGCAGGAGCGGGTCGCCTTCGGCAAGCCGGTCGCCACGTTCCAGAACACCAAGTTCGAGCTGGCCGCCTGCAAGGCCGAGGTGGACGCGGCCGAAGCCGTGATCGACCGCGCCACGGAGGCCCTCGACGCCGGCGAGTTGACCCCCGCCGAGGCCGCCTCCGCCAAGCTGTTCTGCACCGAGGTCGCCCACCGCGTGATCGACCGCTGCCTCCAACTGCATGGCGGCTACGGCTACATGAACGAGTACCCGATCGCCCGCCTGTACGCCGACAACCGCGTCAACCGGATCGTCGGCGGCACCAGCGAGATCATGAAGACGATCATCGCCAAGGACATGGGTCTGTAGGCATCAGGCGCTTCAGTCCCTGCTCGATCTACTCGACGTCGAGTGGGTCGAGCAGGACGTCTTCTGAATGTGACGCCCCGGATATCAATCCATTAGTAATCGATATTTCACACGTCATTGCGGCGCTGTAACACTCAGAGCAACCGCAGGCCGCGGCAGTGGCGCACCGCCCGAGCGGCCCCGCAGACGTCGGCTCGGACCAAGGAGCGCCCGATGACGCCGTTCATGATTTCCGTGATGTCCCTGCTCGACGGCGCGCCGCCGCCCGTGCCGGAGACCGAACCGAGCCAGGCCGGCCCTGTGGCGGTCCTCACCGACACGCAGGTGGTCGTCCGGTCCCTCGCCGAGCAGCTGGTCTGTGAGGCGAACGCGGTCCTCCGGGACCACGGCCCCGCCTTCACCCTGGCGGACGAGACCGGTCCCGGGAGCCTGTCCTTCACCATCGGCTGCGGCGAAGCCGAAGCCCGGGTAGAGACCGCCGTGTCCGGCCGTACCGCCGTCGCCCGGCTCACCGCCCCCGGTCTCCCGGACGACGGACCACGCCGGCTCACCAGCGAGGACGAGCTTCAGGCACTCCTGCTCGGCCTGATCGCCGCCTCCGTACGCCGCTGAAACAGCGCGGCAACCGTCCCTGATGCCGATGAAGCCCGTCAGGAGAAGCTCGTGCAATACGAACTGCGCTACCGGGTCCTCGAACCGAGGCGCCAGACCTACCAGAACGTGATCAACCGCCTCGGCGACCAGCCGGCGAGCCGCTATCTCGAAGCGACACTCGACGTCGAGCCGAGGGAGAACTTCCACTACCGGCCCACCTGGGCGCAGGACCGCGAGCTGTACGACGAGCGGTTCTCCGCCCTGCGGCTGACGGATCCGTACAGCTACACCGATCCGCGCCAGTACTACTACACGCCGTACGTGACCCAACGGGCCGCGCTGCACGACGAGTTCGGCAAGACGCTGGGCTACCTGGAGGCGCGCGGCCTGCTCGCGAAGCTGCCCGAGGCGTGGCACACGGTCCTGACCTCGGTGGTCGTCCCGCTCAGGCACTACGAGTCCGGGGCCCAGCTGGTGAGCGTCTCCGGCGCCCGCTTCGCCTACGGCACCTCCCTGGAGCAGTGCTGCACCTTCGCCGCGTTCGACCGGATCGGCAACGCGCAGATGCTCTCCCGGGCCGGGATCGCCGCCGGCGGCGGCACCGCCGAGGCGCTCAAGGAGGCCAAGCGGCAATGGCTTGACGGCAAGCACCTCCAGCCACTGCGCCGCCTGACCGAGGAGATCATGGTCGTCGAGGACTGGGCGGAGGGCCTGCTGGCCGTCGACCTCGTCGACTCACTCGTCTACCCGCTGCTGTACCAGCACCTCGACGAGACCGCGCTGCTCGGCGGGGCCGGAGCGTACAGCCTGGTCGCACAGCACCTGGCCACGTGGTACGCCGACCAGCGCAAGTGGCTGGACGCGCTGCTCACCTGCTGGGCGAACGACCCGGAACACGGCGAGGACAACCGCGCCGCCCTGACCCGAATCGCCGCCACCTGGTCCGACCGGGCACACGACGCGGTCGCGGCTCTGACCGACGTGATCGACCAGGCGCTCCCGCAGACGGCGAGCACCACTGTGCTCGGCGACCTCGCCGAAGCCCACGCCACCGCATGGACCAAGACCACCGGAGGCGCCGCATGAGCACCGGAACACTGCGCCAGGTCGCCATCGACCTCCAGGAGTCCGAGGAGAACCGGGCCCTGATTGAGGCGATCAAGGACGACAACCCCGAACTGACTTTCCGTCACCTTCCCGGCCTCGTCCAGCTGCAGGCCGCGGGCCGGATCGTCATCAACCGCGAGACGGTCGAGAACCGCCTCGGGCGGGAGTGGGAGACCGGCGAGTTCCAGCTGGCCATCGTCTCCTACACCGGCAACTTCTCCGAGTGGGACGACGACCAGATCATCGTGAGTTGGGAGCACTGACATGAGCGTGCCCACGAAGAAAGCCGCCTCGAAGACGGCCGGCAAGCTGCCGCTCAAGGAACGCTACGCGCTGCTCACCCGCGACCTGGACTGGGAACCGGGATACGTCGACCGTGAGCAACTCTTTCCGCACACCCGCTACGAGGGCATCAAGATCCACGACTGGGACGGCTGGCAGGACCCCTTCCGGCTGACCGTGGACGCCTACTACAAGTACCAGGCCGAGAAGGACAAGCGGCTGTACGCCGTCCTGGACGGCTTCGCCCAGAGCCAGGGTCACCTGTCGCTGTCGGACGCCAGCTACCTGAACGCCATCAAGCTGTTCATCCAGGGCGTCACGCCCCTGGAGTACGCGGCACACCGACACTTCGCCTACCTGGCCCGCCACTTGGAGGGCCCGGCCCCCCGGTTCGCGGCGCTGTGCCAGAGCGTGGACGAACTGCGCCACTGCCAGACGCAGATCCACACCATCAGCAACTACAACAAGTACTACGGCGGCTTCCACAGCTGGTCGACGATGCACGACCGGGTCTGGTACCTGTCGGTGCCCAAGTCCCTCTTCGACGACGCTATGACCGCCGGGCCGTTCGAGTTCCTCATCTCCATCTCGTTCAGCTTCGAGTACCTGCTGACGAACCTCCTGTTCGTGCCCTTCATGAGCGGCGCCAGCTTCAACGGCGACATGCCCACCATGTCGTTCGGCTTCTCCGCCCAGTCCGACGAGAGCCGGCACATGACCCTGGGCCTGGAGGCCATCAAGTTCCTGCTGGAGCAGGACGAGGGCAACGTGCCAATCATCCAGGACTGGATCGACAAATGGTTCTGGCGGGCGTACCGGATGTCCGCGCTGGTCGCGGGGATGATGGACTACATGCTTCCCAAGCCGGTGATGAGCTGGCGCGAGGCATTCGAGCTGTACTTCGAGGAGCAGATGCTCGGCGGGCTCTTCCCCGACCTGGAGTACTACGGCATTCAGCCGCCCCGGCACGTGAGCGACGCGATCGCCGAAAAGGACCACCTCTCGCACCAGGTGTACAAGATCCTGCACAACTTCTCGTTCGCCGCCGCCTTCACCACCGAGACGCCCGACGAGGCCCACATGAAGTGGCTCGCCGAGCAGTACCCGAACTCCTTCGACCAGGTCTACCGGCCGGTCTGGGAGAAGCACCGCAAGATCGAGGCCGACGGCGGCCGGGTGTTCTTCCAGGGACTGCCTCAGCTGTGCCAGGTCTGCCAGGTACCGATGGCCTTCACCGAGCCGGGACATCCGGACCGGATCTCCTTCCGGCGCAGCACCTTCCGCGACGAGACCTTCCACACGTGCAGCGACGGCTGCCAGTGGATCTTCGAACGGGAGCCGGAGAAGTACGTCCAGGCCTGGCTCCCCGTCCACCAGATCTACCAGGGCAACTGTGGTGGCCCCACCATGCCCGACGTTCTCGCCTGGTACGGCATCCAGGAGGGCGACAACGGCGAGTACACGGGTTCCCCCGACCAGCTCGCCTGGGCCGCATGGCACAGCGACGGCGACGGCAAGGCGGTGTGAGATGACGGTCAAGGCGCTGTACGACTACGAGTTCCCGTCGGCCGACCGCGCCGAGGTGTTCGGCGACGACCAGCTGGTCTACGTGCACTGGCGGGGCAACCCGCTGTTCTGCTCGGCTGCCTGCTTCCGGGTGCCGAAGAACATGCCGTTCGCGGAGTTCGCCACCTCGATGGTGCACACCTGGGCCGCGTCCGACCCCGACTTCGATCCGGCATCGGTCACCGACTGGCGGCTGTTCGACGAACAGCTCTCCGGCGGACAGGGCAAGTCGCTGGCCGACCTCGGCATCGGACACAAGACGCTGCTCAGCTTCGAGGCCTGAGCGGCCACCCGACCACCCGCGAGTGCGGGCGCTGCCCGAGAAGTCCCGCACTCGCGGGTCCGGCAAGGGAGAACGCAGTGACCACTCACACCGTCCGCATCGAGCCGCTCGGCGCGGAGATCGAGTGCCGCGAGGACCAGACGGTACTGGACGCCGCCCTGCGCGAGGGCATCTGGCTGCCACACGCGTGCACCCACGGCACCTGCGGCACCTGCAAGGCACAGATCCTCGAGGGCGACGCCGACCTCGGTGACGCCTCCCCGTACGCGCTGTTGGAGAGCGAACGTGAAGAAGGCTGCGCACTGCTGTGCGTGGCCTGCCCCCGCGGCGATCTCGTCGTGGAGGGCGAGGTGGACGTCGTGGAGGGCGTGGACATCCACCCGGTGCGGGACCGGGCGGGCCAGGTGACCGTCGTCGAGGACATCGCCCCGGACGTCCGGCGGGTCGTCATCACGCTGGATGAGCCGCTGGCGTTCAACCCGGGACAGTACGTCCTGCTGGACGTGCCCGGCGGCGAGCAGCGCCCGTACTCCATCGCCAGCAGTCCCGCCGACGGCGGCCGTATCGAACTGCACATCAAGCGTTCGGAGGACGGGTTGTGCACCGACGGCTGGATCTTCAAGAGCCTGACGGCGGGGGAGCGGGTGACACTGTCCGGCCCCTACGGCCAGTTCTCCTTCCGGCCCCTGCGCGAGGAACCCGTCTTGCTGCTGGCCGGCGGCACTGGTCTCGCCCCGATGGTGTCGATGCTCCGGCACCTGGTCGAGACCGGCATCGAGCGCGAGGTGGTGCTCTACCGCGGCGTCGCCACCCAGGAGGACCTCTACGACGCGGAGTGGTTCGAGACGCTTCAGGCGGAGCACGACTGGTTCACCTACCGCCCCGCCCTCTCCCGCGACAGCTGGCAGGGCCGCAGCGGGCGAGTCCCCGCCCTGCTGGCCGAGGACTATCCCCGCGCCTCCGGCCACGTGGCCTACGTATGCGGCAGCCCCGCCATGGTTGCCGACACGCTGAAGGCCCTGATGAAAGCGCGCCTCTTCCCACGTGACATCTACCGGGAGGACTTCTTCGACGCGGCAGACCGCGCTGCTGGCACTCACGTCGTGCGCAGTCCGCTCATCCGCCGATAAGGACCAGACGTGAAGATCACCAGGATCGAGACGATCCCGTTCGCCATCCCCTACCGCAAGGCGCTGCGCTTCGCGAGCGGAGAGGTGGGCACGGCCGAGCACGTACTCGTCCGCGTCCACACCGAGGACGGGATCACCGGCACGGCGGAGGCGCCACCCCGCCCCTTCACCTACGGCGAGACCCAGGCGTCGATCATCGCCGTGATCGACACCGTCTTCGCCCCGCACATCCTGGGCGAGTCCGCGCTGCGCCGCGAGGCGATCTGGTCTCGGCTGGCCAGGACGGTCGGCAACCCCACCGCCAAGGCCGCCCTCGACATGGCGCTGTGGGACGTCATAGGCCAGTCGCTGGGCGCGTCGGTGACCGAGCTCCTCGGCGGGTTCACCGACCGGATGCGGGTCGCCCACATGGTCGGCTTCGCCCCGGCGGCCGAAATGGTGGCCGAGGCTGAGAAGCTGCGCGCCGAGTACGGCATCACCGCCTTCAAGGTGAAAGTAGGGCGCCGCCCCTACCGGGACGACGTCGAGGCCACCCGCGCCCTGCGGGAAGCCCTCGGCAAGGACGTGGAGCTCTACATCGACGGCAACCGGGGCTGGACCGCGGCCGAATCGGCCCGCGCCCTGCGCGAGCTGGAGGACGTGGGCCTCACCTTCGCCGAGGAGCTGTGCCCGGCCGACGACGTCCTCGGCCGGCGCTGGCTCGCCGAGCACAGCAGCATCCCGCTGTACGCCGACGAGAGCGCCACCCGGCCTGCCGAGGTCACCCGCGAACTCCTCGCCGGGGCGGCGCACGGGGTGAGCGTGAAGACGGCACGCACGGGCTTCACCCAGTCCCAGCGCATCGTCCACCAGTGCGAGGGCCTGGGCGTCGACGTGGTGATGGGCAACCAGATCGACGGCCAGATCGGCTCCCTGTGCAGCGCCGCGTTCGGAGCCGCCTTCCCGACCACCGCGCGGCGCCCCGCGGAACTGTCCAACTTCCTCGACATGACCGACGACCTGCTCGCCGAGCCGCTGCGGATCGAGAACGGCACGGTCCGCGTACGCGCGGCCGCCGGCCTCGGCATCGAGATCGACGACCACAAGCTGAAGCGCTACCGCCAGGACACCTGACCCTTCCACCAGCTCGAAGGAGAGCCGGACATGACCGACGTCACCACACACCAGAGCACGGAACAGAAGGCCACCGCCGCTGCCTCCGGAGCCTCGGCGACCGAGCTTTTCCAGGCCAAAGAGCGCAGCGAGGCCGCCAGCAGCAAGGAGCGGGTCAGCACGCTCGCCTCGGAGGTCCTGGCCGCGGTACACGACGTGATCCGCCGTCACAAGGTCACCTACGCCGAGTATGACGCCCTCAAGGCCTGGCTGATCCAGGTCGGCCTCGATGGCGAGTGGCCGCTCTTCCTCGACGTGTGGGTGGAGCACGTGGTCGAGGAGGTCAACAACGAGGCTCGCCCCGGCAGCAAGGGCACCATCGAAGGGCCGTACTACGTGCCGGGCGCCCCGGCCCTGTCCGCGGACGCCACCCTGCCCATGCGTGAGGGCGAGAGCGGTACCCCCCTCGTCTTCCAGGGCCAGGTGCGCAGCGCCGACGGCACCCCGCTGCCCGGCGCCCTGGTCGACACCTGGCAGGCCGACGCCGATGGCCTGTACGCGCAGTTCGCGCCGGGCCTACCGGAATGGAACCTGCGCGGACGGGTCACCGCCGACGAGAAGGGCTCGTTCAGTATCCGCACCGTCCAGCCGGCCCCCTACCAGATCCCGACGGACGGCTCCTGCGGCAGACTGATCGCCGCCGCCGGCTGGCACGCGTGGCGCCCCGCCCACCTCCACCTGAAGGTCAGGGCACCCGGCCACCGGACGCTCACCACCCAGCTGTACTTCCGCGGCGGCGAGCACGTCACCGATGACATCGCCTCCGCCGTCAAGCCCGAGCTGGTCCTCGACCCGGCCCCGGCGGGGGACGGCAACGGGCACGAGGTCCACTATGACCTCGAGTTGGCGCCGGAACAGTGAAGGACCGGAGGAAACGCGATGCTGTTCGCGGTGCGCATGGACGTGGAGATTCCGTGGGACCTCGACCCCGAGGTACGCGCAGACCTGGTGGCCCGGGAGAAGGCCTACTGCCAGGAACTGCAGAAGTCCGGTGAGTGGGTGCACATCTGGCGGTGCGTCGGCCAGTACGCCAACATCAGCGTCTTCGACGTCGCCGACAACGAGGCGCTGCACCGGATCCTGTGGAACCTGCCGCTCTTCCCCTACATGAGCGTCGAGGTCACGCCCCTGGCCCAGCACCCGTCCGACCTCGCGGCCGGCGAGGAAGCGGCCTGATGGACAAGACGGTGGCCACTGCCCACGAGGCGGTGGCCGACATACCGGAGGGTGCCTCGCTGGCGGTGGGCGGGTTCGGGCTCAGCGGTGTGCCGAACGTGCTCATCCAGGCGTTGTACGAGAGCGGGGTCAGCGGGCTGAGTGTGGTGTCGAACAACTGCGGCGCCCTGGAATCCGGTCTCGCGGTCCTGCTGGCCGCGGGCCGGATCGCCCGGGTGACCGGCTCCTACATCGGCGCCAACAAGGAGTTCGCCCGCCAGTACCTTGCTGGGGAACTGGAGGTGGAACTGATCTCCCAGGGCACGCTGGCCGAGCGGCTGCGTGCCGGGGGCGCCGGGATCCCCGCCTTCTACACCCCGGCCGGGGTGGGCACGCAGGTCGCCGAGGGTGGGCTGCCTTGGCGCTACGACGGTTCCGGCGGCGTCGCGCTGGCCTCGCCGCCGAAGGAGGTGCGGGAGTTCGACGGCGTGGAGTACGTCCTGGAGCGCGGCATCCGCACCGACTACGCCCTGGTGCGCGCGGCCCGCGGAGACGGGCACGGAAACCTGGTGTTCAACAAGTCCTCCCGCAACTTCAACCCGCTGGCGGCGATGGCCGGGCGCATCACCATCGCCGAGGTGGAGGAACTGGTCGAACCCGGCGAGATCGACCCCGATGCAGTGCATCTGCCGGGCATCTTCGTGCAGCGCATGGTCGCGCTCACCCCTCAGCAGGCGGCGGACAAGAAGATCGAGCAGCGGACGGTGAGCCCCTAGATGGCCTGGACTCGCGAACAGATGGCCGCGCGTGCCGCCCGCGAGCTGAAGGACGGCCAGTACGTCAACCTCGGCATCGGACTGACCACACTGATCCCCAACTACCTGCCCGATGACGTGGAGGTGGTGCTGGAGTCGGAGAACGGCATCCTGGGCACCGGCCCCTACCCCACCGAGGACCAGGTCGACCCGGACCTGATCAACGCCGGCAAGGAGACGGTCACCGTCCTGCCCGGCGCCTCCTTCTTCGACTCGGCGCTCTCCTTCGCCATGATCCGCGGCGGGCAGATCGACGTCGCCGTGCTGGGCGCGATGCAGGTCTCCGAGCACGGTGACCTCGCCAACTGGGCCGTTCCGGGAAAGCTGGTGACCGGGATCGGCGGTGCGATGGACCTGGTCCACGGCGCCCGCCAAGTGATCGTGGTGATGACCCACACCGCCAAGGACGGCAGCCCGAAGATCCTCACCGAGTGCGCCCTGCCGCTCACCGGCAGGGCGTGCGTGAACCGGATCATCACCGACCTCGGCGTCCTCGACGTCACCGACGACGGACTGGTCCTCGTCGAAACCGCGCCGCGCATCTCCGTCGAGGAGGTCACCGCCCGGACCGATGCCAAGCTGATCGTCCCGGAGGGCCTCGCCTAATGGGAGCTGCCGGGTCGGAGAGACTCGGTGCCGTAGCCGCCAGCAGGTGAGCACTTCCCTCGCCGGAAGCAGTCGAGTTCTGGTGTCAGACCGTGCCCCTGCTGGTCGGCCGGGAGGCCAGACCGCTGATGGGGTGGCGTGCCCGCCGGGCAGTGGGGCGTGAGCACTGGATCCATTAGGCCGCGCGCCGCCTTCCGCGGGCTGCAGGAAGCGAAGTGCCGTACGAGGAGGGGAAGTTGCTGCTGATCGGCGATGATTGGGCCGAAGACCATGTGCGCCACGAGGCGCTTGAAGTCGAGCGGAGGTGAGAGACCTTCGACTCCTGGCCGTCGCAGCGGCCGGGTGAAGCTGAGGGCAGCCTGATCCGGGAGACGCCGGGGAGGGTGGGAGCAGCCCTGACAACGCCGGGACGTGCCAGCACTGCCAGATGGTGCGGGTCCGGTCAGCGAGACGGGAAGGTGTACGAGAGGAACCGGTGTCTGACGCCCCTTAACGGCCCACCAGCTCAAATCTGGCGGATATGGGCTGGTCGCGGTGCGTACCTGCTTCTTGTGTGAGAGCGGGTAACTCCTGGTCGCCATGTGATCAACGGCCAGGAGGCCACGATGAATGTCTGCGGCGTAGTCGTGGCGATGCCGCAGGGGTAGAGCTGGGCGCCTCACCCGTCGATCGACTTTCAAGTGAACGTGGGAACCGTCCGGTGTCGTCCTCGCCCCGCGCAGCCAGCGCGGCGGAAGGACAGGCACGTCGTCTGCTGACGGCGCCGGGCGGGACGGAGGCTCCGTAGTAGTCCGAGGCCGGGAAAGCCGGCCGCATGGCGAAGGGGGCCAGCAAGTCAGTGGTGGAAGTGCTGGAAGACCAGGAGACCGCTGGTGAATACGAGTGATCTGCTGCTCGGCCCGTTCCGGGCTGAGCGACGGGTACTGGAGATCCAGACCAAGCTGCACCGTTGGGCGAACGACGATCCTCATCGTCGGTTCGACGATCTGTACAACCTCGTCTGTGATCCCGCGTTCCTGGCCATGGCCTGGGAGCGGGTTGCGGGGAACAAGGGCGCACGCTCGGCCGGAGTCGATGGGATGACCGCCGCCTTCGTCCGGGAACGGATCGGCGAGGTTCAGTTCCTCGCCGAGCTGCGGGAGCAGTTGAAGTCCCGCAGTTTCCGTCCGGTGCCGGTCAAGGAACGGGTGATCCCCAAGCCGGGGTCGCGCAAGCGGCGGCGTCTTGGGATTCCTTCTGTGGCCGATCGGGTGGTCCAGGCGGCCTTGAAGCTGGTGCTGGAGCCGATTTTCGAGGCGGACTTTGCGCCGTGTTCGTACGGCTTCCGCCCCAACCGGCGGGCCCACGACGCGATGGCCGAGACACGCTTCCTGGCATCCAAGACCTACGAATGGGTGCTGGAGGGCGACATCACGGCCTGCTTCGACGAGATCTCGCACTCGGCCCTGATGGACCGGGTGCGGGCTCGGATCGGGGACAAACGCGTGCTCGCGCTGGTAAAAGCGTTCTTGAAGGCGGGCATCCTCACCGAGGTGGGCACCTCCAAGGAGACCGTCACCGGCACCCCGCAAGGCGGGATCCTTTCGCCCTTGCTGAGCAATGTGGCCCTCTCGGTCCTGGACGAGCACTTCGTCAAGGCTCCTGGAGGGGCGCAGTCCACGACGAAGCAACGGTGGACTCGACGCCAGAAGGGCCTGCCCAACTACCGGTTGATCCGGTACGCGGACGACTTCGTCATTCTGGTGTCGGGCACCCGAGCCCACACCGAGGCACTGCTTCCAGAAGTGGCGGAGGTCCTCTCCACCGTCGGCCTGCGGCTGTCGGAGGAGAAGACACTGATCACGCACATCGACGAGGGCCTCGACTTCCTCGGTTGGCGCATCCAGCGGCACCAGAAGCGGGGAACCGACCGGCAGTACGTCTACAACTACCCGGCCAAGAAGGCACTTCGGTCCATCAAGGCCAAGACGAAGGCGCTCTGCCGGATGAATGTCAGCCTGCCGCTGGCAGTCCTGCTGCACAAGCTCAACCAGGTGCTGCGGGGCTGGACCGCCTACTTCCGCCCCGGGGTGTCGGCCCGGGCCTTCCAATACCTGCGCATGATCGTCTGGCGCCAGGTCTTCGGATGGCTCCGGCGCAAGCACCTCGGCACCGGGTGGAAGGAGCTCCGTCGCCGCTACTGCGACGGCGGATGGTGGCCGCACGACGGAGACGTCGTCCTGTTCAACCCGGGCTCGGTAGTCACGACGCGATACCGGCCTCGGGGGACGACTATCCCGCCGCCATGGCCCAGCACGATCTGAGGAAAGCACCTGCTCAACGGGGCTTGTGGAGAGCCGGATGCGGGGCCAACTCGCACGTCCGGTTCGGGAGGGCGGCGTGGAGAAACGGGCTGGGAGGAATCCCAGTACCGCGCTCCGCGCCGACCCCACCATGACGTCGAGGTCCAGGACGAGGCGGGCCGCAAACTCGTTGCGGCAAGGCTGTCCGAAGGTGTGCAGGGAATCGCGAAGCTGCACGAGCTCCTCGCCAAGCACGGCGGCGCGGACCTGGATCCGGCCGCGGTGGTGGTGGGCACCGAGACCGACCGGGGCTCGTGGGTGCAGGCCCTGATCGCCTCCGGCTACCAGGTCTACGCGATCAACCCGAGACAGGCCGCCCGCTTCAAGGAGCGGTACGCAACCTCCGGTGCCAAAAGCGACAAAGGCGACGCACACGCACTCGCGGATATGGTCCGCATCGACCGGGACCAGCTGCGGCCGGTCGCCGGCGACAGTGAGCAGGCCCAGGCGGTCAAGGTCGTCGCCCGCGCCCACCAGAGCTTGATCTGGGAACGCACTCGCACCTTCCAGCGGCTGCGCAGCACGCTGCGGGAGTACTTCCCCGCAGCTCTGTCCGCCTACGCGGACCTTGAGCTGACCAGCACGGATGCCCTGGAACTGCTGATCAAGGCGCCCACCCCCGCGGCGGGGGCGAAGCTGACGCGGACCCAGATCACCGCTGTCCTGGCCCGTCACCGCCGCCACCACCGTGACGCGAAAGCGGCCACGATCCAGACCGCCTTGCGCGAGCCGCAGCTCGGCCTGCCCGAGCCGGTCACGGCCGCCTATGCGGCCACTACCCTCGCCCACGCACGGCTGATCATCGCGCTGAATGAACAGATAGATGCGATGGAAGTGCAGGTGAAGGCCCATTTTCTTGCGCACCCGGACGCTGAGATCTACCTCTCGATGCCCGGCATCGCGGAGATCACAGGCGCCCGGGTGCTCGCCGAGTTCGGAGACGACCCCACCCGCTACACCTCCGCGAAGGCCCGCAAGAACTACGCAGGAACCAGCCCCATCACCCGGGCCTCCGGCAAGAGTCACACCGTCCAGGCCCGCTACGTCCGCAACAACCGCCTCGCCGACGCCCTCCAGCGCCAAGCGTTCGCAGCCCTGCGCGCCTCCCCCGGAGCCCGCCGCTACTACGACAAGCAACGCGCCCGCGAGGCCGGCTACAACCCCGCCCTCCGACAGGTCGGAAACCGCCTCGTCGGCATCCTCCACGGATGCCTCAAGACCCGCACACACTACGACGAAGCGACCGCCTGGTCGCACCACGCGGACCCCCATGCCGCTTGACACCAAACGACATGGGGTGTCTGACATGAAGACCGTCTACATCGTGGACGCGGTGCGCACCCCGATCGGCCGCTACAACGGCGCCCTCGCCGCCGTCCGCCCCGACGATCTGGCCGCCCACGTCATCCGACAACTCCTGGGCCGCACCCCCGAGTTGGACCCGTCCGCCATAGGCGACGTGTATTTCGGCAACGCCAACGGCGCCGGCGAGGAGAACCGCAATGTCGCCCGCATGGCCGCCCTGCTCGCCGGCACCGTCGCCCACCAACTCGCCCGCCGCGGCAGTGGCACCGGCATCGCAACCCTCTGCATCGGTGTGGGCCAGGGCGTAGCCCTCCTCCTCGAACGCTGAGAACCTCCACAGGAGCCGCAGTGAAACGCCGCCCTCTGCTGCATCACCGGGTGCTCGGTCCCATCGACGCGCCGCTGCTCGTTCTGGGGCCCTCGCTCGGCACATCGACGACCGTATGGGACCCCCATGTGGCGGTGCTTGCCGAGAGCCACCGCGTGCTGTGCTACGACCTTCCAGGGCACGGCGGCTCGCCGAGCGATCTCATCCGGGCTCACGAACCCGGCCGTACGACAGTCGGCGACCTCGCCGACATGGTTCTCGAACTCATCACCCACCACGGCCGGGACCGCTTCCATTACGCGGGCATCTCGCTCGGCGGCGGTGTGGGGACACACCTCGCACTGCACCACCCGGACCGCGTCGCCTCGCTGGCGCTGGTCTGTTCCTCGGCGTACTTCGGCCCGCCGCAGTTCTGGCAGGAGCGCGCCGATCTCGTACGACGCGCGGGAACCGGCGCCCTGCTCGAGGCCATGCCCGGCCGCTGGTTCGCCGATCCCGGCACAGCCGCGACCTCCCTCGGGAAGACGTTCCTGCAGGACCTCGCCACCGCCGACCCGATCGGCTACGCCGCCTGCTGCGACGCCCTTGCCGCCTACGACGTTCGGCGCGACCTGAGAAGGATCACCGCCCCCACGCTCGTGCTCAATGGTTCCCAGGACACCGTCACACCCCCGCCACATGCCAGGGAACTAGCCGAGGGGATTTCCGGGGCGAAGCTGGTGACGGTCGATACAGGTCATCTCGCCGTGGAAGAGCCACAGGCCGTCGGAGCGGCGCTGCTGGCCCATCTGCGAATGGCGGGCGGCGCGGAGGACGCCGACCGCAGCTCGTAGAGTGGCCGTGTGTCACAAGGAAACGCCGTAGTCGCGCGCAATGTGCGCCTTCTCAGGGAGCAGCGCGGCCTGTCCCTGGCCGAGCTGGCCCGCCGGGCGGGGCTGGCCAAACAGACGCTGTCGAATCTGGAACAGGGCACGGGCAACCCCACGGTCGACACCCTGTTCTCCATCGCCACGGCCCTCGGCGTGCCGGTAACCCGGCTGGTCGCCGAGCGGGAACAGGTCATCAACGTGCAGCGTGGCGACGAGGTCGTCTGGGAGCAGCACGGAAGGTACGAGTCACGGTCGCTGGACCACATCTACGGCTCAGGTGTCATCGAGAACTACGTGGTGCGCATCGGCCGGCACAGCGACGGTGCGGACATGCCGTCCGAACCGCACCCGGTGGGGACACTGGAGCACCTCTACGTCATCAGCGGCAAGGTACGCGTGGGGCCTGTCGACAGCCCGTTGGAGCTTGGCGAGGGGGATTTCGCGCGCTATCCGGGCGACCGGCCGCACGTGTACGAGTCACTGGCGGACGAGAGCCTGGTGCACATTGTGGTGAGCGTGCCGCGCGTCCAGCCCGGCACCGGCGGTACGAACCTGGCACGGACCCACGGGAACGAAAGACGCTGAGCTTCGCCGCACCTGGTGTGCCGCATCTCGGCACAACCGATTGGCCCACCCCCGGGACAGGGCGGAATCTGGCGTTGGCCGCTCGTCAGGGCGGTCCGGGGCCGCCAGGCGTGAGCGTCCGGGCTAATACCGTGGTGCTCTTGCGCGCACGCCTGGCTGGCCACCGTTCTCCGCGCCCAGACCAGGGATGGTCGTGTCGGAGACTGGGATCCCTCCACAAACGGGTGGGGCCGGACAGTCCGCGACGGCACGGCAGGCGGATCGGCCGGGTCGGCGTGTCCGATCGGCCTGCCCGGTGACCTCGGTGCCGCGCATGCCGGGGGCACCGGCGGTCCGCTCAGGCAGCCGGCGGCCTGCTCACGTCGTACGGCGCTGCCGCTTGGCGTCCCTTCGCTGCGGTGAGGGCGCGTGCCGCCTCGAAGGCCACGCGGCGCAGGGCCGGGGCGTATCGGGACGGCTCGAAGCGGTGGTGGGCGCCGGCGACCGAGAGCGCCGCCACCGGACGTCCGGAGGCACCCATGATCGGCACTGCGACGCAGGTCAGACCGGGGGCGGCTTCCTGCCGGTCGTAAGCGATGCCGTCCTGGCGGATGCGCCGCAGCTCCTCACGGAACCGTCGCGGGTCGGCGAGGGTGTACGGCAGCCTCGGCCGCGTCGTGGTCGAAGGCGAGCAGGGCCTTGCCGACGCCGGTGCAGTAGGCGGGCAGGCGGGCGCCGATCCGAGGGGGGAGCGGGTCGCCCGGTGGCCCTGGATCTTGTTGACGTACACGATGTCGGTGCCACGCAGGACCGCCAGGTGCACGGTCTCGTGCGTCAGCTTGTACAGGTCCGCGAGATGCGGCAGCAGCTGCTCGCGGAGCAGCACCGGCGTCGCACGGAACGGCCTCGGGGCGAAGAGGTCTCGGCTGAGTGTCCGGCGACGACGGCCGGAAGCGCCCACCGTACGAGAGTGGCGCACGTCAGGTGGGGCGAGAGGGGCGCTGTGGCGCTGCACGACGCTTGTTGTGCTGTACGCCGTTGTGCGGCGGTTCAGGCGCCGAGGGCGGGGAGGACAACGGCGTCGAGGTAATGGCTCACGAAGGCTCGATCGGCCGACTTGTCCTCGATCAACTGACGGGCGATCAGGGCACCGAGGAGCATGTGTGGCACGTAGGTCAGGGTCGGCGAGGCCGCGCTGATCTCACCCCGCTCGACCGCCCGGGCGAGCGCTTTGTCGAGTCCCGTCAGCTCCGGGTGTACGAGCAGGTCACGCAGCGCTTGGAACAGATCGGGATGGGTGTGCACGGCCTGGACGAGGCCGCGCATGAGTGAGGCGTTCTCCATCAGCTGCCGGTCGTCCAGTTGCGCCACCATCGCCCGGAAGTCACCTCGCAGGGATCCGGTGTCGACACGGGAAAGGGTGGCAAGCTTTTGATGGCGTAGCGCCATAGCGACCAGCTCCGGCTTGCCCGTCCACCGGCGGTAAAGGGTGGCCTTGCTGCACTGGGCCCGGGCGGCCACGGCGTCCATGGTCAGGGCCTCGTAACCGGATTCCCGCAGCACATCGAGCACGACCTCGCATATCTCTGCCTCGCGCTCGGGCGTTATCCGGCTACGCGGCCTCGCGCGGTCCGGCCCCTCCGAGGCTGCTGACGTCTTGCGCTCGGCCTCCGTCAACATCAGCGACTCCCTCGAACGGAACCGTTCCGTGCGAGGAAAATCTATCCCGAGGAAGTATGAATACGAAACCGTTTCGGTAGTGAAAAGGGGCACGGGCGAAGCCCGGCACTGACTTTCGATCTGGGCCACCTGAGAAACTGGACCGCGAGTAGACCTGGAAGGGGCATGCATGGCAAGCACGTCACCGGCGGCGGCGAAGCCCGGACGGCCTCGCGACCCGGGTGCGGATGAGCGCATAATCCAGGCGGTCGTGGACGAACTCGCCGAGGTCGGCATCGCAGGCTTCCGTATCAACTCCATCGCCGCGCGTGCCAAGGTCGCCAAACGAACCCTCTACTCGCGCTGGCCCGAGCGCGACGATCTCATCCTGGCCGGCCTGGCCACCTTGTCCGTGCGGCTCGACCCGCCGTGTACGGGCAGCCTCGAGGAGGACATACGGCTTCTCTACGACGCCATGGCCGAGCATCTCGACAGCCCCCGCTGGCTGATCGGAGCTCGCTGCAGCTTCGAATTCCCCGACCACCCCGAGCTCTACGCGACGTTCCAGCGCGACTGCATCGACCAGCCGCTGGCCGTCATCGAGGACGTCCTCCGCGACGCCCAGGTGCGCGGCGAACTCCGCAGCGACATCGACCGCTCCGTGGCCGCGGAGACCTTCGCGGCGTCGATCGGCGGGTTCAGCACGCACATCGCCCGCCTCCGCGGCATGAACACGCACGCAGTCCGTGACCGGTTCCTCGACCTGTTCCTTCATGGGCTGCGCGCAGTCGGAGACGCCGGATCAGGCTGACCGCTCCCCTCCGCGGGATGACTGCCTGATCGCCCTTGGGCGTCGTGCTCCGTGCGTGAGTTCGACCTACTGAGCCCTAGCCGTCCCGCACGCGCTTCCAGCCCTGACGCCCCGTTACTGGTAACGGGGCGGGGCGGCGTCCGGCGCTGATCAGGATGCGCTGTGCCGTCTTCCGGCACGTGTTCTCGCCGCGGTAGGCGCCGACCCGGAATGCTGGCGTCAGCCGCCGGTGGACGTCGGGGGCGACTTCACCGCTGACCACTCCTGGCAAGGACAGCGGTGAACTTGGACGGGATCAGGCCACTCCGCTGGGCCCGGCCCGTTCGTGAGGCGACCTCGGTGCCGCACACCGGGGTCGCCGTCCAGGTGGGTGGCCTGTGGGCTCTCGTGCCAGGGTCAAGCCGCAGATAGATTGTCGAGCCGCGAGGTCGCCGTCTGCCGGCTTGCTGTGGCCGCGTTGACCGCGCGTGCCGCCTCGTAGGCCACCCGTCGCAGAGCCGGCGCGAACCGGGCGGGCTCGAAGCGGCGGTCGGCGCTCGCGACGGAGAAGGCGGCCACGGGTCGCCCGGCCGAACCCATGATCGGTACGGCGACGCAGGTGAGGCCGGGAACAGCTTCCTGGCGGTCGTAGGCGACGCCGTCCCGGCGGATGCGGCGCAGCTCGGACCGGAAACGGTCGGGATCCGTGCATGTGTACTCAGTGCGTGCCGTGAGGCCGTCGGCGATCGCGGCCTCGATGGCGTCGTGGTCGAAGGCGAGGAGGACCTTGCCGACGCCGGTGCAGTAGGCGGGCAGGCGGGCGCCGATCCGGGAGGGGGAGCGGGTCGCTCGGTGGCCCTGGATCTTGTTGACGTACACGATGCCGGTGTCGTGCAGTACGGCCAGGTGCACGGTCTCGTGGGTCGTCTCGTACAGGTCCGCCAGATGCGGCATCAGGCATTCCTGCAGGAGCAGGGGATTGGGGCCGTAGACCCGTACGCCGATGTCGAAGAGCTGGGATCCCAGCCGGTAGTTGCTGCCGACGCGTTCCACGAGGTCGTTGCGGTGGAGGATGCCGAGCAGCCGGAAGGTGGTCGATTTGGTCAGCCTTGTCCGCCGGGCCAGCTCGCTCACGCCGATCTTCCCGTCCAGTTCGGCGAGGGACTTAAGGAGGAAGAGCGCCTTGTCGACCGCGGTCTGCTGGTCGGGCTCGCCGGTCGCTGTGACTGAGGGCTGCGCGGAAGGCGAGGAGGGGAGTTGCATGGCGGGCTCCGTGGGGATCCAGGGGGGCCATTAAAATGGACGTGCGTCCAGCTTAATTGATCGTTTCGGCGTTGTAAAACACAGGGGCCCCCGCTTGCCTCTGAGTGACGGATCCGATCGTCACCCCGTGCCGTATCTCGGCACGGTGGCTGGGCACGGCGGCCGGGAGCAGCGTCTGCTGTGGCCATGCAGCGACACGCCACAGTGGCCGCGACCGCCGTCCTAGCCGCCCAGGCTTCCCCCGACGCACAGCTCGTCGAGGAGCCGGCGGCGGTGCTGCGGCGTGCCGAGGCCTGGGGGCACCTCCCGGCCGAAGGCTGGGGGAGGATTCCCGTCGCACCACTCACCGAGGAGTACGAGGACCTGGACCTGGCCGGCGCCTACGCCGTGGAAGAGGCCAACGTACGGATCCGTCTCGCGGCGGGTGAGCACCTCGTCGGACGCAAGGTGGGCCGCACGTCCTTGCCGATGTGCGAGCAACTCGGCCTGCCCGAAGCGAGCTTCGGGACCCTGTTCCAGTCGATCGTGACCCCGGACGGCGGCACCATCGACACGCGGGAGCTCATCACCCCGCGGGCCGAGGCAGAGGTCGGTCTGATCCTCGGCCGGCGGCTGTCCGGACCCCGCGTGCGGGCGCGGAGGTCCGGGCGGCCGTCTCCCCGTCCGCGCCGGCCGACACCGTCAACGGCAACGCCTCCTCGGCGCGCGTCGCCGTCGGCCGTCCCGTCGACACCATGGACGAGCTGCTCATGGGGCTCCGGGACGAGTACGTCGGGCAGTACGCCGATGGGGAGCGCGTCGCGCCTGGCCTGGCGGCCGAAGTCCTCGGCGATCCGCTTCGCGCCGTGGCCCGGCCGGCCCGGACGCTCCCCGCGCACGGCAGCGCTCTCCACTCGGGCGAGCTGCTGCTTCACCGGGTCTGTGCACGCAGGCGTCCCCCTGACACCGGGCTCTCGGCTCGCCGTGCGGTCCGGCACCGGTCGTCGGCCCGAACTGACCGTCACCGTCCGATGAACCACCAGCAAGGAAGAGGGGGAGCCGCCATGCCACCGCGTGAACCGGAGCGCTCCGACCCTTCGGGTGTGCACCTGAACGCACGCCGAACCACCAGCCCACGAGGGCGGCGCAGCGCGCGCCCGATCCGGCCCGAGGAGGCCCAGCGATGACCACCACGCCCGCCCGGCTGGGGGCACTTCCCGCCCGAAGGGTGGGGGAGGACCGCCTGGCTCGCGTACCCGAGCTGGCCGTCGACGTCAGCCCCTACTTCGACCTCGACCGCGGTCTGGTCGACCGCACGATCTTCAGCGACCAGTCCGTCTACCGGCAGGAGCTGGGCCGCGTTTTCGCGCCCAGCTGGCTGTTCCTCGCGCACGAGAGCCAGTTCACGAAGCCCGGTGACTTCTTCACCAGCTACATGGGCGAGGACCCGGTCATCGTCACCATGGGCAAGGACCGGAAACTGCGTGCCTTCCTCAACGCCTGCCGCCACCGCGGCATGCGGGTGTGCCGCGCCGACGCGGGGGCGACGAAGGCGTTCACGTGCAGCTACCACGGCTGGTCCTACGACACCTCCGGGAAGCTGATCAACGTTCCCAACGGAGGGGACTACCCCGCTCACTTCGAGCAGGACCAGTGGGGACTGATCGAGGTCGCGCAACTCGACACGTACAAGGGACTCGTCTTCGCGACCTGGAACCCCGAGGCCCCGCCCCTGGTGGAGGCGCTCGGCGGACTGACCTGGTACCTGGACGCGATGCTCGACCACGACCCGGAGGGCACCGAGGCCGTCGGCGGGGTGCACAAGTGGGTGCTGGAGGGCAACTGGAAGCTCGCCGCCGAGCAGTTCGCCTCCGACTGGTACCACGTCAACATCTCGCACGCCTCCGCGCTGATGGTCATGTCACCCACCGGCAAGGGCCCCAAGACGGACATCGTGCAGACGCCGGGCCGGCAGTACACCGACTCGCTGGGGCACGGGCACGGCTTTCCGACCCACCCCAAGAGCCGTTTCGACGACCGTGTCGTACACGAGTGGACCGACTACGAGGCGCTGCGCGAACGGCTCGGTGACGCCCGGATCGAGGGACCGATGACCACCGGGCACGGCACCGTCTTCCCGAACTTCTCCTACC
This sequence comes from Streptomyces sp. NPDC101152, assembly GCF_044768275.1. NCBI lineage: Bacteria > Bacillati > Actinomycetota > Actinomycetes > Kitasatosporales > Streptomycetaceae > Streptomyces > Streptomyces sp. NPDC101152. Next base: position 17,227 of record NZ_JBIWPO010000050.1, on the reverse strand, counting down.
TGCCGGTCAACGGCTCCATCCGCGTGTGGCACCCCAAGGGCCCGGACAAGATGGAGGTCTGGGCCTGGACCATCGTCGACAAGTCGATGCCGGACGAGGTCAAGGACGCCCAACGCATCTACAACCTGCGCACGTTCGGGCCGAGCGGCATCTTCGAGCAGGACGACGGCGAGAACTGGAGCGAGGTACAGGCCACCGCGCACGGCTTCGTGGCCGGCTCCATGACGCTCAACTACCAGATGGGACTGGGGCTTCAGTCCGAGGACGGCGTCCACCCCGGCACCACCGGCCGCCTCTACAGCGATGGCGCCGCCCGCGGTTTCTACACCCGCTGGCGCGACCTGATGAACACGCCCGCATGGCACGAGAAGAACGCCGAAAAGAACCCCGAGGGCACCCCATGAGCACCACCGGCACCGGCATCCGGGTCGCCGCCGTCGGCGACATCGAGGAGGGCGAGGCGCTGAAGGTGCCCGCCGAGACCACCGGCCACACCGACGCCATCGCCGTCTTCCACGAGGGCGGCGCCTACTACGCCCTCGACGACACCTGCACCCACGGCCAGGCATCGCTCGCCGACGGCTGGATCGAGAACGGCGAGGTCGAGTGCCCGCTGCACAGCGCCCGCTTCTGCCTCAAGTCCGGCGAACCGCAGTGCATGCCCGCCACCCTCGCCCAGCGCACCCACCGGGTCGAGGTGCGCGAGGATGAGGTCTGGCTGCACCCCGGCGAGGAGGCCGACGCATGAGCGGGCCACGGCGCATCGCCGTCGTCGGCGCGGGCCTGGGCGCCGTCTCGACCTGCGACGCGCTGCGCGCCCAGGGCTACGATGGCGAGCTCGTGCTGTTCTCCGCCGAGCGCGGCCTGCCCTACGACCGCCCGCCACTCAGCAAGGACGTCCTGCTCGGCAAGTCCCGCCGCGAGAACATCCTGCTGCGGCCCGAGCAGTGGTACGACGAGCAGGGCATCGAACTCCGCGATGGCGCCCCGGTCCGGGCGATCCGCCCGCACGAGGGCGGACTGGAGCTGGCCGACGGCGAGCTTGCCGCAGCCGACCGGATCGTGCTGGCCACCGGCGGCACCGCGCGCCCCCTGCCGGTGCCGGGCGGTGACGACCCGGCCGTACACCTGCTGCGCACCTGGGAGGACGCCGAACGGCTGCGGGAGCGGCTGCTACCCGGCGCCCGGGTGGCGGTGATCGGTGCCGGGCTGATCGGCGCGGAGACCGCGGCCGTCGCCCACGCCCTGGGCTGCCGCGTCACCCTCATCGACCCGCTACCGGTGCCACTGACCGCAGCGGTCGGGGACGAGATCGCGAACGCACTGCACCGGAGGCACGCCGCCGAAGGCATCGCCGTCCTGACCGCCGGCGTCGAATGCGTCGAGCGCCGTCCGGGCAACCTCGGAGTCCTGCTGCACCTCACCGGCTACGTGGCACCCGTGTCCGCCGACACCGTGGTGGTCGGCATCGGCATGCGTCCGGCCACGGAACTGGCCGAGGCCGCGGGGCTGAACGTCGACAACGGTGTGGTCGTCCACCCCGGTCAGCGCACCTCCCACCCCAATGTCCTCGCCGTCGGCGACGTCGCCCGCCCCGAGGGGCACAAGGTCCGTCATGAGCACTGGGAGGCCGCCCAGCGCGACGGCGAGGCCGCCGCCCACGGCATCCTCAGCCGCCCCCTGCCGTCCTTCGGCGCTTCCTGGTTCTGGTCCGACCGGCACGGCTCCCGGCTGGAGGCGGTCGGCACCATGGCGGACGCCGAGCGCACCGTGCTGCGCGGGGCTCCGGACGACGGCGCCTTCACCGTCTTCGGGCTGCTGGGCGACCGGCTGGTGGCCGCGGCCGCCATCGACCGACCACGCGACATCATGGCCGCCCAGCGGATCGTCGATCGCGGTGTCGCTGTCGACGCGGCCGTCCTGTCCGACGAGAGCGCGGATCTGCGCACGCTGCTCAAGCGCTGAACCGCCACGTGCCGCCTTGTGGCACACGCGCTCCCCGAACCGCCCCCTCCGCGCTGGAATGGCACCACCCGGCGCGGCCCGCAGGAGGACCCCCCCGATGAGCATCCACCCCCCGGAGACCCCCCGGACGACCGCACCCGCCGTCGACGAGGACATGCGGCTCCACTTCGAGGTACAGCGCTTGTACGCCCTCGAGGCACAGCTGCTCGACCAGCACCGCTACGCCGACTGGCTGGAGCTGTTCACCGACGACCTGCACTACTGGGCGCCGGTACGCACCAACCGCCTGCGGCGCCAGCAGGCCCTGGCCGACGGCTCGCCCGGCGAGGTCGCCATCTTCGACGAGACCAAGGCCAGCCTGGCCTGGCGCATCCGCCGGTTCGACTCGGGCATGGCCTGGGCCGAGGACCCGCCGTCGCGGACCCGGCATCTGATCACCAACATCCTGGTCTGGCCGGCCGACGAGCCCGGCGAGTACGTCGCCGAGTCGTCATTCCTCTGCTACCGCAACCGCCTGGAACGTGAGGTCGACCTCTACGCCGGCGGCCGCACCGACCAGCTGCGCCGCGACCCGGACGACGGACGGCTGCTGATCGCGCGCCGCACCATCCTGATCGACCAGAACGTCCTGCTCGCCAAGAACCTCAGCACCTTCCTGTAAGCCCTTGTGAACCGGAGCCCGCTCGTGACCACTGAACAGACCACAGAGGTGAAGCTCGTCGAGCACACCGTGCAGACCACGCTCGGCACCATCACGGTCAGCGAGGCCGGCGAGGGCCCGGTGCTGGTGATGCTGCACGGAGGCGGCCCCGGCGCGAGCGCGGTCGCCAACTACCGCCACAACCTCCCCGCGCTCACGGAGCACTTCCGCGTCATCCTGCCCGACCAGCCCGGCTTCGGCGGCAGTTACCGCCCCACCGAGGCCGACCTCGACGCCCGCAGCATCACCGAGATCACCCTCGACGCCCTGCTGCAGACCCTAGACGCCCTCGGCATCGACCGCTTCCACCTGCTCGGCAACAGCCTCGGTGGGGCCTCCGCCATCGCCACCGCACTCGAAGTCCCGGGCCGGGTCGAGAAGTTGGTTCTGATGGCGCCGGGAGGAGGCTGGCTGCCCTTCGGACCGACCCCGACCGAAGGCCAGAAGGCCATGTTCCGCTACTACAACGGCGAGGGCCCCACCCTGAAGAAGATGCGGGACTTCATCGGCGTGATGACCGCCGAACCCAAGCGCTGGGCCGACACCGCGCAGGCCCGCTACGAGGCGTCCCTCGACGAGTCCCACATCGCCTTCTACGACGCCTACAACGCCGCTTTCGCCAAGCGGCACGGCATGGACCCGCTGTGGCAGCGCGTTCACAAGATCAAGGCGCCCACCCTCCTGCTGTGGGGCCGCGACGACCGCACCATCACCCTCGACGGCGCCCAGCTCATGCTCAAGCAGATCCGCGACGTCCAGCTGCACGTCTTCGGCGGCTGCGGCCACTGGGTCCAGCTGGAGCGCCAGGCCGAGTTCGAGCGCCTGGTCACCGACTTCCTCGGGGAGCACTGAATCATGGGTTGGCTGGAGGGCGAAGTCGCCCTGATCACTGGCGGGGGCTCCGGCATCGGCCGCGCCGTCGCCCTGCGCTACCTCGCCGAAGGCGCGAGCGTCGCCGTCCTCGGCCGTGGGGCCGAGCAGTTGGAGGAGGTCGTCGCCGCGGCGGGCGACCGCTCCGACCGGGTGCTGCCCCTCACCGGCGACGTACGCTCCCCGGACGATCTGCACCGGGCGGTGGACGCGACCGTCGAGAGGTTCGGCAAGCTGGACATCCTCGTCCCCAACGCCGGGATCTGGGACTACCACCGCAGCGTCACCAAGCTCGACGGCAAGGAGCTGTCCGAGGCGTTCGACGAAATCTTCGGCATCAACGTCAAGGGCTACGTCCTCGCCGTCGAGGCGGCCTGGCGGGAACTCGTCGCCACGCGCGGCAGCATCGTGATGACGCTGTCCAACGCCTCCTTCCACACCGACGGCGGCGGCCCCCTGTACACCGCCAGCAAGCACGCCTGCCTCGGCGTGCTCCGGCAGTTCGCCTACGAGCTGGCGCCGAAGGTCCGGGTCAACGGCGTCGCCGTCGGCGGCATGCGCACCAAGCTGCGCGGCCCGCGGAGCCTGGGCCTTCAGGACCGCACGCTGGCCGCGTCGTTCGCCAGGAACGAGGCGTCCGGACAGGAGCAGCAACCGCTCATCCCGCTGTACAACTCCAGCGTGGAGCCGGAGGACTTCACCGGCCCCTACGTCCTGCTCGCCTCCCGCGCCAACAGCGGCACCGTCACCGGCGCCGTGATCCCCGCCGACGGCGGCATCGCCGTCCGCGGATTCCGTTCCCCGGCCGGTGGCGCCGGCCTCTGAACCGTCTCCCCTTCTCACTTCCGCACGACAGCCATCGAAGGAGCCGCCGCATGGCCGCCGTCGACATCAGCCCCGCCGCGGCACTGCACCGCAGAGCCCAGTACCCCACCGCCTGCGCACTCGTCTACGAGGGCCATGAGACCTCGGCCGCCCAACTCAGCCGCAGGACGGCCGAGTTGGCCGCCGGGCTGGCCGAACGTGGGCTGCGGCGCGGCGACCGGGTCGCCTACCTCGGCCTCAACAGCGTGACCTTCTTCGAGACGCTGCTGGCCGCGGCCCACCTCGGGGCGGTCTTCGTGCCGGTCAACTTCCGGCTCGCGGCCGAGGAGGTGCGCCACATCCTCAGCGACAGCGGTGCGCACACCCTGGTCGTCGAGGAGGGCCATCGCGCACTCGTCGAGTCCGTGATGAGCGACATACCCGCCCGCATCCACGTGCTGGTCGACACAGATCCGCGGTGCCCCGCGGCGACCGCGCCCGCCGCCGTCTGGATACCGCTCTCGGAGCTGCTCGGAGCCGACCGACGCACGGAGCCGGTGGCGCTGTACGACGACGACCTGGCGGCGCTCATGTACACGTCCGGCACGACCGGCCGGCCCAAGGGCGTCATGCTCACCCACGGCAACCTCTGGTGGAACGCGGTCAACGTCGAAAGTGTCGTGGACACCCGCCCGGACGACGTGAACCTCGCTGTCGCCCCGCTCTTCCACATCGGCGGCCTCAACGCCCTCACCCTGCGCACCCTCGTGCGCGGCGGCACCGTCGTCGTGCGCCGCGGCTTCGACCCCGCCCAGTGCCTGGAGGACCTTGTCCAGCACCGTGTGACGTCCCTGTTCGCGGTCCCCGCGATGTACAGCGCCCTGACCCGCGTGCCCGGCTTCGCCGCGGCCGACCTCTCCGCCCTACGATCCGCGATCGTCGCGGGCGCCCCCGTCCCGTCCCAGCTGATCAGGAACTACGAAGAACGTGGCATCCTGCTCCAGCAGGCGTGGGGGCTGACCGAGACCGCGCCCTTCGCCTGCTACCTCCCGGCCGGGCTCACGGCGGAGAAGGCCGGATCGGCCGGCGCACCCATGCCGTACACGCAGATCCGCATCGTCGACCCGGTCACCGGGGCCGGCGTGCGGGACGCGGACACGCGCGGGGAGATCTGCGTGCGCGGCCCGAACGTCACGCCCGGCTACTGGAACAACGACGAGGCCACCCGTGCCGCCTTTGACGACGCGGGCTGGTTCCACAGCGGCGACATCGCGCACCGGGACAAGGACGGCTTCTACTACATCGTCGACCGCCTCAAGGACATGATCATCAGCGGCGGGGAGAACGTGTACCCGGCCGAGGTCGAGCGCGTTCTCGCCGCGTACCCGGGCGTCCTGGAGGCGGCCGTCATCGGCGTCCCGCATCCGAAGTGGGGCGAGACCGTGCTCGCCGTGCTGACCTGCGAGCCCGGGACCACGCCCACACTGGAGGAGGTACGCGCCTTCACCGGCCGGCACCTGGCCCGCTACAAGCTGCCCACCCAGGTGCTGATCGCCGAACAGCTGCCCCGCAACGGCAGCGGCAAGCTGGTCAAGTCCCAACTGCGGAGCTGGGTCGAGACCCAGCGACCCGCCGAGACACCGTGAGCCGGCCATGAGCATCCACACCGCCGTCGTACCGGCACCGCCCGAACCCGTCTTGGGTCCCGACTGGACGCTGCGCCCGCTCGACGAGCCCGCCACGGTGACCCCGCAGATGGCGCGCACGTACGCCGTCACCGAGGCCCAGGGCGGTCCGACGCTGCTCCTGCGCGTCCACCGCGTCGCGCACCACCCGCTGCACAGCTGCTATCCGTACGGCACCCACGACCTTGCCCTGGGCCTGGTCCTCCCTGACCACGGGCCGTCCGGCCGGGCGCTTGCCGCGAAACTGCTGGGCGCCCTCGTGCCCGCACTCTTCCTCGCCGACCGCCGCTGCCGCCGCATCGTCGCCGCACCGGACGAGAGCGACACCGTCACCCAGGCCGCCCTTGAGGCGGGCGGACTCCTCCGGGTCACCGAGGCCGACCTGCCCGACGCCAGCGTGGTCCTGTTCGCCGCCGAACCCCCGGACCTCGCCGACATGTCCACCGCCCTCGACGACATGCCCCACTGACCACCGCCTCACCGCGCGGAGAGGTCGAGAGGAGCAAGCTCGGCCCATATGGTCTTGCCGGTGCGGGTGTAGCGCGTACCCCACCTTCGGGTGAGCTCCGCGACCATGAACAGACCGCGGCCGCCCTCGTCGAACACCCGGGCGCGGCGCAGGTGCGGACTGGTGCTGCTGCCGTCGGAGACTTCGCAGATCAGTGCCTCGTCCTTGATCAGCCTGAGGCGGATCGGGCCGCTGGCGTACCGGATGGCGTTCGTCACCAGCTCGCTGATGACCAGTTCCGTGACGAACTCGGTTTCCTCCAGGCCCCATGCGGCCAACCGGTCGCAGGCGCGGCGGCGGGTCTCGGCGACGGCTGCGGGATCGACGGGAACGTCCCAGGAGGCGACGCGGTCCTCGCCGAAGAGACGGGTGCGGACCAGGAGCAGGGCGATGTCGTCGGTGCGCGCTTCGGGGCTCAGGGTGCCCAGGACGGTGTCGCACAGCGCCGCGAGCGAGGACGCGGGCCGGGCCAGAGTGTGGCGCAGGGCGTCGAGTCCCTCGTCGAGGTCGCGATCGCCAGCCGAGAGGAGGCCGTCGGTGAACAGGGCGAGCAGACTTCCTTCGGGCACGGTGACCTCGGCCGCCTCGAAGGGCAGGCTGCCCAGACCCAGAGGCGGGCCGGCGGGCAGGTCGAGGACCGTGCTGGTGCCGTCCGGGTGTACCAGGATCGGCGGGGGATGGCCGGCCCGGGCAAGTGAGCAGATGCCGGAGAGAGGGTCGTAGACCGCGTACAGGCAACTGGCTCCGATGGCGCCGGGGATCTCGCCGGTGGCGACGGTGTCGTCCTCGGTGTGGGTGACGATGTCGTCGAGGTGGGTGAGGAGCTCGTCGGGCGGGAGGTCGATGTCGGCGAGGGTGCGCACCGCCGTACGCAGGCGGCCCATGGTGGCTGAGGCGTTGATGCCGTGGCCGACGACATCGCCGACGACCAGGCCGACGCGGGCGCCGGGCAGCGGGATCACGTCGTACCAGTCGCCGCCCGGCTGCGCACCGCCGCCCGCGGGGAGATAACGGGAAGCCGTCTCCACGGCAGGATGCGTGGTCGGGCCGTGCGGCAGCAGGTTGCGTTGCAACGCCAGCGAGATGCCGCGTTCGCGGGTGAACCGGCGGGCGTTGTCCAGGCAGACCGCGGCCCGCGCGACCAGGTCCTCGGTGACGGCCAGATCGTCAGGGCCGAACGGCTCGTGAGACGAGCATCTGACGAACATGACTGCCCCGAGGGTGGTGCCACGGGCGCGGATGGGTACGGCGATCAGCGAACGCAATCCGCATGCGCGGGCCTGCGCCGCCTGGACAGGGTCGTCGGCGAACCAGCGGACGACCTGGGAGTCGTCGACGTGGTGCCGTGCCGCCCGGCCGCTGGCCAGACACCGGGCGATCGGCGAAGAAGCAACATGGTTGCTGATCTCGTCCGTGGCCGGATGCTCTGCGGACGTCGCGGACGCCGCCCTGTATGCCGCCCGGCGCAGCGGGACGGGACCGGACAGGACAGGTGCGGGCACATCGCCCCGGAAGACGGGGTCGAGCAGGTCCACGCTGACGAGGTCGGCGAAGCGGGGTACGGCGACCTCGGTGAGCTCGCGTGCGGTGCCCACCACGTCCAGGCTGGTGCCGATGCGGGTGCGGGCCTCGCTCACGAGGGCCAGCCGCTCCCGGGACTCGTACTGCTGGGAGTAGTCGTAGGCCGACAGACCCGCCCCCTGCACTTGGCTGGCTTCGTCCGTGAGCGGGAAGATGTCGAGAGCCCAGGGGTGCGCCCTCGGCTCGCCCGGAAGCCTCACGAAGAGCTCGCTGAATTCGGGCTTCCCGCTCTGAACAACCCGGCGGATCCGCTGCTCGACTTCCTCGTATGCGGGGCCCTGAAGGATCTCGGCCAGGAACCGGCCGCGGACGTCGTGCTCGGAGAGGCCCGTCACCCGCTCCGTGAGCTCGTTGCCGAACAGTACGCGTCCCTCGCGGTCAAAGATCGAAAGGGCGAGGGGCTGCTCCTGGAACATCCATCGCTTGAGCGAGCACTCGTCCGGGGAGTCCGTCCCGGGCACGACCATCACCAGGCACCCGGTCGGCCGCTTGTCGGACGGCAGCGGATAGAGGCGCACCTGAGCATCCGACAGCCTGCCGTCCCGGTGCCTCAGCACTGCCCAGCCAGCGGTGAACAGATCGGCCAGAGGCTTTCCGATGACCTCCTCGGGGGCATAGTCCCACAGCGTCTGGGCGCCGCTGCTCCAATGGGTCACCCGGCCGTCCGGGTCCGTGACCGCGATGGCCGCAGCCGTGCCGAGGAAGGCCCCTGTCGATGCCGGAGGGAGTCGGCTGGGCGGCTCGTCGGACGTCATCGTCGTGTCCTTGGTAGCCTTGTTGTCGTGTCCTGAGTGGCCTTGTTGCCGGACTTGCTGACCATGTTCACGATCCCCCTGAGGGTGGCAGGTTTCAAGCCGAGCGGCCACCCGCGCGCTGGTCGGCGTGCCGGGCGTCCGACGGGAGCGCAGGGGGCCGGGCCCGGGCCGCCATCCGGCAGGAGCCCGGACGTGTGCTGCACCGTGGCACACGGGCTAGGTCCCGCCTCCGGGTGCGGGTGAACGTGGCTGCGTGCTTGCAGCAACCGCCATCTCCCAGAGCGCCGCCGACCCGCTGTCCGGGCTGGTGCTGCGCGACGTACCGGTACCTCACCCGAAGCCCGGCTGGTCCCGGGTACGGGTCGTGGCCTCTTCCCTGAACATGCACGACCTGTGGACGCTGCGTGGCGTGGGCCATCCCCCGGAGCGCCTTCCCATCGTGCTCGGCTGCGACGCGGCCGGCTACGACGAGGACGGCAATGAGGTCATCGTGCATCCGGTGCTCGGCGACCCGGACGCGGGCGGGGGAGACGAGACGCTCGACCCGAACCGTGCGCTGCTGTCCGAGCAGCACGACGGGGCCTTCGCCGAGTACTTGACCGTGCCCACCCGCAACCTGGTGCCGAAGCCCGCGTGGCTGTCCTTCGACGAGGCGGCCTGCCTGCCGGTCGCCTGGGGCACCGCCTACCGCATGCTCTTCACCCAGGCCCGGATCACCGCCGGCGACCGGGTGCTCGTACAGGGCGCGGGCGGAGGGGTCGCCTCCGCCGCCATCTGGCTCGCGGTGGCCGCCGGGGCCGTCGTCTACGCCACCAGCCGCAGCGAGGCCAAGCGTGCCGAGGCCCTCACCTGGGGGGTGCGCGCCGCGCTGGCCCCCGGTGAGCGGCTGCCCGAGCGGGTGGACGTCGTAATCGAGACGGTCGGCGAGGCGACCTGGTCCCATTCGCTGAAGTCGCTGCGGCGCGGCGGCACGGTCGTGATCGCGGGAGCGACGAGCGGCGCCAACCCGCCCGCGGACCTGGCCCGCATCTTCTACCTCCAGGGACGTGTCCTCGGCTCCACCGGCTGCACCCGTGGCGAGCTCGTCGCGCTGCTCCGGCTGATGGAGGCCACCGGAGTCCGCCCCGTGATCGACCGCACCCTGCCCCTCACGGACATCCACAAGGGCTTCCAGCTCATGATCGACGGCGGTCTGACCGGGAAGCTCGTCATCCACCCGTCGGCCCCCCAGAGTTAAGGACCCTCTCCCATGACCGCAGCTGTCGTCGGGCTCTCGCACTCGCCCCTGATCGGCAGGAACGACCCCGAGCCCGAGGTTCTGGCCCGCGTCGACGAGGCCGTCGAGAGCGCCAGGGCCTTCGTCCGCCGCTTCGACCCGGAGCTCGTCGTCCTCTACGCGCCCGACCACTACAACGGCTTCTTCTACAAGGAGATGCCCCCGTTCTGCCTTGCCACCGAGGCCCACGCGGTGGGCGACTTCGGTTCCCAGGGCGGACCGCTGTCGGTCGACACCGACGCCGCCAGGACGCTGGCCAAGGGGGTGCTCGACCGCGGCATCGATCTCACCGTCTCGGCCCGGATGACCGTGGACCACGGCTTCGCGCAGCCCCTGGAGGTGCTCTTCGGCGGTATCGACCGCGTGCCGGTGGTGCCCGTCTTCGTCAACGGCGTGGCGACCCCGCTCGGCCCGGTCAGCCGTATCCGCGCTCTCGGCACCGCGGTCGGTCAGGCCGCGGCCGACCTGGACAAGCGGGTGCTGTTCGTCGCCTCCGGTGGTCTGTCCCACGACCCGCCGGTGCCGGTGCTGGAGGGCGCACCGCCCCGGGTCGCCGACGCGCTCATCGAGGGAAACCCGCCCACCCCGGAGCAGCGTGCGAAGGGCGAGGAGCGGGTCGTCCAGGCCGGCCGCGACTACGCCGCCGGGTCGTCGAAGATGATCCCGATCAACCCCGCCTGGGACAGCCTCCTCCTCGACCAGCTGGAGCGCGGCGACCTCGCGGAGTTCGACTCCTGGACCGTCGATGACATGGCCGCACAGGGCGGCGGCTCCGCCCACGAGGTCCGCACCTGGATCGCGGCGTACGCCTCCCTCGCGGCCACCGGCAAGTACGAGATGACCTCCCGCTTCTACGAGGCCATCCCCGCCTGGATCGCCGGATTCGCTGTGACCACGGCGGAAGGGCGGTGACCGGCATGGCAGCCACACCCGTCGAGCTGGCGGCCGCCCGGCTCGCCGCCGCCTTCTCCGAGGGACGGCCCGTGGCCCCGGTACGCGATCTGCTCGGTACCCAGGACGTCGACGCCGCGTACGCCGTACAGCAGGAACTCACCCGCAGCAGAGTGGACAGCGGTGCGGTCGTCGTCGGCCGCAAGATCGGCCTGACCTCCCCGGCCGTCCAGCGCCAACTCGGCGTCGACCAGCCCGACTTCGGGGTGCTCTTCGCCGACATGGACGTCTCCGCCGAAGCCGAGGTCCCCTCCGGCAGGCTGCTGCAGCCCAAGGCCGAGGCGGAGATCGCCTTCGTCCTCAAGGAGGACCTGGCCGACGGCGACCTGGACCCCGCGCAGGTGCGCGCCGCGGTCGACTACGCCGTCGCCGCGCTGGAGATCGTCGACAGCCGTATCGCCGACTGGGACATCTCCCTCACCGACACGGTCGCCGACAACGCCTCCAGCGGACTGTTCGTGCTGGCGGAACGCCGCCTCACGCTGGACGAGTTCGAGCCCCGCGAGACCGTGATGCGGCTGTACGCCGACGACGTCCTCGTCTCCGAGGGCAACGGCGCCGCCTGCCTCGGCGACCCCCTGAACGCACTGGCCTGGCTCGCCCGGACGGCCCGTGACCTGGGTGACCCGTTGCGGGCCGGACAGGTCGTCCTCTCCGGCGCGCTGGGCCCGATGGTCCCGGCCCCGCCCGGCACCCGGATCCGCGCCGAGATCAGCTCGCTCGGCGAGGTCACCGCCGCGTTCTCCGAGAAGAGGGACGCATGACTTCCCCCAAGACGCCAAAGACCAAGGTCGCCATCATCGGGTCGGGCAACATCGGCACCGACCTGATGATCAAGATCCTCCGCCTGTCGGACACCCTCGAAGTCGCCGCCATGGTGGGCATCGACCCGGAGTCCGACGGCCTCGCCCGCGCCGCCCGACTGAAGGTCCCGACGACCCACGAGGGCGTCGAGGGCCTGATCGCCATGGAGCACTTCGACGACATCGAGATCGTCTTCGACGCGACCTCGGCCAAGGCCCACCTGGCCAACGCCCACCGGCTCGCGCCCTTCGGAAAGCGGCTCATCGACCTCACCCCCGCCGCCATCGGCCCGTTCGTCGTCCCGCCCGTCAACCTCGACGAACACCTGGAGGCCGGCGCGGACAACCTCAACATGGTCACCTGCGGCGGCCAGGCCACCATCCCCATGGTCGCGGCCATCTCCGCGGTGACCGCCGTCCACTATGCGGAGATCGTCGCCTCCATCGCCTCCAAGTCGGCGGGGCCGGGCACGCGCGCCAACATCGACGAGTTCACCGAGACCACCTCCCACGCCATCGAGAACGTCGGCGGAGCGGCCCGCGGCAAGGCGATCATCGTCCTCAACCCCGCCGAGCCCCCGCTGATCATGCGAGACACCGTCCTCTGCCTCATCGGGGACGCGGACCACGACGCCATCCGAGCCTCCGTCAAGGAGATGGCCGAGCGGGTCGCCCAGTACGTGCCGGGCTACCGCCTCAAGCAGGAGGTGCAGTTCACCCCGATCTCGGAAGGCGAGCCCGTGCACACCCTGCTCCCCGCGGGCGCGGGCCCGGTGACCACCCGTGTCTCGGTGTTCCTCGAAGTCGAGGGCGCCGCCCACTACCTGCCCGCCTACGCCGGAAACCTCGACATCATGACCTCGGCCGCCCTGCGCACCGCCGAGTCGATCGCCCGGCACAGCACCACCGTCACCGCAGAGGCCAGCCGATGACTCACCAGCTCTACATCCAGGACGTGACCCTGCGGGACGGCATGCACGCCATCCGGCACCGCATCGATCCTGCCGACGTGGGCCGCATCGCGGCCGCCCTCGACGCAGCCGGCGTCGACGCCATCGAGGTCGCCCACGGCGACGGCCTCGCCGGCGGCTCCCTCAACTACGGCCCCGGCAGCCACACCGACTGGGAGTGGATCGAGGCCGCGGCCGACGCGATCGACAACGCCGTCCTCACCACCCTCCTCCTGCCCGGCATCGGCACCATCGCCGAACTGGAGCGCGCCTACGCCCTCGGCGTCCGCTCGGTGCGCATCGCCACCCACTGCACCGAGGCCGACATCTCGGCCCAGCACATCGCCAAGGCGCGCGAGCTGGGCATGGACGTCTCGGGCTTCCTGATGATGAGCCACATGGCCGAGGCGCCCCAACTCGCCGCGCAGGCAAAGCTCATGGAGTCCTACGGCGCCCAGTGCGTCTACGTCACAGACTCCGGCGGCCGCCTCACCCTGGACGGCGTACGCGAACGGGTCCGTGCCTACCGCGACGTACTCGACGAGAGCACTCAGATCGGCATCCACGCGCACGAGAACCTCTCCCTGTCGGTCGCCAACAGTGTCGTCGCCGTCGAGGAGGGCGTCACCCGCGTCGACGCCTCCCTGGCCGGACAAGGAGCGGGTGCCGGAAACTGCCCCATCGAGGCGTTCATCGCCGTGGCGAACATCCAGGGCTGGAAGCACGGCTGCGACCTGTTCGACCTCCAGGACGCCGCCGACGACCTGGTCCGCCCCCTGCGCGACCGCCCCGTACAGGTCGACCGCGAGACGCTCACCCTCGGCTACGGCGGCGTCTACTCCTCCTTCCTGCGCCACGCGGAGATCGCCGCCGAGCGCTACGGCGTCGACGCCCGCACGCTCCTGCTGGAAGTCGGCCGGCGCGGCCTGGTCGGAGGCCAGGAGGACATGATCGTGGACATCGCGCTCGACCTGATGTCCAACCCGGCCACCAGGCCCGTGAACTGACACACAGTAAGGAGAGAGCGCATGGGTGAACGTCTGCCGATACGCATCCCGATCGACGGAGACGAACTGGACGCCTGGTGGTACGCCCCCGAAGGCGTCGGCGGACCCGCCCCCTGCGTCGTCCTGGCGCACGGTTTCGGCGGCATCAAGGAGATGCGGCTCGCGGCCTACGCCGAGCGGTTCGCCGCCGAGGGGCTCGGCGCTCTGGTCTTCGACTACCGGTCCTTCGGCGAATCCAGCGGGCGTCCGCGCAACCTGCTCGAGATCAAGCGGCTGGTCGCCGACTATCACGCCGCCGTCTCCGCGGCGAGGTCCCGTCCCGAGGTCGACTCCAGGCGTGTCGCCGTGTGGGGCAGCTCCATGTCCGGCGGCACCGTGGTGCTGGTCGCCGCGGCGGACCCGAGCATCGCCGCGGTGGTGTCGCAGGCGCCCCTCGCCGACGGCCGGGCCGCGCTGGTGCGCATGCTGAAGCGGTCGGCGACCCATGTGCTGGGCCTGGGCGTGGCGGGCGTCCGGGACGCCCTCGGGGCTCGCCTCGGCCGTGAGCCGTACACCGTGAAGGCCGTGGGCAGCCGCGGTGAGCAGGGCGCCGTGCTGGCTACTGCGGACGCCTACGAGGGAATGCTGCGCCTCCTTCCGGCGGACGTGCCCTACGACAACGAGGTCAGCGCGCGCGTGATCCTCTCGCTGCCCTTCTTCCGCGCCGTCGAGACCGCCCCCCGGCTCACCTGCCCCCTGCTGGTCCAGGTGATGGACCACGACGACCTCACGCCGCCGGGCCCCGCCGCCGCTCTCGCGGCCGCGGCTCCGCACGGCGAGCTGCTCGCCTACCGCGGCGGCCATTGGGACCCCTACGTCGGGGAGGGCTTCGACCAGGTGGTTCCCGACCAGATCGCCTTCCTCAAGCGGACTCTCGGGGCTCCAGCCGCTCGGTGACGGTGCGGCGCACCCTCAGCTTGTCATTTATCCAGTTCGGCGCGGTTTCGTGCCGACTTTGTGGTGAGCGGGACGACTGAACGCCTCGCCGGTGGCGAGGACTCCGCCCACGTCATGCCGGGTGGCCCGGCGACGGTTCTTCGAGCCCGGCGGCCTGCCTGGCCCCGGCCGGGAAGGTTTCGGTGCACCGGCCGGAGACCCGGTCCTCGCGTGCAGGTTCCTGAACCCTCTGCGGACGCTGGCGGGTGTCAGTCTGTTCGGCTCGGTGGGCTTCTCCCAGGGCCTGCGGAGGTCGGTGGCCGGCGGTCGGGCGAGCCGGAGCTGGGCATTGGCGGCGATCACCAGCCAGGTCCACCGGGCCGGGGACCACCCGCTCCAGCAGTTGACGCCCTGCCTCGGCGTCCCGTGCCGCGGCAGGGCCGAGGTGATGCTCCTGCCCTTGGAATGCTTTCCGATGCTCAGGCTGAGCTAGAAGGGGAGAGCAGCCGTGACATATCCCGAACGGCGCGCGAATTCGCTGAGCCCCAGCCGTTCCCGCTTCCCGAGGGAGAAGGCGAGGGTCCGGGTGAAGAAGTCCTGCAGCATCGGGGCGGTGAAGGGCTCCCAGACGGCCGCCCGGTCGGCAAGCTCGCGGGACTCACTCCGCGCGAGGCCGCGCGCGGCCAGCAGACTGCGGTGCACCATGCCGACGATGTCCGGCTGCCGCGCCGCTGTCTCCTTCCGTACCGCCCACACGGCCAGTACGAAAGGCAGCCCTGACCAGCGTCTCCACAGCTCACCCAGGTCGTAGGCCCGAACACCGGGAGAGACGGGCTGGTTCATCGTCGCCGCCAGGGCGGCGTCCCCGGTCACAACGGCGGCATCGGCAGAATCCAGCATGACCTCAAGATCAGGCGGCCGCGTCACATACCTCGGAGTGACCCCGTAGTGCTGCTCCAACAGCAGCCGGGACATCTGTGCGGAGGTGGGACTGGTCGTGGCGAGTGCGACCGTGCGGCAATCCAGCGCGCTCAGCGGCACTTTCGTGACGATCGCGCAGGACTGGATCGGCCCGTCACTTCCGACGGCGATGTCGGGCAGCATCACGAGGTCATCGCTGTGCCGCAGATACTCGACCAATGAGATCGAGCTGACGTCCAGGTCGCCGGAGAGCAACCGTCCCGTCAGCCGGTCGGGTGTGTCCTGGACAAGGTCGATGTCCAACAGAGCGGTGCTCCGCGCCAAGCCCCAGTACAGGGGCGTGCATGTCAGGAATGCACTGCGCCCGACCCGCGGTCGCCTCGTCGGTTGACGGATCTGGCTGGAGGACGTCATGCAGATCATCTTAAGTCCCGCTCTGAACGCCCCGCGGCCGTCTTCCTGCCTCCCCGGGGGCATGTTGGAGCCCGCCGAGAACCTCCGGCGCGCCTGGAAAGTCCGCACCGGCCACGGACCGGAGAACATGGCCACCCTGCGCAACTTCGCGATCAACCGGCTCCGCGCGGAGGGCCACGCGAACATCGCGGCCGGCCTCCGCGAGATGTCCTACGAACCCTTCCGCGCCCGCTGGACCTCACCTGATCAGCAACAATCCAAGATCACGAGACTTGGCAGCAACCTTGGGTGGCTACCACCGCTGCGAGCGTGGCAATGAAGCCGGTGCCGGCGAGCCCGCGGAGTCGGGGCGGGGCTGGTCCGGCCCGACGCCTGGCCTGCGACGACCCCGGTGTCATTCATGCTGTCCATGTCGTTCCTGCATCATTCGGCAACTTTCGTACAGGTGACTTGACGGGCATGTGTCGGTCCTGGCCCTGAGGGTGACGATGCGCATCCGCTACTACGACCTGCGGCTCGAAGTCGCCGGACCGGCCTCGGGGTTCGCCACCCGGCTCGATGTCGTGGAGCTCGGTGCGCTCACCGTGGGAGACGTGCGTTTCGGCACCGAGATGCGGATGAGCTTCGGCGAACCGGGCGTCTACCACGTCGCAGTCCCCTTCAGTGGCTGCTTCAGCATCCAGGAGGGGCGTGGCGAGGTGGAGTTATCCACCCCGGGGCGGGCCCTGGTCTTCGATCCGGCGCGGGACATCCACATCGACACCTGGTCAGCCGACTGCCAGGCCCTCACCGTGAAGATCGACAAGGCGGCCGTCCCTCGCCGTGCGACGGCTGGGGTTCCGCAGGGCGCGGACGCCGGGGGTAGCAGACCCCTGCTCATCTCAAACCGTGCTGGATTCGTGCTGGGAAGGACGAGAGCGCCCGTGCTGGGGCTTGCACTGTCCAGATTCCCGCGGCGGCAGGAAGCGCGTCGGCGAACGGCCTCCGCCCCCCTTTCGCGACCGTGAGGCCGAAGTGGATCAGCCGTCACCCGGCGTTTTCGGGTCCCCTGGCCTCATGCCTCCTCGGCGCCGCGGGCCGGCATTGAGCCGTACCGGCTGCGCAGGCGGGCCTTGAGGATCT
>NZ_JBIWPO010000049.1:0-59891 GCF_044768275.1 Streptomyces sp. NPDC101152 | reverse complement strand
CAGGGGCAGGGTCTCGGAGGCGGTGACCAGTTCCCGCAGCGGGTGCCGGGCCAGGACCGCGTCCACCTCCGGCGTCAACGCCGCCGCCAGACGGGTCGCGACCGGCAGTGAGTCGTCGCGCAGCGTCTCGGCGGCCAGCAGGATCGTCGCGCGCCCCGCGCCCTCGGGGACTCCGGCGGCCACCCGGTCGTACAACTCGGAGCCCTCCTCCAGGACCAGGCCGGCGTCGATGCCGGCCGGGACCTTGATGCGGGCACGGTGACGCCAGCTCGCGACCGGGTCGCCCCACGCCTCCACCCGGAACGTCCAGCGGCCCTCGACGGTCGGCGTGACCTCGGCGCCCCAGCGGTCGGAGCCGGGGGCCAGTTCATGCATCGGCGTCCAGGGACCGTGCGTGCCCTCGGGGTCGGTGAGGACGACGTTGGCGGCGACCGCGTCATGGCCCTCGCGGAAGACGGTCGCGGTGACCTGGAACGTCTCGCCGGCGACCGCTTTCGCGGGACGCCTGCCGCACTCGACGACCGGATGGACGTCGCGCACCGGGATACGGCCGATGGCCGGGATCGAACTCATGGGTGTCACCTCCGTCGTGCTCGAGGCCGGGCGCGTGGCCCGGCCGGGGCTGACAAGCTGCGCCGGAAGGGTCACCTCCCCGCGAAAGAACCGCCCACCCCGGCGGGCGGAGCGCGCCGGCCCGCCACGTCCGAACGGGGGCGGTCGTCCTGCTCCTCGAGATAGGCGACCAGGCTGGAGTGCAGATAGCGCTCGGCGGCGTCCGCCGCCTCGCGGGCGCACCGCTTGCCCATCAGCACGCACAGCGTGTACCCCGAGTCCTCGAAAGTGGCGCGCACCGCGCGGTCGGCGGGGGACGCGAGCATGACGCGTTCCCAAGCCCGGTACCGCCGCAGTTGCCGGGCCACTTCGGCTTTGGCCGGTAGCAGCATGACGCCGTTCACCTTCCGGGGCTCGATCGCGCGTTTCCCGACCGTCGGGCGGCGGCCGTGCGTGGACGCGCACGGATCCGTTACGGGCATCGAGGTCTGTGACACATGGTGCATGTGCGACCACGCAGCGTCTTGTTGGAAATTCAACCTGTCGCGCTTGTCACCCGGGCGCCCGCTCGTGTTGCACGAATGGCGTAGCACTCCCACGCTTGAGGTGACTCAGGAGCGATCAGTGCTCACGCTTCGCGTTCGGGGCCTCGTCCCGCCAGGGCCGAGGAGGAGCGGGAGCTTCGCCGGTGAGGAGCCAACGAAGATGAAGACCGCAGTGCCCTGCTACTACCACCTCGACGTGGAAGTCAGTCCGGAGCGGGTCGGACAGGTCAGGCGCATCCTGGCCGCTCACCTACGGCTCTGGGACCTCGAGACGCTGGTCGACCCCGTCTGCCGCGGCGCCGAGCTGCTGCTGAAGGCCATCGACGAGCACGCGACGGACAAGAACACGTCGATCGAGATGTGGTGGAACGGCCAGCACCTGATCACCGCCATCGGGGAGAACGACTGCGAACTGCGCCCGGACCAGGACCTGCGGTCCTGCTTGCAGCGCATCGCCGCGATGAGCGACGGCTGGGGCTGCTGTGCCACGGACACCGGAAGCAAGGTCATCTGGTTCTCGCAGCGGGCCAGGGCCGGCGAGCGCGTGCCGCTGGTGCCGCTGGCGCCGGCGCCGAGCCTGCGCGAGGTGCTGAAGGTCCCGCGCGAGGTGCCGGCGGCGGTCCTCGCCGGGCCGACCAGCGGCATCGGTGTCCTGGAGGACGCCCGGTGACCGCGAGACGCCGCCGCAAGGCAGGGGTGCCCGTGTGGAGCGGGCACCCCTACCCGTTGGGCGCCGCCTTCGACGGCAAGGGCACCAACTTCGCCCTCTTCAGCGAGGTCGCCGAACGTGTCGAACTCGTCCTCGTCGACGACCAGGGCGTGGAGAGCACCGTCCCGGTGACCGAGGTCGACGGCTTCGTCTGGCACTGCTACCTGCCGGACGTCGGACCAGGACAGCGCTACGGCTACCGGGTGCACGGCCCCTGGCACCCGGAGCTCGGCCACCGGTGCAACCCGGCGAAGCTGCTGCTCGACCCGTACACCATGGCGGTCGACGGGCAGGTGGACAACCACGCCTCGCTCTTCGAGCGCGCACCGCACGGCCGCTCCCGCGCCGACAGCGCCGGGCACACCATGCTCGGCGTGGTGACCGACCCGGCCTTCGACTGGGGTGACGACCGGCCGCCGGGACGGCCGTACGCCGAGAGCGTCATCTACGAGGCCCACGTCCGCGGCCTGACCCGCACCCATCCCGACGTCCCCGAGGACCTGCGCGGCACCTACGCCGGCCTCGCCCACCCGGCGGTGATCGAGCACCTGACCACGCTCGGGGTCACCGCCGTCGAGCTGATGCCGGTGCACCAGTACGTGCAGGACGGGGTGCTGCGGGACAAGGGCCTGTCCAACTACTGGGGCTACAACACGATCGGCTTCTTCGCCCCGCACAACGCCTACGCCGCCCACGGCACCCGCGGCCAGCAGGTCACCGAGTTCAAGTCGATGGTCAGGGCCCTGCACGCGGCCGGCCTCGAGGTCATCCTCGACGTCGTCTACAACCACACCGCCGAGGGCAACGAGAAGGGTCCCACCCTCTCCTTCCGCGGCATCGACAACGCCTCCTACTACCGTCTGGTGGACGGCGACTGGAAGCACTACTACGACACCACCGGCACCGGCAACAGCCTGCTGATGCGTCACCCCTACGTACTCCAGCTGATCATGGACTCGCTGCGGTACTGGGTCACCGAGATGCACGTCGACGGGTTCCGCTTCGACCTCGCGGCCACCCTGGCACGGCAGTTCCACGAGGTGGACCGGCTCTCGGCGTTCTTCGACCTGATCCAGCAGGACCCGGTGATCAGCCGCGTCAAGCTGATCGCTGAGCCCTGGGACGTGGGGGAGGGCGGTTACCAGGTGGGCAACTTCCCGCCGCTGTGGTCGGAGTGGAACGGCCTCTACCGCGACGCCGTACGGGACTTCTGGCGCGGGGAGGAACACTCGCTGGGCGAGTTCGCCTCCCGCCTGACCGGCTCCGCCGATCTGTACCAGCACAGCCGGCGGCGCCCCCGGGCGAGCGTCAACTTCGTCACCGCGCACGACGGGTTCACGCTGCGCGACCTGGTGTCGTACAACGACAAGCACAACGAGGCCAACGGCGAGCACAACCAGGACGGCGAGAGCGTCAACCGGTCCTGGAACTGCGGGGTGGAGGGCGAGAGCGACGACCCGGCCGTGCTGGAGCTGCGCGCCCGCCAGCAGCGCAACTTCCTGGCAACGCTGCTGCTGTCGCAGGGCATCCCGATGCTGTGTCACGGTGACGAACTGGGGCGCACCCAGGGCGGCAACAACAACGCCTACTGCCAGGACAACGAAGTCTCCTGGGTCAACTGGCGGTTGACCGAGGAGCAGCGGGACCTCGCCGACTTCACGCGCCACGTCATCGCCCTGCGCACCGCCCATCCGGTCCTGCGCCGGCGCCGCTTCTTCCATGGCGAGACCCTCACGCACGCCCGCCGGCCCCTTCCGGACCTGGTGTGGTTCGCGCCGGGCGGACAGGAGATGACGGAGGAGGACTGGCAGCGGGCGGACGCCCATTCCGTCGCCGCGTTCCTCAACGGCGACGCCATCGCCGAACACGACTCGTGCGGGCGCCGGGTCGTGGACGACTCCTTCCTCTTCCTGTTCAACAGCTACTGGGAGCCGGTGGAGTTCCACCTGCCGGGCGCCGCGTACGGCGAGCGGTGGACCACTCTCGTCGACACCGCCGTCGCCCAGGGGCCGCCCGACGAGACGGAGCACAAGGCCGGTGCACGGATGCTTCTGGAGCCGCGGAGCCTGGTGCTGCTGTCGCGACCTACCGCTCGCGCCGCGAAGTGATCGTGAACTGGGCCCCGTCGGCGTCCCGCAGCACCGCCTCGTCGCTCCCCTTCGACAGCACGCTCCCGCCGTGCAGCTCCGCGGCACGCACGCACGCGGCGACGTCCTCGACCGCGAAGTGGATCTGCCAGTGCGGCCGGATGGTCGGATCGGGCGCCGCCCCGAGCGCCCCGGACTCGATCCGCGCGACGATGTCGCCCTGGCTGCGCAGCACCACCTCGCCGCCCTCGTAGTGCACCTCGCAGCCCCCGGGCCGCTCGGTGGCCCAGTCCAGCACCTCGCCGTAGAAGATGGCGGCGTCGAAGGCGTCGCGGGTGTGCAGCCGGATGAAGGTGGGCGCGGCGTGCCGCCACTTGTCCCAGTCGGAGACCAGCTCGCCCTCCCAGATCCCGAAGGTCGCCCCGTCCCGGTCGGCGAGCAGTGCCGCGCGGCCCGGCGGGAAGGAGATCGGCCCGACCGCGGTCGTGCCGCCGCGCTCCTGCGCGCGCGCCACCGCCTCGTCCGCGCTCCGCACGGCGAAGTACGGCGTCCACGCCACCGCCATCTGCCACATGGTGGCGACGCCGGCGATCCCGGCTACCGGCGTCCCCTCCACCATCGCCATCCGGAACCGGTCGCCGAGGGTGGCCGAACGCCACCTCCAGCCCAGCACGGCCCCGTAGAACTCCTCCGTGGCGTCGAGGTCGCGGCTGGTCAGGCTCACCCAGCAGGGGGCCCCGAACACGGAGTGGGTGGAGACGACGTTGGTCGTACCGCCGCGGCGTGTCGTGTGGTCGTTCATGGCACTCGTGTCCTGGGTCTCGTCCGCCGGCAGCCACCGGTCTGCCACCAGTGTCCAACCGGAACCGCTCGGTGCGCCTGCCGAGTACCCCGGCCGCACGGCCGAAACGGTGGTCGCGTCCGCCCGCTGGCGCCTGACGCGACCGGTGCGACGATGGATGCGTGGGATCAGAGCAGCACGAGCAGGCCGCCCAGACCCGGCGGATCTTCGAGCTGGAGGAGCAGGTCGACCAGCTCAAGGAGGCCGTCGCGTCCCACGCGGTGGTGGACCAGGCGATCGGCATGGTCGTCGCGCTGGGCCGGGTGTCGCCCGACGAGGGATGGGAGGTCCTGAAGGACGTCTCCCAGCACACCAACATCAAGCTGCGCAACGTCGCGGAGCTGATCCTCATCTGGGGTCGCAGCGGCACGATGCCGGCGGAGATCCGGGGCCGGCTGGAAGAGGCCCTGGACCGTTACGGCCCCACACAGATCCCCGGTGCCCCGCCCCAGGGGTGACGCGCCGGGGACCCGCATGGCTTCAGCCGGTGCGGGTGAGGAGTTCCTCCCTCAGCTGGGGGAGGAGTTCCTCCCTCAGCTGGGCGAAGCAGCCGCTGAGCAGCCGGGAGACGTGCATCTGGGAGATGCCGAGCTGCTCGGCGATGCAGCTCTGTGTCATGCCCCGGAAGAACCGCAGGTAGAGGATGGTCCGCTCGCGCTCCGGCAGCGCCTGGAGGCACGGGCTCGCCGCCACCCGGTCCACGACGACGTCGTACCCGGGATCGGGCCCGCCGATCGCGTCCGCGAGGGAGTAGCCGTCGGTGCCGGGCATCTCGGCGTCCAGGGACAGCGTGGAGAAGCACTCCAGTGCCTCCATCCCGGCGCGCACCTCGCTCTCGTTCAGGTGCGCCCACTCGGCGATCTCGGCGACCGTCGGTGCCCGCCCCGGCGTGGTCTGGGACAGTTCCTTGGCGGCCTGCCGGACGCGGTTGCGCAGGTCCTGGACGCGGCGCGGGACATGCAAGGTCCACATGTGGTCGCGGAAGTGGCGCTTGATCTCGCCGGTGACGGTGGGGACCGCGTACGCCTCGAAGGCGTGGCCGCGGGAGGGGTCGTAGTGGTCGACCGCCTTGACCAGGCCGAGTGCCGCGACCTGGTAGAGGTCCTCCAGGGCCTCGCCCCGCCCCTTGAACCGGACGGCGATCCGCTCGGCCATGGGCAGCCAGATGCGGACGAGCTCGTCCCGCAGCGCCTTGCGCTCGGGACCGTCGGGCAGCCGGGCCAGCCGCTCGAAGGCGTCGGCCGTGTCGGGGGCGTCGTCGTGCGGATGGGGCGTTCTACCGGTGGTGCCGCGCATCGCGCGCACCTCCCTCGGGCGGTGCCGGGTGGACAGACACCGTGGGAGGCGCGGGTACGGACCTGCGGACGGCATCCGGGGCCCGACCGGCTCCCACGGACGTGCCTCCTGTCCGAAGCACTTCATGCAGATGCCCGGCATCACCCCATTCAAAACAAATCGGACAATCCTCTGCTTGACTCTTCCTTGGGGTTGATTACCTCTGCTACAGAGGTAATCTTCCCGATGTGGAATCGGAGACCTTCCCGGACGAACTGATGGACGCCCTCCTCGGCGTCCAGCGCAGGCTCAAGCGTCGGCTGCGCCGGCAGATCGCGCCCCAACTGCGCGGCGCCGAGGTCGAACTGCTGCGCCTGGTGGTGCACCGGCCCGGCATCGGCATCTCGGATGCCGCCAAGGACCTGCACCTGGCGGGCA
Organism: Streptomyces sp. NPDC101152; assembly: GCF_044768275.1. NCBI lineage: Bacteria > Bacillati > Actinomycetota > Actinomycetes > Kitasatosporales > Streptomycetaceae > Streptomyces > Streptomyces sp. NPDC101152. The sequence goes on along the minus strand of NZ_JBIWPO010000049.1, from coordinate 53,444 downwards.
ATTCCGTCTCGACCCTGGTCAACCAGCTGTCCCGACAGGGCTATCTGGTCCGCGAGACCGACCCCGCCGACCGCCGCGCCGCCCGGCTGATGCCCACCGCCGCGGCCGAGGCGCGCATCGCCGAATGGCGCAAACGCCGCGCGGAACTCGTACGCGGCGCACTGTCCGCCCTCGACGAGGCGGACCGGGAACGACTGCGCGCCGCCCTTCCGGCCCTGCGCGCGCTGGCCGAAAACCTGCACGAGGAGGCCGAGGAGTCATGACGCGGGACGCGGACACCGGACGGGCCGAGGCGATCACCTGCACCGGCCTCGCCTACGCCTTCGGCGAGACCAACGCGGTCGACGGGCTGGACCTGAGCGTGGGCGAGGGCGAGGTCTTCGGCCTGCTCGGCCCCAACGGCGCCGGCAAGACCACCGCCATCCGCTGCGTCACCACCCTGCTGCCCGTCCCCGCCGGCATGGTCCGCGTCTTCGGCCACGACGCCGCCCAGGACCGCATGGCCGTACGGCGCCTGCTGGGCTACGTACCGCAGCAGCTGTCCGCCGACGCCGGCCTCACCGGACGCGAGAACGTCGAACTGTTCGCCCGCGTCTTCGACGTCCCCCGCCGCGAACGGGCCGAGCGGGTCGGCCAGGCGCTGGCCGCCGTGGACCTCACCGACGCCGCCGAACGGCTCGCCAAGACCTACTCCGGCGGCATGATCCGCCGCCTAGAACTCGCCCAGGCCCTGGTCAGCGCACCCCGGCTGCTGATCCTCGACGAGCCGACCATCGGCCTCGACCCCATCGCCCGCACCGGCGTGTGGGACCACATCAACGCCGTGCGCGAGGCCACCGGCATGACCGTCCTGGTGACCACCCACTACATGGACGAGGCCGACCAGTACTGCGACCGGGTCGCCCTGATGCACCGCGGCCGCCTCCGGGCCCTCGGCACCCCCGCCGAACTGCGGCAGGGCCTCGCCGACAGCCGGGGAACGGACACCCTGCCGACCCTGGAGGACGTCTTCCGCGACGTCGCCGGCAGCGGTCTCGACGACGAGTCAGGAGATTTCCGCGATGTCCGAAGCACCCGCCGCACGGCGAACCGCGTCGGCTGACCCCGCCCACGCCGGCGGCATCGACCTGCTCCTGCGGCCACCTCGGCCGCGCGCGGGCTGGCGGCTGCTGCCCGCCCGGGTGGGGGCCATGTGCGCCGTCGAACTGCAGAAACTGCGCCACGACCGCACCGAGCTGTACACCCGCGCCGTCCAGCCCGCCCTGTGGCTGCTGATCTTCGGCCAGACCTTCACCCGGATAAGGGCGATACCCACCGGCGGCATCCCCTACATCGACTACCTGGCACCCGGCATCATCGCCCAGTCGGCCATGTTCATCGCGATCTTCTACGGCATCCAGATCATCTGGGAACGCGACGCGGGCGTCCTCAACAAGCTGCTGGTCACCCCGACCCCGCGCTCGGCGCTGATCACCGGGAAGGCGTTCGCCGCCGGGGTGAAGTCGGTGATCCAGGCGGTCGTCGTCGTGATCATCGCCGCGCTGCTGGGCGTGGCACTGACCTGGAACCCGCTGAAGCTGCTCGCCGTGGCGGCGATCGTGACCCTCGGATCCGCCTTCTTCTCCTGCCTGTCCATGACCATCGCCGGCATCGTCCTCAGCCGCGACCGCCTCATGGGGATCGGACAGGCCATCACCATGCCGCTGTTCTTCGGCTCCAACGCCCTCTACCCGGTCTCCGTCATGCCGGGCTGGCTCCAGGCGGTCAGCAAGGTCAACCCGCTCAGCTACGAAGTGGACGCCCTGCGCGGCCTGCTCATCGGCGTCCACGCGCACGTGGCGCTCGACTTCGGGGTGCTGCTCGTGGCCGCCGCGCTCGGCATCGCCGCGGCCTCCTCGCTGCTCGGCCGACTGGCCCGCTGATCACACCCCGCGGAACGTGATGTGCGGCACGCGCGCGCGACAGGGCGAACGGCCGGTTTCCGCGATTGTTCCTGCGCACGGCTTGATCAGTGATCAAAGGGGGTGAAGTGGCTGGCCACAGCGCATTCCGCTCATTTGACAGTGCACTGAGCACACAGATAGGAAGCAGCTCTCTGAGGTCGAGAGGTGGACTGTGTACGAGCCCAACGTGGTCGGGGACTGGCAGGAGTACGACGAGCATGCCGGCCTGCGTGTCCGCGTCCACCGTCTGGAAGCGGCCGAGCCCCCGCGCGGACGGGACGACGCGGCCGCCGGGCTGACGTACTTCCGCCTCCGCGTGACCGTCGAGAACCGCGGCGAGCAGTCCGCCACGATCCACCTCGAGGACGGCCAGATCGACGTACGGATCGGCCCCGACGGCGAGGCCGCCTTCATCGACTGGCGCAACTCGCAGTTCATCGAGGGCTTCGACGTCTACCCGCTGCGCCGGGCCACCGCCGTGCTGTACGCGGCCGGCCCCGAGGACTGCCTGAGCCAGGTCGACGTCCAGATCCAGCTGCGCGTCGACGACGACTGGGCCGACCGTCGGCTGTGGGTGGGCGGCACCGGGCTGCACGAGGAGCCCGTCGGCGCCCCCGCCACGGTGCGCGAGGGCCTGGCCCGCCAGGTGAGCAACTTCCTGCGCGACCAGGCCGAGGAAGGCACCGCCTGAGCGGCGCCCCCACCGTCAGTGCGGGATCCCGTCGATGATCTCCCGGGCACCCTGACGCAGCAGGGTCACCGCCACCGACGTGCCGAGCGTCGCCGGGTCGAGCCGGCCGGCCCACTCGTGGGCGTTCAGACGGGTCTTCCCGTCCGGGGTGAACACACAGGCTCGCAGCGACAGTTCGCCACCGTGGTCCACGCGCGCGTACCCGGCGATCGGGCTGTTGCAGTGCCCCTGCAGGACGTGCAGGAACATCCGCTCGGCGGTGGCCTCCCGGTGGGTGTCCGGATCGCCCAGAGCGCTGACCGCGTCGATGAGTTCGCTGTCACCCTCCCGGCACTGCAGGGCGAGGATGCCCGCACCGATGGACGGCATCATCGTCTCGGGCGAGAGGATCTCGCTGATCACGTCCTGCCGCCCGATGCGCTCCAGCCCCGACACCGCCAGCAGCAGTGCGTCCGCCTCGCCCGCCGCCAGCTTCGCCAGCCGCCGGTTGGCGTTGCCCCGGAAGGGCACGCACTCCAGGTGCGGGTGGCTGGCGGAGAGTTGGGCGGCCCGGCGCACCGCGGAGGTGCCGATCCGCGTGCCGTCCGGCAACTCGTCCAGCGTCAGACCGTCCGGATGCACCAGCGCGTCACGGATGTCGTCGCGCCTCAGGAACGCCGCGAACGTCGTCCCGGCCGGCAGCGGCCGGTCGGCGGGCACGTCCTTGAGGCAGTGCACCGCCAGATCCGCCTCGCCCGCCAGCAGCGCGGCGTCCACCTCCTTGGTGAACGCCCCCTTCCCCTCCACCTGCGACAGCACGCCCATCCACTTGTCGCCGGTCGTCCGCACCGGTACGACCTCGGTGCGCACACCGGGGTGCAGGACCGCCAACTCGGCACGGACGCGCGCCACCTGGGCCAGCGCCATCGGCGAGTCACGGGAGACGATACGGATCAGTTCGGGAAGGGACATGCGGGACACGATAGACCTCCGAGAGGGGGCGTAAGTGCCGTACCGCTCCCATCAGGACGCACATCACGCCTCGGTCGTGCCCACGGGTCGTTCGGTCGCGAGTGCCACTCCGCGGCGCGGCGAGGTCAGCACCACGAGGGCGCCCAGGGTGAGCAGTCCGCCGGCGAGGAAGGTGCCGCGGACTCCGACGACCGGCAACAGCCCGCCACCGACGAGGGCCCCGGCGGCCACTCCCGCGTTGAACGCGGCCGAGTTGGCCGCCAGGGCCGTCTCGGTACGTCTCGGAGCCACCCGCAGGACCTGGCTCTGCGTCGCCATGGACACGGGTCCCACCGACGCGCCCAGCAGCATGAGCAGGGCGACGGCCGTCACCTGATCGGCACCGCCCGCGGAGAGGCCGATCAGGGCGGCCGCCTGCGCCGCCACGGGGACGGCCAGCGTGGCGCGCGGGAACCGGTCCAGGAGCGGCCCGGTCGCCGTGACGCCGGCCAGCACGGCCGCGCCGAACGCGAACAACACCGCGCTGACCGTGCCCGCGCCGAAGCCGCTGACCTGCTCCAGGAAGGGGGCGACGTAGGTGAACCCCGCGAACGCGCCGGTCACCGACAGGGCGGTGGTGGCGAGGACGACCAGGAACCGGCGCCGGTCCGGGGCGGCTCCGTACGCCGCGGGGCTCTCTTGCGGGCGTGACGTCGGCAGCAGGACGGCGATGACGACCAGCGACACCGATGCCGGCACCCCGAGCACCGCGAACGGCGCCCGCCAGCCCCCGTGGCCACCCAGCCAGGTGCCGGCCGGCACCCCGAGGACCGTGGCCAGCGAACCGCCCATGGACAGCAGCCCGATGACCCGCCCGCGCCGCCGAGGCCCGAACAGCCCTACCGCCACCGGTCCCATCACCGCCCAGAACAACGCCTGCGCGAGCGCGGTCGCCACCCGCGCCGCCAGTAGCGGCCCGTACGAGACGGTCCCCAGCGCCGACACCCAACTGGCCACCGCCAGAACACCCAGCAGGACGGCGAGCAGATACCGGCGCGGCACGGAACGCGTGCCATGGGCGACCGGCAGCGACACCACGGCGACGGTCAGGCCGTACCCGGTGACCAGCGCCCCCACCGCGGTCGGGGACACCCCCAGGTCGTCCGCCATGAGAGGCAGCAGACCCACGGGAAGGTTCTCCGCGGTGTTGAAGGTGAACGCGGCCAGCATCAGCGCCGCGAGGACGGCGCCCCTGCGCCACGCTGCCGAACCTGCGCTGCCCATCGCGAGGCCTCCAGGAGGTCGGGAAACGGCCGGGAACGGCCGGGGCAAGCGTGCTGCGGCCGGGGGAGGGCCTCTACTGTTTCGCTCCAGACCGAATCGGGACCGCTCACGGAGGCCGACGTGCCGCTGACCCTGCACCTGGGCACCGACGACCTGACGCGCTGCCGGTTCGCGATCTCGCCCCTGTGCCAGACCCATGAGGCCCTGCGCATGCTGCGCCGACCGGCCCGGCACGGCTACCACCGCACCTGGCTGCGCCGCATGGACCGCACCCTGGCGGCCCTGGACCTGTCCCTCCTGTGGCTGTTCGTTCCGCGGGCCGCCGGCTACACCCCCGACTTCCTCGGCGCGCCTCCGGACGAGCCGTACCCCTGCATCGAGGACGAACTGGCCCGGATGCGGGCCACGGACCCCGACCTGGCCCGCGTGGAGATGGCCCGGTCGCTCGCCTGCGTTCCGGGCCTCGCCGAGTCGCCGCAGGGCCGCACCGCGCTCGACGACCCCGCCGGAACCGTCCGCCGCCTGGCCGACCTCACCGAGCGGGCCTGGCATGCCCTGATCGCCCCGGACTGGGCCCGCCACCGTGCGGTCCTCGCCGCCGACATCGCCCACCGCTCGCGCCAGGCGGCCGACGGCGGCCTCGACGCCCTCCTCGGCGACCTGCATCCCGGCGTCGACTGGGCCGACCACACGCTGACCCTGCGCGCCTACGCCGACCTCGCCGACGCCCAACGGGCCGACGGGCGCGGCATTCTGCTCATGCCGAGCGTCTTCGTCTGGCCGGACGTCGTCAGTGGTTTCGCGCGTCCGTGGCAGCCGACGATCATCTATCCCGCCGTCGGCATGGGCCGCTTCCACACGGCCCCGGTATCACCCCCGCCCGCCGCCCTCGCCCGCCTCCTGGGCCGGCAACGTGCCGCGCTGCTGCTGGACCTGACGGTTCCCGCCGCGACCACGGAACTCGCCGACCGGCACGGCCTCGCACCGTCCACGGTGTCGGCCCATCTGACGGCACTGCGCGACACGGGGCTGCTCGGCTCCCGCCGTCAGGGTCACTTCGTGCTCTATGAACGAACGGCCCTGGGCGACGCGTTGGTGACGTGACCTGGCGAGGTGGGGAAGTTTTTGCCTGTGGCCGAGAGTCGGTGGGGCGGGCCCGGTGGGACGGGTCTCGACAGGTTTCGCGTGTGCAAAGAGAGGCTGAAAAGGGGTGGTGGTCAACCCTCTCGTGTTACGGCCACGTTGACCGGCCCGGAAGTGGGGCGCACTCTCGAAGATGTATGGCAATTACATCTTGTTTGTCCGTGGAGCCTCGCCGGCTGCGGGAAACCGCAGGCAGGAGGGGCGAGCGGGCAGACCTCGAGCGGGAGGCCACCGCATGTGCGGCATCACCGGCTGGATTTCCTTCGACCGCGACCTCCGAACCGAGGCGGCCGTGTTGGATACGATGACCGAGACGATGGCGTGCCGCGGCCCGGACGACCGCGGCACCTGGGTGCAGGGTCCGGCGGCCCTCGGGCACCGTCGGCTCGCGATCATCGACCTGCCGGGCGGCCGGCAGCCGATGAGCGCCGACACCCCGCACGGCAGCGTGGCCCTCGTGTACTCCGGGGAGACGTACAACTTCACCGAACTGCGCCGTGAACTCGCGGGCCGCGGACACCGGTTCACCACCGACTCGGACACCGAGGTGGTCCTGCGCGGCTACCTGGAGTGGGGCGAGGAGATCGCCGAACGCCTCAACGGCATGTACGCGTTCGCCGTCTGGGACGGCCGCCAGGACAAGCTGGTGATGATCCGCGACCGTATGGGCATCAAGCCCTTCTACTACCACCCGACCCCCGACGGCGTGCTGTTCGGCTCCGAACCCAAGGCCATCCTCGCCAACCCCCTGGCGCCCGCCCGCGTCACGGCGGACGGCCTGCGCGAGCTGTTCACCATGATCAAGACACCCGGGCACGCCGTCTGGGACGGCATGGCGGAGGTCGAACCCGGCACCGTCGTCACCGTCGACCGCACCGGCGTGCACCGCCGCGCCTACTGGGAGTTGGAGACCCGGCCGCACACCGACGACCGCGACACCACCATCGCCACGGTCCGCTCCCTCCTCGACGACATCGTGCGCCGCCAGCTCGTCGCCGACGTGCCCCGCTGCACTCTGCTCTCCGGCGGCCTCGACTCCTCCGCGATGACCGCGATCGCCGCACGCCAACTCGGCGAACACGGGGAGAAGGTACGCAGCTTCGCCGTCGACTTCGTCGGGCAGAGCGACAACTTCGTCGCCGACGAACTGCGCGGCACCCCCGACACCCCGTTCGTCCACGACGTGGCCCGCACCTCGCACACCGAGCACCAGGACATCGTGCTCGACGCGCGGGCACTCGCCGACCCCGATGTGCGGGCCAAGGTGATCCGGGCCCGTGACCTGCCCGCCGGGCTCGGCGACATGGACGCCTCGCTGTACCTGCTGTTCCGGGCCATCCGGGACCAGTCGACCGTCGCCCTGTCCGGCGAGTCCGCCGACGAGGTCTTCGGCGGGTACCTGCAGTTCTTCGACGAGGAGGCCCGCCGCGGCACGACCTTCCCCTGGCTGGTGCACCTCGGCCGCCACTTCGGCCAGGACGCGGAGGTGCTGCGTGCCGACCTCCTCGACTCCCTCGACCTGGACGGATACGTCGCCGACGGCTACCGCACCGCCATCGCCGGCGTCCAACGGCTCGACGGCGAGAGCGACTTCGAGTACCGGATGCGGAGGATGAGCCACCTGCACCTCACCCGTTTCGTCCGCGTCCTGCTCGACCGCAAGGACCGCGCGAGCATGGCCGTCGGCCTCGAGGTCCGCGTCCCGTTCTGCGACCACCGGCTGGTCGAGTACGTCTACAACGCGCCCTGGGCGCTGAAGTCCTTCGACGGCAGGGAGAAGAGCCTGCTGCGGGAGGCGACCGCCGACCTGCTCCCGAAGTCGGTGTACGACCGGGTCAAGAGCCCCTACCCCTCCACCCAGGACCCGAAGTACGCGGCCGCGCTCCAGGACCAGGCCCAGGACCTGCTGACCCGGCCCTCCCACCCGGTCTTCGACCTGGTCGACCGCGACCGGCTGCACCGCGTCGCCCACCGCGACACACCGGTCACCAACCAGGCTGAACGGCGCGGCCTGGAACGCGCCCTCGACCTGTCCCAGTGGCTGGACTTGTACCGCCCGGACATCAGGCTCGCCTGAGCCCTCGCCGGAAAGTGGGTGAGGTGTCAACCACCCCTACACTCTCCGTATGGACGAGACGGTGCGCCGGCTGACGCCGGAGGAGCAGCGGGCGTGGCGGAGCTTCCTCCGTCTGCACGACCGGCTCCGGGGCAGGCTGTCCCGTCTGCTGCAGGCGGAGTCCCATGTCTCGGCATCGGACTTCGCCGTGCTGGCCGAGCTGGCTGACGCGCCGGAGGGCCGTCGGCGGATCCTCGACCTCGCCCGGGCGCTGGAGTGGGAGAAGAGCCGGGTGTCCCATCATGTCGCCCGGATGGTCAGCCGCGGCCTGGTGGTGCGGGACGAGTGCCCCGAGGACGGGCGCGGCGCGTTCGTCGTGATCACGGACGCCGGGCGCGCGATGATCGAGGCCGCCGCGCCCCGCCATGCAGAGGCGGTGCGCGAGCTGTTCATCGACCACGTCACGCCGGCGGAGCTGCGCACGCTTGCCCGGATCTCCGAGCGCCTCATGGAAAGACTCGACGAGGACGCGTCCTAGTTCTCGCGCAGCGGCGGCACGGGATGTCTGCTCAGGATCGAGACGCGGTTGAACGCGTTGATCGTGACCGCCACCCAGATCACGGCCGAGATCTGGTCCTCGGTGAGCACCTGCCGGGCCGCCTCGTACGCGGACTCCTGGGCGTCGGCGTTCGTCGGGTCGGTCGTCGCCTCGGCCAGCGCCAGTGCGGCGCGCTCCGTGCCGGTGAACATCTCGGTGTCCCGCCATGCCGCCAGGACCCCGAGTCTGCGCGGCGACTCACCCGCGCGCAGGGCCGCCTTGGTGTGGACGTCGAGGCAGTAGGCGCAGCCGTTCAGCTGGGAAACCCGCAGGTTGAGCAGTTCCACCGTGGTGCGGTCGAGTCCGGCGTCGGCCGCCGTCGCGCGTACCGCCTCCGAGGTCTGCACCAGCGCGTGGTAGGCCTTGGGGCTCTGCTTGTCGATGAAGATCCGACGGGGTGCCGAGCCGGTGGTGCGGTCGTTCACTGCGGGCCTCCTCCGGGCCGTTCGTCGTGGCCCGCATGTCAGGTGTGGTCAGCCGGATGCCACGGCCACCGGCCAGCCTTCATGGGATCATAGTTGATGTGACAACCAGTGTGGATGGGAGGCGGTCCCGGTGAGCAACGTGGAAACCGAACCGGCGGAGCTGCGGTGCGGAACGGCCGTGGAGGAGAGCCGGTCGGCCGAAGGTGCGCGGGTGGAGGTACTGTCGGCGCGGGAGGTGCCGTTGGGCGGTCCACGGGCCATGCGGGTGCGGCGGACGCTGCCGCAGCGGGCGCGGACGCTGATCGGGGCCTGGTGCTTCGCCGACCACTACGGTCCCGGCGAGGTCGCCGCCACCGGCGGCATGAACGTGCCCCCGCACCCGCACACCGGACTGCAGACCGTGAGCTGGCTGTTCCGTGGGGAGATCGAGCACCGCGACACGCTCGGCACGCACGCGCTGGTGCGGCCCGGCGAGATGAACCTGATGACCGGCGGACACGGCATCGCCCACTCGGAGGTCTCCACCCCGGACACCACCGTGCTGCACGGCGTGCAACTGTGGGTGGCGCTGCCCGAGCGGCATCGTAACGCCGACCGGGACTTCCAGCACCATGTTCCGGAACCCGTGCGGGTCGACGGGGCCGAGGTGAGGGTCTTCTTGGGCTCGCTCGCCGGCAGCACCTCCCCGGTGCGGTCGTTCACCCCCCTGCTCGGCGCGGAGATCACCGTCGAAGCCCGCGGGGAGGTCACCTTCTCCGTGGACCCCGCCTTCGAGCACGGCCTCCTCGTGGACAGCGGCGACGTCCGGCTGGCCGACACCCTGCTGCGCCCGGCCGAACTCGGCTACGTCCCCCGCGGCGCCGGCAACCTGACCCTGGCCAACGAGTCGGACGCCCCGGCGCGCACCGTGCTGCTCGGCGGCCCTCCCTTCGAGGAGGAGATCGTCATGTGGTGGAACTTCATCGGCCGCAGCCACGACGACATCGTCAAGGCCCGCGAGGCCTGGGAGGCCTCCTCCGACCGTTTCGGTGTCATCGAGGGCTTCCCGGGTGGCCGGCTGCCCGCACCGGCCCTGCCGAACGCGGTCATCACCCCGCGGCGCAACCCTCCGCGCGGCTGACGGCGGCACCGGCCCGCGCCCCGTGGAATAGCCGCCGGTGAGATGGCGTTGCGGAGGCATAGTTGATGCGTCAACGTCATGGCGGGTGGCGGCGTCAACCGGGAACGGAGGAACACGATGACGGACGAATTCCACGGGTACCTCGCCTCCGACGGAGTGGCGCCGGACCGGTGGGCCAGCGCCCTGCACCTGTTCGACAACGGCGCCGGCGTGCCGCACGAGGAGACCACGACGGAACGCTGGGAGCGGGCCCGGCTGCTGTTCGAGGCCCGGGACTACATCGGCGCGGCACCGCTGCTCGCGGCCGTGGTCGAGGAGGCGCCGGAACAGACCGGGCCGCGCCTGCTGCTCGCCCGCGCCTACTACCACTCCGCCCAACTGCGCCGTGCCGAGGAACAGTTGCGGGTGATCGTCGAGCGGGACCCGGTGGAGCACTACGCTCACCTGATGCTCGGGCGCACCCTGCAACGCCAGGGCCGCGCGAAGGAGGCGGAGCCGTGGCTGCGCATGGCCGCCGCGTTCGCGGGCGAGTTCCCGGACGGCGACTGAGCGGCGGGCGTCGGCCGAGCCCGTGAGCACCGTCATGACGGCGTAGTCAGGCGGGTGACCGGCTAATATCGGCTGCCGGACACGGGGAGACGCGATGGTGCGAGGAGCAGCGCGGGGCGGTGGTCCCGCCACGCCGACCGGTATGGACGTGGCCCGGCTCGCCGGGGTCTCGCAGAAGACCGTCTCCCGGGTCTTCAACTCGGAGCAGTACGTGTCCGCCGAGGTCCGCCGGCGGGTCCTGGAAGCCGCCGAGGAACTCGGCTACCGGCTCAACAGTGCGGCCCGGACGCTCGCCTCGGGCCGCACCCGCTCCATCGGCGTCGTCGCGCTCGGGACAGCGCTGTACGGACCCGCCTCGCTGGTCATCGGCATCGAGCGGGCCGCCCGGGACGCGGGCTACGCGCTCCGGGTGGTCAACACGCTGGAGGGCGACCCGGGCGGGGTCGCCGGAGCCGTCGAGTCGCTGCTGGAGCAGGGAGTGGACGGCATCGTCGTGTCCGAGCCGATCGACGAGGGACCGGTCTCGCTGAGCGTGGACGTCCCGGTCCTCGTGCTGGGCGCGCCCCTGCAGTTCGGCGGCCCCCGGACGGTGGCGGCGGGGGCCGGCGCGGACTCGCTGGCCAGGGCCGCCACCGAACATCTGCTGGACCTCGGGCATGTGACGGTCCATCACCTCGCGGGCCCACACCGCTGGTTCGCCGCCAGGGACCGCCGCGCGGGCTGGGAAGCGGCACTGACGGCACGCGGCATCGCCCACCCGCCCGTCCTCACCGGCGACTGGTCGGCAGCCTCCGGCTACGCGGCCGGCCGCGAACTCGCCTTCTCCAGTGACGTCACCGCGGTCTTCGCCGCCAACGACGACATGGCCATCGGCCTGATCCGCGCACTGACGGAAGCCGGCCTGCGCGTACCGGAGGACGTGAGTGTCGTCGGCTTCGACGACATCCCCGTCTCCGCCTACGTCACACCCCCGCTGACCACCGTGCGGCAGCCGTTCGACGCCGTGGCCCGCGACGGGCTGCGACTGCTCCTCCAGGCCATCGAGAAACCGGACGCGGAACCGGCACCGGCGAGTGAGCCGCCGGTCGAACTCGTCGTCCGCGCCTCGACGGCACCGCCGCCGAACCGGGGCCGCTCGGCAGACGGAGGCCCGACGGTCCTGCCGTGACCGGGGCGACGAGACGGCCGGACCAGGCGCGGTCACGCGAGGTCCGACCGTTTCCCGGGCTCCGGCGGGATGTCAGCGCCAGCCGAGCTCCGGGGCCACGTGCGTGAGGATGCTCTCGAGGACATGGGCGTTGTAGTCGACGCCGAGCTGGTTCGGGACGGTGAGCAGCAGGGTGTCGGCCGCCGCGACGGCCTCGTCCTCGGCGAGTTGCTTGACGAGGACGTCGGGTTCGGCGGCGTACGTGCGGCCGAAGACGGCGCGGTTGTCTCCGTCGATATGACCGATGTGGTCCTTGGAGTCGCGTTCCCGGCCGAAGTAGGCACGGTCCCGGTCGTCGACGAGCGCGAAGACGCTGCGGCTGACCGACACCCTGGGCTCGCGCTCGTGGCCCGCGGCGCGCCAGGCCTCGCGGTAGGCCTCGATCTGCTTGCGCTGCTGGACGTGCAGCGGCTCGCCGCTCTCGTCGAACTTGAGCGTCGAGCTCTGCAGGTTCATGCCGAGCTCCGCCGCCCACACCGCCGTCGCGTCGGAGCCGGCCCCCCACCAGATACGCTTCCGCAGCCCCTCGGAGTGCGGTTCGAGGCGCAGCAGCCCCGGCGGGTTGGCGAACATCGGGTTGGGGTTGGGCTGCGCGAACCCTTTCCCGGTGAGCATCTCGAGGAGCACCTCGGTGTGCGCACGGGCCATGTCGGCGTCGGACCCGTCCTGCGGGGGCCGGTAGCCGAAGTGCCGCCAGCCGTCGATGACCTGCTCCGGTGAGCCCCGGCTGATCCCGAGCTGGAGACGCCCGCCCGAGATCAGGTCCGCGGCGCCCGCGTCCTCGGCCATGTACATGGGGTTCTCGTAGCGCATGTCGATGACACCGGTACCGATCTCGATCCGGCTGGTGCGTGCGCCGATGGCCGCGAGCAGCGGAAACGGCGAGGCGTGCTGCCGGGCGAAGTGGTGGACGCGGAAGTACGCGCCGTCGGCTCCCAGCTCCTCCGCCGCCACCGCCAGGTCGATCGCCTGGAGGAGGGAGTCGGCGGCGGTCCGCGTCTGCGAGTGCGGCGAGGGCGTCCAGTGCCCGAAGGACAGAAACCCGATCTTCTTCATGCTTGGTTCAACGTTCTACGACTGAGTTCATTCCGTCGGCGGGGGTAAGTACAGGGCAGGAAGTCGGCGATATTCATGATCATGCGGAGTTCACGTTTCCATCGGGGGTACGCCATGGACGCACGTGAGGAGGCCGCCCGCGGCCTGAGCGACATCGAGGGCTTCCTGTACCGGGAGGCCCATGTGGGAGCGGCACGTCGGCGGGTGGCGGGGTTCACCGCCCGGACCGAGGGGCTGACGCCGGAGCAGCGGCGCGACATCGAGCAGTGGTACCTCGACGAGCAGGAGTACGTCGCCCGCATGGTCACCGATCACATCGCGGACCGCATCCACGTGGTCGAGGCACAGCACCAGGTGCGGATCCGGCGCTGGCTGCGCGGCACGCTCATCGCGATGGTCCTCGTCACCCTCGCCATGATCGTGTGCGTCGCGGTGATCCTGGAGTCGCGCGGCTGAGCACGGGGTGGCACACGGGACGGCCCCCTGGACGGCAGGCTGCCGGGCCAGGGGGCCGCGCGGTGGTCCGGCCGGGTCAGCCGTCGGACTCCGACGAGGGAAGGTAGGCACCGGGTACGGCGTTCGGCGTGTAGACCTTCTTGTCTCCGGGGTACGGCTTGGTCCAGTCGTGCGTCTGGTACCAGGTGTAGCGGTTCATCTGCTCGGCGTTGGCGTAGTCGGGCACGGCGTTCGGGCCGGTCAGCCGCTGGTGCGTGGCCCAGGCCTTCCACTGGGCCGCGAGGCCCTGCGCGGCCTGCGGCACCGCCGCCGACGTCGGCGCGGCCGCCGCCTTGGAGTCCTGCGGCGCAGGGGTGTCCGAACCGCAGGAGGGCTGCGGGCTCACACCGAGGGTCAGCGAGGTCCGGTTGGGCACCGCCGTGAACGGCGTGTCGTCCGGCTTGAGGCTGAACGCTCCGTACATCGGGGTGGCCGCGCTGTCGAGCTGGTTCATCGGGTGGATGCCGAGGATCTGCTCGATGGTGCGGACCATCGTGATCTGCGAGTAGTAGTGGCTGTCGACCCTGCCGTGCTGGGCGTAGGGGCTGATGACCTGCACCGGGGCACGGTGGCCGTCGACGTGGTCGAGACCGTTCTGGGAGTCGTCCTCGGCGACGAAGATCGCCGAGTCCTTCCAGTACTTGCTGTGGGATATCTCGTCGACCATCCGGCCGACCGCGAGGTCGTTGTCGGCGACCTCGGCGGACGCGTTCGCCGGACCGCCGGTGTGGTCGTTGGAGAACCAGAACATGTTCAGGTTCGCCGGACCGTTCTTCTCGAAGTCCTGCTTCCAGATCTGTTCCTTGTAGATGTCCGGGACATTGAGGTCGAACAGCGGGAAGCCCTGGACGGACACCTTGTTGAGGGAGGGGATCGCCGAGCCCGTCTTGATGGGGTAGGCGGTCTGTGCCCCGGTCGCGGCCATGTTCTTGCTGTCGCAGTACAGGTTCTGCCAGGTCGCGCCGGCCGGCTTGGACTCGATCGACTGGAACTCGCCGAAGTCCTTCACGGACTTCCCGGCGGCCTGGGCGCCGGTCCAGATGAAGCCGGACTTCTGGTGGCCGAGGACGTCGTCCTCGGTGTCGTAACTGCGCGTGTACTCACCGGCGGAGGACTCGGTGTACTCCGGGTTGTCCGACTGCATCAGCCAGTTGTGGCCCTCGGCGGAGTTCGTACCGACGTCGTAGAAGTTGTCGTAGAGCCCGAACTGCTCGGCGAGGGCGTGCTGGTTGGGCGTCACGTTCGCGCCGAAGGTGGTCAGCGTCGAGTCGCCGTTGCCCTGCGGCAGGTCGCCGTAGACCTGGTCGTAGGTGCGGTTCTCCTTGACCAGCAGGAAGACGTGCTTGATCGTCGAGGAGTCGCCGAGCCGCAGCGGGACCGGCAGCGGCAGCGCATGGCCCTTGCCCCTGGCCGTCACCAGGGAGCCGGGCGTCCAGCCGTTCTGCCGGAAGACCTTGGCCGTCTGGGAGCGGACGACCTTGTCGTCCGGCAGCGTGAACTGCGTCAGGCTCGACGTGGTGTCGTGGGTGTTGTGGCCGGCGCTGGTGCTGGGGCGACGCGCGTCGATACCGCGCGTGTTGGAGACGACCACCTTCTTTCCGACGGTGGTGATCTCCGAGGGGAAGTAGTCCGTGGGGAGCAGGCCGACGTAGCGGGCCGGCTGCTGCGGGGAGGTGTAGCGGTAGACGGCGACGGCGTTGGCGCGGCCGAGCGTCACCAGCAGGCGGCCGTCGTCGGTGAGCGTCACCGCGTTGGGCTCGTAGCCGACCGAGGCCTCGGGCCAGGGCTGGGTGGCGATGGTCTGGACGACCTTGTTCTTGGCCGTGCTGATGACCGAGACGCTGTTGTCGGCGGTGTTGGTGACGAACACCGCGCCCTTACCGGCGTACACCGAGGTCGGGTGCAGACCGACGTCGATGCTGCCGACGGCGGCGGACGGGTCGGCCGTGTCGATGACGCTGACGGTGCCGGTGGCGGCGGCGCCGGTGTCGGGGTTGGCCGGCACGTCGGTGCCGTAGGAGTTCATCGTGGTGTCGCCGACCCGGGCGGGCCGCCCGCCCTCGTTGCTCACGTAGAGCTTGCCGCCGACCAGGGCGAGGCCGCGGGGGGCGTTGCCGACGGCCCAGCTCTGCGTGATGGTTCCGCTGGCCGCGTCGATGGCGACGACCCGGTTCTGGCCGTTGACCGCGGAGTACACGGTGGAGCCGTCGGCCGAGAAGACGGCCGCGCCCACCAGCGCCTGCTTGGTGCCGTCGGCCGGGATGGAGACGGTCTGCGGGTTGGCGAGGGTGCCGTCCGCGTCGACGGTGAACTTGGTGTAGCCGTCGGCCTGGCCCAGCCACAACTGGGTGCCGTCGGGCGAGTACGTCGGGCCTTCCTGGCCGACGGAACCGGTCTTGATCCGCAGGTCGTCCGCGGCGCCCGTGCCGACCTTCTGCTTCACCTGGCCGGTCGCGAGGTCCAGCACCACCAGGGAAGCGTCGCCGTCGGCGACCGCGGCCGCGAGGTGGGTGCCGTCGGGGCTGACCGTGGACGACATGATCTTGCCGTCGTTGACGACGGTGCGGCTGCCGTACGGCTTGATGTACTGGTCGCTGGATATGACCTGGCCGTTGGCGGTGGTCTGGGCGACCTGCTGGGTGCCGAACTGCCACGTCTGGGCGACAGCGGTGCCCGTGACGCCGAGGGCGACGGCGATCCCCGCCGCCACCAGGGTGGTGCGGCGGCCGACGCGTCTGCCGAAAAGGCGGAACTGCTCCTGCTCGTCGATCCGGCGCTGCCGTGTTACCTGCACGGAATCATCCCTTCGCGGTGGTGTCGAGCAGCTCGACGGCGCCGTCGAACTGCCATAGGGGGTTCGGGGCGTCCCCGGTGGGGGTACGGACCAGGAAGTAGCCGTTGACCTCCTTGGGTCCGTCGCCGTCGGCCACGAACCGCCCGTCCGAGGCGACGTCGAGCTGGTAGACGGCCGTTCCGGCCACCGCGACGTCGGGGAGATGCCAGGTCACCACGCAGCGCCAGTCGTTGCCCGCGCCTTCTTGAGCGCCCTGGCCGTCGCTCTTGGTGCACGCCGCCGTCGCCCGCAGTTGCGCCTCGGTGACGGCGGGGCGGTGCAGCTCGCGGGTCTGCAGGCGGTAGAGGTGCGCGAAGGCCGTCGCCACCGACCGCTGGACCTTGCCCTGTTGGATGCCCGAGCCCATGGACGGGGTGGCCGCGGCGACCGTCGCCACGGTGAGGACGGTCAGCGCGGCCATCGGCAGCAGCCCGAGGGTGATCGCGCGGCGCCCGGCGCCGTCGTAGGCCGCGTTGGTGAAGTCACGCCGTACGAACAGCAGATACGCCAGCGTCGTCGCGAGCACGGCCCACACCAGGCTCACCGTGACGCCGATCAGGAGCGGGCCGAGCTGCGCGGGAGCGGTGAACAGGCCGTTCCAGGAGACGAAGGCGTAACCGGGCAGCGCGAGGCGTACGGCGACCGGCAGGGGCAGCATCTGGGCGACCTGCATCCCGAGCGCGACGAGCGGGGGCAGCAGCAGCCCCATCGGGGAGCGGCCCAGCGCGATCGACCCGAGCAGACCGAGTGCGGCGAGTGCCATGGTCGGGGCGAGGGCGGCGGTCCAGGCGAGCAGGACCCGGCCCGCCGCGTCCGACGCCGTCAGCAGGTGGCCGTCGAGGCCGACCAGCGGCTGGTCGCCGACCGACGCCAGCCCGCCGGCGACGCCGGAGAAGGCGAGACCGGCCACCAGCAGCAGGATGACGGTGAGACTGGCCAGCGACTTCGCGAGGAAGATCCGCCGTGGCGAGCGGACCGCCACCAGCAGGTGGCGCCAGGTGCCGAGCCGGTCCTCGGCGGCGAACACGTCGCCGGCGACGACCGAGGTCAGCAGCGGCAGCGCCCAAGTGCCGGCGAAACCGAGGACGACCAGGGGCCCGGCCCACCCGGTGGCGTGCATCCAGCGGCCGAAGAGCGTGTCGGACGGCAGGGTGCTCTGCCGGCTCACCCCGGCCACGAACAGCGCGGGCGCGATCCAGCAGGCGAGGACCAGCAGCCGGATCCGCCACTGGGAGAGCAGCTTCACCAACTCGAAGCGGTAGCCGCGCGAGAGCGGGACGCGGCGGGCGATGGCAACGCTGTCATCGGCGACGGCGACGGTCATCGGCCGTCCTCCTGGTGCTCGGTGAGGGCGAGGAAGGCGGCCTCCAACGGCGAGATCACCGGCGCGAGTTCGCGCACCGCGACACCGGCCCGCACGGTCTTCGCGACCAGTTCGTCGAGAGCGGATACCAGCGCGCGGACCACGAGCACCTCGGCGTCCTGCCGCGTCCCGGTGTCCTCGACGATCCGGATCCCGTCCGTGTCGGCGGCCAGCAGACGCGCGGCCCGCGGGTCGGAGGTGCGCAGCCGGTAGTCGAGTTCGCGGTTCTCGGCGGCCAGTTTGCCGAGTGGACCGGAGAAGACGACCCGGCCGGTGGCGAGGATGGTCACCTCGGAGCACAGGGCCTCGAGGTCGTCCATCCGGTGGCTGGACAGCACGACGCTGGTGCCGCCCGCGGCGAGCCGGGTGAGGACACCGTGCACATGTCTCTTGCCGGACGGGTCGAGGCCGTTGGAGGGTTCGTCGAGCACGAGCAGCCGGGGCTTGGTGAGCAGGGCGGCGGCGAGCCCGAGTCGCTGCCGCATGCCGAGGGAGAAGCCGCGGGCCTTGTCGTCGGCGACGCCGGTGAGCCCGACCTGGTCGAGCACCTCGTCGACGCCCGCGGTGCGTGCGTCCTGGCCGCGCAGCCGGGCCAGCGCGAGAAGGTTCTGCCGGGCGGTGAGGGAGGGGTAGAGCCCGGGTCCGTCCACGAAGCCGGCGACGCCGTCGGGAACGGCGAGCGCCCGCTCGATGGGCGTCCCGAGCATCTCGAGCCGGCCGCTGTCGGCGACGGCCAGACCCAGCAGAAGCCCGAGCAGTGTCGTCTTGCCGGCCCCGTTCGGCCCTACCAGACCGTGGATCTGACCCTGCGTCACATCGAGGTCGACGCCGTCGAGTGCCACGACCTCGCCGAAACACTTGCTGATCCCACGCGCCCGGACCGCCGGCAGTGTGTCCATAGTCCCCTCTGGTCCCCTCTTCCCCAACCCCAAGGAAACCTAGGGACGGCACACAGTCCGGGCCAGGGCCCTGCGTTGAACGTCCAGGAAACGGATCGTCAAGTCATTGGCAAGTACATGAGTACGAAGCCACCCGCAACGGCCCAGAGTCGGGCAACGGTGCCGTGGCGTGCGGCGCACGGCGCGCGTTCGGCGGACACTGGGAGGTATGACCAGCAAGCCCAGGCAACCGTCCCGCCGCGCCGTGCTGCTGGGAGCGACGGGCACCTTTCTCGGGGCGGCCGGCTGCGGCAGCGGCTCCGCGCACACGTCCCCGTCGTCGCCGTCGGTCGCCGACCCGTCGGGTTCGGCGTCGCCGACGTCCCTCACCCCGCAGGCCGCGGCGCTGCCGCGCACGACGCCGTGGCGGCCGACGTCCGCCGAGGTCACCCCGGCCGCCAAGCTCCGTGCCGTCCAACTCGTCGAGGCGATCGGGGCCTGGCCCGACGGCAAGGGCGGCGCGGCCGCGGCCCGGACCCGGGTGGCCGCGCTCCGCCAGCCCACCGCCCTCGTCGGTGAGGCCGGCCCGCTGCTGCCGGCCGCGGACGCGGCCGCCCTGCAGGTGGTCGACGCCCAGTACGGCGGCATCCTCAGCGACTCCGCCAGCGTGCTCGTCGTCTGCCGTCAGTGGACCCGCCGCGGCGGCACGGTGAGCGCGGGCGGTACGACGGTCGACGTACGGCTGGTCCGGGCCGCCTCCGGCTGGACGGTCACCGCCCTGCACCCGGCCGAGCCCGGAGCGGCCGTGTCACCGCTGCCGAGCCGGGTCCGCACCGTCCTGTCCGACTCCCGCATCCAGTTGCCGCCCGCCGCACAGGCCGACCTGCGCAGCGGACACATCCACGACAGCGTCCTCGGCGCGATGCTGCGTCTGGCGGGCACGTACCGCATGTACGTCAGCGTCGTCCGCTCCGGCCATCCGCTCGACGTCTTCGGCACCAGCCGCCCCAGCGACCATCCGCTCGGGCGGGCCTTCGACGTCTGGCAGATCGACGGACACGCGGTGGTCGACCCGGCCACCTCCCGCAACCTCATCGAACGCTTCATGCGGGACGCGGCGGCGGCCGGCTCCTACAACGTCGGCGGCCCCCTCCAACTGTCCGGCGGTGCCACCGCCAACCAGTTCTTCAGCGACGACACCCACCACGACCACGTCCACATCGGCTTCACCAGCTGAGTCCGGACGTGGTGGCGGGCCCGCCCCTCGGCCGACGACGGTCAGGGCCGCCCCGCTTCGTGCGGTTCGAGAACCGCGGTCTCGGCCTCGGCCGGCGCCTCCTGCGGCCCGGAAGGCGTGCGCAGCCGTCGTGTGAGCGACAGGGCGATGGGCTCGGTGTAGCGGGCGGTGAGCGGACCCAGGACGACCAGGATCAGCACGTACGCCGTGGCCAGCGGGCCGAGCGAGGGCTCGATGCCGGCGGTGACGGCGAGCCCGGCGATGACGATGGAGAACTCACCCCGCGCGACCAGCGTGCCGCCCGCGCGCCAACGGCCCTTGGCGGAGATTCCGGCCCGGCGCGCCGCCCAGCAACCGGTGGCGATCTTCGTCGCGGCCGTGACGACGGCCAGGGCGAGCGCCGGCAGCAGGACCGGCGGGATGCTGGCCGGGTCGGTGTGCAGGCCGAAGAAGACGAAGAAGACGGCGGCGAACAGATCGCGCAGCGGCGCCAGCAGGTTGTGCGCGCCCTCGGCGACCTCACCGGACAGGGCGATGCCGACCAGGAAGGCGCCCACGGCGGCGGACACCTGCAGTTGCTGGGCGAGACCGGCGACCACGAGGGTCAGCCCGAGCACGACCAGGAGGAGTTTCTCCGGGTCGTCGTTGGAGACGAAACGGGAGATGTGCCGCCCGTAGCGCACCGCGACGACGAGGACGACTCCCGCCACCCCGAGGGCGACCCCCAGCGTGAGACTCCCGGCCGCGATCCCGGCGCCCGCCAGCAGCGCGGTGACGATCGGCAGGTAGACCGCCATCGAGAGGTCCTCCAGCACCAGGATGCTGAGGATGACCGGCGTCTCGCGGTTGCCCAGCCGGCCCAGGTCGCCGAGGACCTTGGCGATCACCCCGGACGACGATATCCACGTCACGCCCGCCAGTACGACGGCCGCGACCGGGCCCCAGCCCAGCAGCAGCGCCATGGCCGCGCCCGGCAGGGCGTTGAGTGCGGCGTCGACGAGGCCGGCCGGGTACTGGGTCTTGAGGTTGGAGACGAGATCGCTGGCCGTGTACTCCAGACCGAGCATGAGCAACAGCAGGATCACGCCGATCTCGGCGCCGATGGCGACGAACTCCTCGCTGGCGCCCAGCGGCAGCAGCCCGCCCTCGCCGAAGGCGAGCCCGGCCAGCAGGTAGAGCGGGATCGGGGAGAACCGGAAGCGTGCGGCGAAGCGGCCCAGCAGTCCCAGGGCGAGGATGATGCCGCCGAACTCGATCAGGAAGCGTGCGGAGGAATGCATGCGGCTCACTCCCGCCCGAGTATGCCGGCAGCGGCCTCGACGCCCTCGCGGGTACCGATCACGATCAGCGTGTCGCCGCCGGCCAGCCGGAAGCCGGGCGTCGGCGAGGGGATCGCCTCAGCCCGCCGCAGCACGGCCACGATGGACGCGCCGGTCTCGGTGCGCATCCGGGTCTCGCCCAGCAGCCGGCCGTTCCAGTAGGAGAGCGTCGACAGCGCGATCCGCTCGGCCACCAGGCCCAGTTCGGTCGTGGACAGCAGGTTCGGGCTGTGGTGCGCCGGCTTCATCGCGTCGATGAGCGCCTCCGTCTCGGCCGCGGTCAGCCGCACCGACAGCGCGCACGCGTCCGGGTCGTCGGAACGGTAGGCGTTCACCGTGCGCGTTCCGTCCCGGTGCGCCACCACCGACAAGCGGCGCTGCTCGCGCGTGGTGAGGTCGTAACGGACCCCGATCCCTGGCAACGGCGTACTGCTGAGGCGTGGCGCACCCACGGCCGACCCCCTCCGACTTTGACATCTCTTTGGTAAACCTTGAACCTCGCCTACCCTACGGGGTGAGGTTCAGGAGGATGCCCGCGAGCTTCGGACTGGCGGCGTTCGCGTAGCAGGCGGTGCGCTGTCGGGTTGTCAACTGGCCGACGGCCGCGGTGCTTTGGCGTCCTCGTGCTACTGAGCCCGCGCGACAAGGAGGGCGACGTCGTCGTAGTCGTCGGGGTGGCGCAGTCCGTACAGGAGGAGGTCGCAGGTCTCCTCCAGGGGCCGGTGCGGTTCGTCGAGGAAGCCGAGCAGGGTGGCCAGGCGGTCGTCGATGGAGTGGTGCCGGGTTTCGACGAGGCCGTCGGTGTAGAGGACGAGGAGGTCGCCCGGATCGAGCCGCGCCGTGGTGGTCTCGAAGGTGACGCCGCCGACGCCGAGCGGGGCGCCGGAGGGCAGGTCGATCAGCTCGGGGGCGTGGCCGGGGCCGGCCAGCGCGGGCGGCATGTGTCCGGCGTTGGCGATCTGGCACTGCCGGGTGCCGGGGTCGTACACGACGTAGAGGCAGGTGACGATGTAGTGCTCCAGATCGCAGGTGATCTTGTCGAGATGGCGCAGTACGGCGCCGGGTTCGAGGTCCAGGTCGGCGTAGGCGCAGGTGGCGGTGCGCAGCCGGCCCATCGTGGCGGCGGCGTCGATGCCGTTGCCCATGACGTCGCCGACGACCAGGGCGGTCTTGTCGTCGCTGAGCGGGATGACGTCGTACCAGTCGCCGCCGACCTCACTGGTGGCCTGGGCGGGCTGGTAGCGGGAGGCGAGCTCCAGCCCCGCGTGCCGGGGCGGATGGTCGGGCAGCAGGCTGCGCTGCAGGGTGAGCGAGGTGTTGCGCACGCTCTGGAACCAGCGGGCGTTGTCGATGGCCACGGCCGCCCGCCCGGCCAGCTCGGCGGCGAGCACGACGTCGTCCTCGTCGAACGGCAGCGGATTGCGGGTGCGCTTGAGGTCGAGTGCGCCGAGTACCTCGCCGTGCGCGATCAGCGGTACGGCCAGATACGAGTGGACGCCCGCCCGGGCGAGCAGCGAACCGGCCTCGGCGTCCCGGGCGATGCGCGGCAGGTCCCGCTCGCCGACGTGGCGCACCAGCACCGGCCGGCCGCTGTGGACGCACAACGTCACCAGCCGGTCCCCCTCGTAGGCCGCGAGCCCACCGGGCGGGTCGGCGGCCCGCAGGGCCACGGTCGGGTGGGCCGCCTTGAGGGCGAGGGCACGGAAGAGCTCCGGGCCGTCGTCCGGTCTGCGGGAGCGGCGGCAGGCCAGCGCCGAGTCGAGGACGTCCACGGCGACCACGTCGGCCAGTTGCGGCACGGCGATCTCGGCCAGCTCCCGCGCGGTCTGCTCCACTTCGAGCGTGGTTCCGACGTGGACCGAGGCGTCGGCGATGAGGGCGAGCCGGCGCCGGGCCCGGTCGGCCTCGGCGGCCGCGCGGTGCCGTTCGGTGACGTCGACGACGGACGTGGCGGCACCCAGCACCCGGCCGCCGGAGTCCTCGAGGCGGTAGAAGGACAGCGACCAGGCGTGCTCGTGGTCGGGGTCGGTCCGCGGACGGCCCACGTGGTACTGGTCGAGCAGCGGAGTGCCGGTGGTGAGCACCTGCCGCAGCGCGGACTCGATGGTGTCCACATCGGGCAGCGGCAGGGTCTCCCGCAGGCCCCGGCCCACATGGTCCTCGGCGGGGATGCCGTCGATGCGCTCCAGCGCCGGGTTGACCAGCAGGTACCGCAGGTCGGAGTCGAGCAGGGCCAGACCGATCGGGGACTGGTCGATCAGCCGCTCGCACAGGGCCAGATCGGTCTCCACCCGCTGGAGCAGGTTGTGGTCGGCGACGATGCCGAGGGCGTAGAGGTCCCCGAGGTCGTCCTGCAGCCGCATGTTGCGGAACTCCATCAGCCGCGTGCTGCCGTCCTTGTGCCGGACGGGGAAGGCGCCGGCCCAGCTGCGGCCCGTCTCCAGCACCTCGGTGAAGAGTCTGACCACCGACTTCATATGCTCGGGGTGGATGAACAGCCGGGCCGCGTAGCTGCCGAGTGCCTCCTGCGCGGAGTATCCGAACAGTTCCTCGGCCTGCGGGGTCCAGAACACGATGCGGCCGTCGGCGTCGAGGACCGTCGCGGCCACGCTCAGGAGGTCCAGCAGCCCGGTGGGCGGGGGCGTTTCGACGCCGCGCGCCTCACCCTCGGACGGGAAGGATTCGGCTGTCATCCCGGAGCACCTCCACCGTTCCGCGGGACTCGGCGACCCCGTCGGCGTCGTCGCGCAACCCGGGTTCTGGCCGGCGGTCCTTCCATGCTCCCTCCGCTGCGGCAGGGGCGGAAGCGGAGGGCGCCCGGCCGGCCCGGTCGGGCGGGCCGGTGCGCATCCGGCGGACAAGCAGGAACATGGGGGTGTACAGAACGGCACCCGGATGGAATCCATGGATCCAGCGCGAGAAGGGCCCGGAGGGCCCACGCCCGCGGAACCGCGCGATCTCCTCGACGCGTCGAGCGACGCGGCGGCGGTACTCTCGGCGCACGGCCTGGTCCTCGGCTGGACCCGCAGTGCCGAGGACCTGCTCGGTTACCCGGCCGCCGAGATGGTCGGCGCCTCCGCCGCCCGCCTGCTGGCGATCCCGAGGGACCCGGCACGGGTGGCCGGCGTGGCCCAGCGGTGCCGCGCCGGCATGGGATGGAACGGCCTCGTCCCGCTCCGGCACCGCGACGGCCGCGTCCTTGACGTCGACCTCAGGGTCTCGGCGTCCTTCCGGATCGGTGCCGACGAGTGCTTCCTGCTCTCGGCGCGGGAGCGGCGGCAGCAGTGGACGATCGGCCAGTCGGTGCTCGACGGGTTCCTGACCCGCTCGCCCGTCGGCATGGCGGTCATGGACCTCCAGCTGCGCTATGTGTGGCTCAACGACACGCTGGAACGATTCGGCGGTGTGCCCCGCGAACAGCGGCTGGGGCGCCGGCTGAGCGAGCTGCTGCCTGGGCTGCAGGGGGCCACCCTCGAAGGGCTGATGCGCAAGGTCCTGAAGACCGGGGAGCCGGTCACCGACTACGAGTACGTCGGCTGGAGCTGGGCGGACCCACACCGCCAGCGCGCCTACTCCACGTCCTTCTTCCCGTTGGTGGACGCCGGCGACTCCGTGACCGGGGTCTGCTACATGGTGCAGGACGTAACTGAGCGCTGGACCGCGCGCCGGCTCCTGACGCTGGTCAACGAGGCCGGTACCCGCGTCGGCACCACCCTGGACGTGATGCGGACGGCGCAGGAACTCGCCGACTTCGCCGTCCCCCGCTTCGCCGACTTCGTCGTCGTCGACCTCCTGGAGCCCGTCCTGAGCACCGAGGGGCACGGGGCGTGGCTGACGGACGCCGGGCCCGCGCCCGCCCAGTCGGCACTGCGGCGCGCGGGGATGAGTTCGGTGCGCGAGGGCTGTCCCGAGGCCGTGGTGCGGATCGGGGGGAGCCCCGGCTTCCTCCCGCCGTCGCACGACCTGAACCTGCTGATCGACGGCGAGCCGATCCTGCTGCCCGTCCTCGATCCGTCCGACGAACACTGGCTCACCGAACACCCCGAGCGGGCGGAACGCATCCGCACGTTCGGCCTGCACTCCCTCATCTCCGTGCCGATGCGGGCCCGGAACACGGCCCTCGGCATCACCACGTTCATGCGGTCCGTCAACCCCGTCCCGTTCCAGTCCGACGACGTGCTGCTGGCCCGGGAACTGGTCGCGCGGGCGGCGCTGTGCGTCGACAACGCACGGCGCTACACCCGCGAACACACGGCGGCCGTCACCCTGCAGCGCAGTCTGCTCCCGCAGGTCCTCACCGGCGGGACCGCGCTGGACGTGGCCTCGGCCTATCTGCCGGCGGACGCCACGGACGGCGTGGGCGGTGACTGGTTCGACGTGATCCCGCTGTCCGGGGCCCGCGTCGGTCTCGTCATCGGCGACGTGGTGGGACACGGCATCACCGCGGCGGCGGCCATGGGCCGGCTGCGCACCGCGGTCCAGACCCTGGCCGACATGGAACTGCCGCCGGACGAACTGCTGGCCCACCTCGACGACCTCGTGCTGCGACTGAGCGCCGA
Source organism: Streptomyces sp. NPDC101152 (assembly GCF_044768275.1). NCBI lineage: Bacteria > Bacillati > Actinomycetota > Actinomycetes > Kitasatosporales > Streptomycetaceae > Streptomyces > Streptomyces sp. NPDC101152. Next base: position 27,758 of record NZ_JBIWPO010000049.1, on the reverse strand, counting down.
GAGGACCCCCGAGGGGGCGGCCCACGGCAGCACGGCCGCGTTCCTCGGGGCGACCTGTCTGTACGCCGTCTACGACCCCGTCACCGGCCGCTGCAGCATGGCGCGCGCGGGACATCCGCCCCCTGTCGTGGTCGCGCCCGACGGCCAGGTGTCCTTCCCCGAACCCCCGGCCGGACCCCCGCTGGGACTCGGCGCCATGGCGTTCGAGGCCACCGAGATCGAACTCGCCGAGAACAGCCTGATCGGCCTGTACACGGACGGTCTCATCGGGGGCGCGGCCGGTGACATCGAACGGGGCATGGCCCGCCTCGCCGACGTGCTCGCCCACTCCGACGGCGACCTGCCCACGCTGTGCACCTCCGCCGTGCGGCGACTCGTCCCCGCACCGCAGTCCGACGACATCGCCCTGCTCCTGGCCCGGACGCACACCCTCGGCGCCGACCACGTCGTCTCCTGGGAGGTACCCGTGGACCCGGCCGCCGTCGCCGACCTCCGCTCCCGGGCCACCCGCCAGGTGGAGGCCTGGGGGCTGGCGGAGCTGGTCCTGACCACGGAACTCGTCGTGAGTGAACTGGTCACCAACGCGATCCGTTACGCCGAGCCGCCGATACACCTACGACTGCTCCGCGACTCCCACCTGACCTGCGAGGTCGCGGACGCCAGCAGCACGGCACCCCGCCTCAGGCACGCCCGCAGCACGGACGAGGGCGGTCGCGGGCTCTTCCTGGTGGCCCAGCTGACGGACCGCTGGGGAGCCCGCTACACGGCCGACGGAAAGATCATCTGGGCCGAGCAGGAGATCCCGTGACCAACGGGGACGGGATCAGAGCAGGGTCAGGATGCGGGGGCCCCGGTCGGTGATCGCCACGGTGTGCTCGATGTGGGCGGCCCTGCTGCCGTCGGTGGTACGCAGGGTCCAGCCGTCGATGTCGGTGCGGTAGGCGTTGCGGCCGCCCGCCATGAGCATGGGCTCGATGGCGAGGACCAGGCCATGACGGAGGGGGAATCCCCGGCCGGGGCGCCCGCGGTTGGGGACGTGGGGGTCCTCGTGCATACGGCGGCCGATGCCGTGCCCGCCGAAGTCGGCGGGCATGCCGCAGCCCGCCTTGTCGGCCACGGTGTCGATGGCGTGGGAGATGTCGCCGACGCGTCCGCCCACCCGGGCGGCGGCGATACCGGCGTCGAGGGCCTGCTGGGTGGCGTCGATCAGCTCGAGGTCGCCGGGGCGTGGCGTTCCGACGGTGAAGGAGATGGCCGCGTCGCCCGTCCAGCCGTCCAGCTCGGCGCCGCAGTCGATGCTGACCAGGTCGCCGTCGCGCAGCCGGTAGTCCGTGGGGATGCCGTGGGAGACCGCGTCGTTGACGGACGTACAGATCACCGCCGGGAACGCGACCGGTGCGAAGGCCGGCCGGTATCCGAGGAACGGGGAACCGGCCCCGGACTCGTCCAGGACCGCCCGGGCCGCTTCGTCCAACTCCCGCAGGGACACCCCCACGTCGGCCGCGTCCTTGACCGCGGCCAGCGCACGGGCCACCACGCGTCCCGCCTCCCGCATCGCGTCCAGTGCTGCGTCGGTCTTGAGCTCCACCATGTCTCGTCCCTCGCTACGGCGACCCAATACTTATACCGGTATTAGTATCACGGTCGGAAGTCCTCGTCGGCCCTGCGGGAATCGGGGCCCGTGTGCAATCCCTGTACGCGGTGCGGCACTTGGGATAACGTCGCCCTGCCTCCATCAGTTGAATCGTTTCAATCACCTTTGAGGGACGAGGTGCCATGACGTCCAGCCGCACACCGGAAAACCTCGAACAGCCCGGCCCGCGCCGCCGCACGGTCATCGCCGCCGCCGGAGCCGGAGCCGTGGTCCTGACCGCCGGACCGCTCGGCGCGGGCCCGGCCGCCGCGAGCCCCGGCACGGCAGCCCCGGCGGTCGCCGCCTCAGGCCCGCCGCGCCTCGGCACCGGCTGGCAGCGCTACGTCCAGGGGCCGGCCTCCCGCACCGTACGGCCCGAACGCGTCCTCGCCTCGACCGGCGACGTCCGCAAACCCGAAGCCCTGCTGAAACCGGGCGGCGCCAGAACGGTGCTGCGGCGCCCGCAGCCGGCCCCCGCGCCCCGCTGGCCGCAAGGCACCCTGGCCGAAGCGTCGTCGACGCACGCCGGCAACAACGGCAACGACGGACGGCCGCGCACCTACGACGCGGCCAACGCCATCGACGGCGACCCCGACACGTTCTGGAACGACGACACCATCGCCGCCTTTCCCGACACGCTGACCATCACCACGCCCCAGGTCCAGGAGCTGACCGGCATCACGGTGATCTCCAACAGCGACGGCGTACCGACCGACTTCTCCGTCGACGTCTGGGTGGCCGATGCCTGGCAGCGTGCCGCGACGGTCTCCGACAACGATGTCATCCAGCGGGCGGTGCCCTTCGGTACGACCGTGGCCACGGCCAGGGTGCGCATCACCGTCACCGCGGTCCAGGACACCTCCCGGGGCGCCTTCACCCGGATCAACGAGGTGTGGCCCGAGCCGGACGAACCCGTGGTGGCGCCGAGCGTCACGGTCGACTTCGGCAAGGTCGTCGTCGGGTATCCGCGCATCCGGTTCACCTCCGCCTCGGGCAACTCGCCCGGAGTGCGCCTGGCGTTCTCCGAGACGCGGCAGTTCCTCACCGGGCGCTCCGACTTCACCCGCGCCGACCAGTCCGGCGTGGCGAGCCAGGGGACCGACCAGTTCGCCGTGCCGGCCAAGGGCGCGGACTGGACCGACCGAAAGGGCTTCCAGACAGGCGACAAGGTCTACGCCGACGGCCTGCACGGCTTCCGCTACCTGCGCGTCACCCTCGACGCCCTGGCGACCGACGCTCCGGCCGCACAGCCGTGGGGAACCGTCGAGATCGACTCCGTCAGCCTGGACTTCACCGGCTACGTGGGAACGCCCGCGACCTACCGCGGATGGTTCCTCTGCTCCGACGACGACCTCAACCGCTACTGGTACGGCGCGGCCTACACCAACGAACTGGTCACCGACACCTTCCGCCAGGACGACGTCGACCCGCGCAACGCCTGGACACCCTCCCTGGAGGGCAGGCTCGTCCTGCACGACGGGGCGAAACGCGACCGGGACCCCTACGTGGGTGACCTGGCCGTCTCGGCGAGAACCCTGTACCTCACCCATGACGACACCGCGGCCGCCGCCCGCGACGTGCTCGCCGACCTCGCCGACCACCAGCGCTCCGACGGCTGGATCCCCCCGGCCTCCATCGCCGGCTACACCCTCCCGCTGTTCGACTATCCGCTGTGGTGGGTGACCTGCAGCTGGGACTACGTGCTCTACACCGGGGACCGCGCCTACGCCACCCGCTACTACCCGAACCTGCTCAAGGTCCTCGACGTCTGGTACCCGAGCGTCACCGACGAGGCCGGACTGCTCAGCAAGGGGCTCAACAACACCGGCGGCTACGGCGACTACGCCTTCCTGGGACGCACCGGACGGGTCACCTACTACAACACCCTCTACGTCCAGGCTCTCAAGGACGCCTCGCACCTCGCCGGCATACTGGGGCATCAGGCCGACGCGGCACGCTGGACGCGCCGGGCCGACGCGGTGAGCGACGCGATCAACGCGCAGCTGTGGGACGCGAGCGCGGGTGCGTACCTCGACTCGGGCAGCGGCGCCGTGCGGCACGCCCAGGACGGCAACGCGATGGCCGTCACCACGGGCGTCGCCGACGCCGACCGGGCCGCATCTGCCCTCGCCCACCTCGACGCCACAACCCGGCGCCCGTACGGCAACGCCTTCATGGACAACGACACGATCTTCGACGGCGCCTCCCAGCGGGTCTACGCCTTCACGTCGTACCCGGAGATCGTGGCCCGCTTCATCGCCGGGCGGGCCGACTCCGCGCTCGACCAGATCCGCCGCACGTACGGCTGGATGGACCAGCACGACCCCGGCACCACGAACTGGGAGGGCATCGGGCCGAACGGCTCACTGTACGAGGACGCCTACACCAGCATGGCGCACGGCTGGTCCACGGGAGTTCTGCCGGCGCTCACCCATCACCTGCTGGGCGCGAGGCCGACGTCCCCCGGGTACGCCACCTGGCAGGTGCGCCCGCATCCAGGCGACGTCGCCTGGGCGCAGGGTCAACTCCCCACTCCCCACGGCGCGTTGAGGGTCGCCTGGGAGAACTCCGCGACAAGGTTCCGACTCGACGTCGAGGTCCCGCGGGGGACCCGGGCCGACGTCGTGCCGCCGGGGGACGGCACCCGCCTGACGGTGCACGCCGACGGGCGTCCCGTGTGGGACGGGCAGCGCGCGTCGGACCGCGGGGTCCGCCTCCTCGACGGAAGTGTCACGCTCCGCGGACTCGGCCCGGGCACGCACACGGTCACCGCCCGGCAGCACACCTGACCGGCGACCAGACGGAGCGTCGACGCTCTCATGAGGGGCAAGATGGTAGTAGGACGTCCGAGTATCTGTGGTTCTCCTCACACCATGCCACACCCCGGCGACTTACTAGGACGTCCTACTATTTCCTCAGTCTGCGTTCCGTTCGGCGACCAGTCCTGGGAAGGCCCCGCGCATGAGTGATCTGCACCGTCCCGTGCATCCTGTCCGTCTGGTCACGGCATCGGCCCTGTTCGACGGGCATGACGCCTCCATCAACATCATGCGGCGGATCTTCCAGTCCCAGGGCGCCGAGGTCATCCACCTCGGCCACAACCGTTCCGTGCGGGAGGTCGTCGACGCGGCGCTGGAGGAGGACGCGCACGGGGTGGCGGTCTCCTCCTACCAGGGCGGCCACGTCGAGTACTTCGAGTACCTGGTCCGGTCGCTGCGCGAGCAGGGGGCGGAGCACGTGCGGGTGGTGGGCGGCGGTGGCGGGGTCATCGTCCCGGAGGAGATCGCCCGGCTGCGGGCGAGCGGGGTCACCATCTTCTCCCCGGAGGACGGGCAGCGGATGGGGCTCGCCGGGATGGTCAACTCGGTGGTGCGGGACTGCGACTTCGACCTCTGGGACGACAGGCCGGCCGATGCCGCCGCCGTCCTGGCGGGGGACCGGTTCGCGATCGCCCGTGCCGTCACCGGTGCCGAACTGGGCAGGCTCCCCGAGGACTTCGTACGGCAGATGCGGGCGGCGGCCTCGTCCCGGGTGGTGCCGGTGCTCGGCATCACCGGCACCGGCGGTTCCGGGAAGTCGTCCCTGACCGACGAGTTGGTGCGCCGCTTCCGGGTCGACCAGCAGGACAAGCTGCGGATCGCGGTGATCGCCGTCGATCCGACCCGTCGCCGCGGCGGGGGCGCGCTGCTCGGTGACCGGATCAGGATGAACTCCCTCGACGGCAACCGGGTCTTCTTCCGCAGCCTGGCCACCCGCGGCAGCCGCGAACTGCCCGAGCACCTCTCCGGCGTCATCGACGTCGTGAAGGCCGCCGGGTTCGACCTGGTGATCGTGGAGACCCCGGGCATCGGCCAGGGCGACGCGGCGATCGTGCCCTTCGTCGACACCTCGCTCTACGTGATGACACCGGAGTTCGGTGCCGCGTCCCAGCTGGAGAAGATCGACATGCTCGACTTCGCCGACGTGGTGGCGATCAACAAGTTCGAGCGGCGCGGCGCCAAGGACGCGCTGCGTGACGTCGGCCGCCAACTGGTGCGCAACCGCGAGGCGTTCGGACGGCGGCCCGAGGACATGCCGGTGTACGGCACCTCCGCGGCCACCTTCAACGACGACGGCGTCACCGCCCTGCACCAGCACCTGAAGGGCCTGCTGGCACAGAAGGGGCTGCCGCTCGGCGAGGGCACCCTGGCCCCGGTCGACGTACGGCACTCCTCCGGCATCCGGCAGGTCGTCCCCGCGGACCGGGTCCGCTACCTCGCCGAGATCACCGGCACCCTCCGCGCCTACCATGCCGAGACGGGGCGCCTGGCCGAGGCGGCACGGCGCGTGCAGCGCCTGGCGGCGGTCGAGGCCGAGCTCGTCGACGCCGGTCTGGACGCCGACGACGTACGGTCGCTGCTGAAGGAGGCGCGGCGGCGGCTGCCGTACGAGATCACGCAGCAGATCGAGAGCTGGCCCGCGGTCGTGGCCTCGTACTCCGGCGACGAGCAGGTCGTGACGGTGCGCGACAAGGAGATCCGCACCAAGCTGACCCGCGAGTCCCTGTCCGGCAACAGGATCCCGCGCGTCGCCCTGCCCCGCTTCACCGACCACGGCGAGCTGGTGCGGTTCTGGCGCGCGGAGAACCTGCCCGGCCACTTCCCCTTCACCGCCGGCGTGTTCCCCTTCAAGCGCGACGGCGAGGACCCTGCCCGCATGTTCGCCGGCGAGGGAGACCCGTTCCGCACCAACCGGCGCTTCAAGCTGCTCTCCGAGGGCCAGCCGGCAACCCGCCTGTCCACGGCCTTCGACTCCGTCACCCTCTACGGCCGCGACCCGGACGAGCGCCCCGACATCTACGGCAAGGTCGGCACCTCCGGCGTCTCCGTGGCCACCCTCGAGGACATGAAGGCGCTGTACGACGGCTTCGACCTGGTCGCGCCGACGACCTCGGTGTCCATGACGATCAACGGACCCGCGCCGACCATCCTGGCCTTCTTCCTCAACACCGCGATCGACCAGCAGATCGACAAGTTCCGTGCCACCGAGGGCCGCGACCCCTCGCCCGAGGAGGCGGCCGAGTTGCGGGCGCACGCGCTGGCCACCGTCCGCGGCACCGTGCAGGCCGACATCCTCAAGGAGGACCAGGGCCAGAACACCTGTCTGTTCTCCACCGAGTTCAGTCTGCGGATGATGGCCGACATCCAGGAGTGGTTCATCCAGAACAAGGTCCGCAACTTCTACTCGGTGTCCATCTCCGGCTACCACATCGCCGAAGCCGGGGCGAACCCCATCAGCCAGCTCGCCTTCACCCTGGCCAACGGCTTCACCTACGTCGAGGCCTACCTGGCCCGCGGCATGCACATCGACGACTTCGCCCCGAACCTGTCGTTCTTCTTCTCCAACGGCATGGACCCGGAGTACTCGGTCCTGGGCCGGGTCGCCCGCCGCATCTGGGCGGTGGCGATGAAGGAGAAGTACGGCGCGAACGACCGCTCCCAGAAGCTGAAGTACCACGTCCAGACCTCCGGACGGTCCCTGCACGCCCAGGAGATGGACTTCAACGACATCCGCACCACCCTGCAGGCCCTCATCGCCATCTACGACAACTGCAACAGCCTGCACACCAACGCCTACGACGAGGCCGTCACCACCCCCACCGAGGACTCCGTGCGGCGGGCCCTGGCCATCCAGCTGATCATCAACCGGGAATGGGGCCTGGCGATGAACGAGAACCCGCTGCAGGGTTCGTTCGTCATCGACGAGCTGACCGGCCTGGTCGAGGAGGCGGTGCTGCGGGAGTTCGAGCGGATCAGCGAACGCGGGGGCGTGCTGGGCGCGATGGAGACCGGCTACCAGCGCGGCCGTATCCAGGATGAGTCGATGCTGTACGAGCAGCGCAAGCACGACGGCACGCTGCCGCTGATCGGCGTCAACACCTTCCGCAACCCGCACGCCGACACCGCCGAGCCCGTGACCGTCGAACTCGCCCGCGCCACCGAGGAGGAGAAGCGCGCCCAGCTGGCGCGTGTCCTGGACTTCCAGGGCCGCCACCAGGAGCCGGCCCACGCGGCCCTGGCCGCCCTCAAGGACGCGGCGGTCAGCGGCGACAACGTCTTCGCCGTCCTGATGGAGGCCGCCCGGGTCTGCTCGCTGCAGCAGATCACCGACGCCTTCTTCGAGGTCGGTGGCCAGTACCGCCGCAACGTCTGACGGGTCGCCCGCCTGCCGTCAGTGTGACTCACGGGTCACCGCCGAGCCGCTGGAGCCGACCAGGAAGTCCAGGTCGGCTCCCGTGTCGGCCTGGAGGACGTGGTCGACGTAGAGGCGTTCCCACCCGCGTGCGGGGTCGGCGAAGCCGGCGACGGCGGCCTTGGCGGGAGTTCGGCGGGCGAGTTCGCCGTCGGGGACGTCGAGGTGGATACGGCGGCCGGCGACGTCCAGCTCGATGAAGTCGCCGGTCCGCACCAGGGCCAGCGGGCCGCCGGCCGCGGCCTCCGGGGCCACGTGCAGGACGACCGTGCCGTACGCGGTGCCGCTCATCCGGCCGTCGCAGACGCGCACCATGTCCCGCACTCCCTGTTCGAGGAGCTTCTTCGGCAGCGGCATGTTCGCGACCTCTGGCATGCCCGGATATCCCTTGGGCCCGCAGCCGCGCAGGACCAGGACGGAGTCGGCGTCGACGTCGAGGTCGGGGTCGTCGATGCGGGCGTGGAAGTCCTCGATCGAGTCGAAGACGACCGCCCGGCCCCGGTGCCGCAGCAGGTGCGGGGAGGCGGCGGCCGGTTTGACGAGTGCTCCGTCCGGTGCGAGGTTGCCGCGCAGTACGGCGATGCCGCCCTCGGCGACCAGGGGTTCGGCGCGGGTGCGGATGACCTCGCCGTCCCAGATCGGCGCCTCGTCGAGGTAGTGGACCAGCGGTTCGCCCGTCACGGTCAGCGCGTCGTGGTCCAGCAGGTCGCGGACCTCGCGCAGGACGGCGAGCAGGCCGCCGGCGCGGTGGAAGTCCTCCATCAGGAAGCGGCCGGCCGGCTGCAGGTCGACCAGGACCGGTACGCGCGAGCCGACGCGGTCGAAGTCGTCGAGGGTCAGCTCGACGCCCAGCCGGCCCGCGATCGCCAGGAGATGGACGACCGCGTTCGTGGAGCCGCCGATCGCGGCCAGGGCCACGATCGCGTTGTGGAACGACCCCCTGGTCAGGAAGGCCGACGGCCTGCGGTCGGCGTTCACCAGGTCCACAGCCAGCCGGCCGGTGCGGTGCGCCGCCTGCAGCAGCCGGCTGTCGGGCGCGGGCGTGCCGGCGACGCCGGGCACGACGGTGCCGAGCGCCTCGGCCACCAGCGCCATCGTGGACGCGGTGCCCATGGTGTTGCAGTGCCCGCGGCTGCGGATCATCGCAGACTCGGAGCGGGTGAACTGCTCCTGGCTGAGCGTCCCGGCGCGGACTTCCTCCGACAGCCGCCACACGTCCGTCCCGCAGCCCAGCGGCCGGCCGCGGAAGGTCCCGGTGAGCATCGGGCCGCCCGGCACGACGACGGCGGGCAGGTCCACCGACCCGGCGGCCATCAGCAGGGACGGGATCGTCTTGTCGCAGCCGCCCAGCAGGACCACACCGTCGACGGGGTTGGCCCGCAGCATCTCCTCCGTGGCCATCGCCGCCATGTTGCGCCACAGCATCGCGGTGGGCCGAACGTTCGTCTCGCCCAGCGACACCACCGGCAGCTCCAGCGGGATCCCGCCCGCCTCGTACACGCCGTCGCGCACGGAGGCGGCGACCTCGTCCAGATGCGCGTTGCAGGGGGTCAGGTCCGAGGCGGTGTTGGCGATGGCGATCTGCGGACGGCCGGAGAAGGCGTCGTCGGGTACCCCGCGGCGCATCCAGGCCCGGTGGATGTAGGCGTTGCGGTCTTGTCCGGCGTACCACTGGGCGCTGCGGAGCGTCACCCTCGGGCCCCTTCCGGCAATCGGCACACGGGTCTGATCTCTGGAACGCCATGGAGCATACGCAGACCTACCAGGGACCGACAGACCCCGACGCGGCCCGCCCTGCAAGCGGACACCATCACCCGCCGCACGGCCGACACAGTCATGGGTCGTGTCCCCGGTCGTGGTGTAGCCGATCACGGTCCGTCGCTTCCGCTTTGGAGCCGTCCGGTACTTGCCGTAGCCAGCCGTCGTGCGATCACCGCCGGTCGCGGCCCGGCGAGCCGCAACAGGGCCTCCGGCGAGGGCGACTCGGGCCGCGACCTGGAGATTCCGTCAGGCTGATCGGCTACACCACTCGGCGGGACGCCATCCAGTCATGTACGGCGCCACGTCGGGCTCCGTCGTGTACGACGCCGTGGTTCGCAGTTGTCTCGCCGCCGGCTTCTGCCCCCACCGCGCCCACGAGGTCACCGACATCCAGGACGCGCTGACCTCCCGGCGATCGGCGCCCCCACTCTCGTGGTGGGAGGAACGCCGGACACCGCCACGCCGGTGGAGCACGCACAGGAGCTCGCCGACGGCATTCCGAACGCGGTGCTGGAGACCATCGACTGCGGTCATCTCGCCGCCGAGCGACCCGAGGACCTGAGGGAAGTCCTGATCGCACATATGTGCAGGACCGAGGCGATCGCGTGGGGTGGAGAGGGACAACGGAGCCACCCGCAGCAGGGGCTGCGCGAGCTGTGGTCGAGCACGCCGCGGAGCGTCACCCTCGGGCTCCTTCCGGTAACCGGCACACGGGTCTAATCTCTGGAACGCCATGGAGCATCCGCAGACCTACCAGGGACCGACCGACCCCGACGGGGAGGGCTCCCCACGCGTTGACGGCGTCCGACTGGTGGGGGCGGACCGGGTGCTCGCGGTCCTCAAGCTGCTCGCCCGCCATCCCGACGGGGCCGGTCTGGAGGAACTGACGCGGGCGATGGGCAGCCCCAAGCCCACCGTGCACCGGGCGTTGGCCGCGCTGCGCCGCGCCGGGTTCGCCCACCAGGACGGGCGCGGCCACTATCTGCTCGGCGACGAGTTCCTGCGCATGGCCTTCGCCCACCACGAGGCCCGCCCGGAGCACATCCGGGTGCGGCCGGTGCTGGAGGCACTGGCCGCCCGGTTCGGCGAGACCGCCCACTACGCGGTGCTCGACGGCCGCGAGGTCGTCTACCGGGCCAAGGTCGACCCGCCCACCGGTGCCGTCCGGCTGACCTCCACGGTCGGCGGACGCAACCCGGCCCACGCGACCGCCGTCGGAAAGCTGCTCATGTCACACGAGTTGGAGAGCCTCGAAGCCGTCCGCAAGTGGATCGGGGACCTGCCCCTGGAGCGCCGGACGCCCAGGACGCTGTGCACCGCCGCGGACCTGCACCGTGAGCTGAGCGTCACCCGCGAGCGGGGCTTCGCCGTCGACGACCAGGAGAACGAGACCGGCGTCCACTGTCTCGCCCTGCCCGTCCACGCGCTCTCACCGACCGTTCCCTGCGGAGCGGTCAGCGTCAGCGCGCTCGCCTACCGGACCCCCTTGCGGGCCCTGACCGAAAGGGTTCACGAGATGCGTGAGTTGCTCGGCCCGCTGAACGGGCCGCAGCGGTGACGGCGGCCCGTTCGATCCGCGCCTTCGTCCTCACGGCGCCGGGGGAGTACGAAGTCCAGGACGTGCCGGCACCGGTGACCGCGCCCGGTGAAGTCGTCGTCGACGTCGAGCGGGCGGGGGTCTGCGGCACCGACGCCGAGTTCTTCTCCGGCGCGATGGCCTACCTGCACCAGGGGCACGCTGCCTATCCCCTGCGGCTGGGCCACGAGTGGGCCGGACGCGTGGCAGGCGTCGGTGACGGCGTCGATCCCGCCTGGATCGGCCGGCGCGTCATGGGGGACACGATGCTCGGCTGCGGCGACTGCCGTCGCTGCCGACGGGGCTACCAGCACGTGTGCGACAAACGGCAGGAGGTCGGTATCCGAGGCGGTCGCCCCGGGGCGCTGGCCGAGCAACTGGCCGTCCCCGTCGGTTCGTTGCACGTCCTGCCGGACGCCGTCGACGCCGAACTCGGTGCGCTGGTGGAGCCGGGCGGCAACGCCCTGCGGGCGGCGGAGGGAACCGGCGCGGGGCCCGGCGACCGGGTCCTGGTGCTCGGGCCGGGGACGATCGGGCTGCTGGTGGCGATGTTCGTGCGGGCCGCTGGGGCCGAGGTGCACCTGATGGGCCGTACCGTCGATTCCCTCGCCTTCGCCCGCGGCCTCGGCTTCCAGCACGTGTGGGCGGAGGAGGCGGTTCCCGAGCTGCCTTTCGACGCCGTCGTCGATGCCTCGAACGACGCCCGACTGCCGGATCGCGCACGGGAGTTGGTGGAGCCGGCGGGACGGCTGGTGTACATCGGCCTGGCCGGCGAGCCCAGCCGCGTCGACACCCGCACGCTCGTCCTCAAGGACGTCACCTCGGTGGGCGTCCTGTCCGCCTCACCGGGGCTGACGGCCACCGTCCGGGCCTACGCGGAGGGCCTGGTCGACCCACGACCGCTCGTCGCGGCGACCGTGGGCCTGGAGGAGGTCGGAAGGGTCCTCGCCGGCACACGCCCGCCCCACGCAGGCCCCGGCCCCAAGATCCTTGTCGACCCCCACCGCTGACGACACCCGACCACGCCACTCGGACCACCACCTCCGCCAGGTGGGGTCAGGGCGTTTGCGTCGGCTTCGCGGCCGCGGCGAGGCCGGACTGGAGGCGGCGGGTGGCGTCGAGGTGGTCGGCGGTCCAGATGATGCGGACGGCCGTGTCGGTCGCCTTGCCGTCCTCGTCGCTCAGGTCGCGCCGCAGGGAGGCCACCAGGCGGGCCTCGGCGGCCTGGTCCGGAGGCATCGGGGCCGGGACCGTGGTGCGGCTGCCCAGGCCGGAGGCCAGGTCGCGGTACCAGACGCAGACATGGTCCGCGGTGCCCAGCAGGACGAGGCGCGCGTCCGCCCGGTCCGTTCCGTCCGGCTGCTCGCCGGCGCGCTGCCACAGCCCCAGGACGGCGTCCGCGGCCAGCCGCAGTCCCACGACGCCGGTGACCAGGGTGGTCATGTCGGCGAGCGGAACCGGTTTGGCGCCGCGTTCGGCGAGATAGCTGCGGAAGGCGTCGTCCAGGCGTCGGGCCGCGGCCGCCGCCTGGCGGTTCTCCTGCTCCGGGGCCGCGACGGGCGCAGGCCCGTCGGCGCAGCGGCCGACCGCGTACCGTACCGCTCCCGCCAGGTAGCGGGCACTGTCGGTGTAGGCGGCGGCGAGGGCCCGGTCGACGGCGGCCGTGGCGCCGCGCGGCCAGAAGAACAGGCCGACCAGCACGCTGACCCCGCAGCCCAGCGCGATGTCCTCGATCCGCAGCAGCACGATGTGCCAGTCCGGCTGCCGGCCGATGTTGAACAGGATGACCAGAGTGACCGTGAAGGCCGCCTGCCCGGCGGCGAACGAGATCGCGGCGGGCGCGATGCCCGCGACCAGCACCGCGACGGGCAGCAGGAACCACAGCACCGTGCTGTGGCCGCCGATGAGCTGCAGCAGCCCGGCCCCGAGGACCGAGCCGGCGAGGGTGCCGCCCAAGGCTCGTACGGCGTTCTGGCCCGTGTTCAGGGCGTTGGAGCGCAGCACCGACAACGTGCCCAGCAGGACCCAGAAGGAGTGCTGGACGCCGGTGATGTCGGCGAGGGCGACGGCGACACCGAGGCCGAGCGCGCCCCTGAGGCTGTTGTGCAGCCAGACGGAGCCCCCCTGGAGGTGCGCGGCGGCCCGCTCACGCGCCGAGGCCAGCGGCCGGCCGACGGCCCCGGGTTCCCGGCCCAGCAGCCGCTCGCGCCAGCTCCGGCGCTCGGCGGCCGCGGCCAGGTCGACGTTGCCCGCGATCTGCAGGGTCGCGAAGCCCAGTTCCTGCGCGCGGAAGGACAGGTCCAGGGAGCCGAGGAAGGCACGGATCTCCGCCTCCGTGGCCGGGCGGGGCCGGTTCACCGGCAGCCGGGTGGTGGCCCCGTGTTCCATGCCGTCGATGACGGCGCTCAGCTCGCCGCAGGCTGCCCGCAGCGCGTCCGCCGGGCCGCGCGGGGCGTCCAGGAGCTCGGCGGCCCGCTCCAGGACCACGGCGACGGCCCGCCGCACCGCGTGCGCGTCCCGGTCGCAGGCGGGGGCTTCGACGTCCGGGAGCGCGCTCTCGGCGACGATGGCGCTGAGCCAGGTCAGTTCGTCGACCAGGCGGACCACGGCCCGCGAACCGGTCGACAGGCCGGTCGGCCGGTAGGGCGTGGCGTCGAACCCGGCGCGCAGCTCGGCCGCCGCCGCGGCGGCCGAGGCTGCGGCCACCCGGCAGTGCGTGACGCTCGGCGCGTCCGGCTCCGCGGCCAGCCGGGACGCGTCGGCGCGCAGTTGCGCCGCGGCAGCCCGGCAGACCCGGGCGGCGGGCGCGCTGAGCGGGTCGGCGGTCGGCCGCGGCCACAGCAGGGAGATCGCGAGCAGGGCGGCGGCAGCCGCGAGGCCCGCCCCGGCCAACCGCTCGGGCAGCTCCGACACAGGCGCGGGCGAGGTCACCGGGAGCACGAAGGCGAGCAGCAGTGCCGTGGACGCGCCCGCGAGGACCGAGCTGACCACCCCCGAGAACAGCACCAGGAAGCCGATCACGACGGTCGCCGCCACCGCCGCCAAGGTCCACCGGGCCACCACCGTGCCCAGGCAGATCAGCAACGCCCAGGCCACCGCCAGCCCCACCTGCGCGCGCAGCCGCTGCACCATCGGACCGGTGAAATCCACCAGCAGCACCATGGAGAACGAACCGAACGCCGCGTACGTCGCGATGACCGGCGCGTGGAACACCTGGGTGCACAGGGCGAACAGCGCGGGCATGACCAGCGCGGCCCGCCCCGCCCGACGCGTCGCCGCCAGCCCCGGATCATTATCCCGCAGCCAGGCCGCGAGTCGCCCGGGCAACGGGACGCGGTCAGGTGTCCCCATACGCCCCCACCTCCCGTCGGCACGACCCGCGCGTGCCCACAGGTGTCGAGTATGCCGGTGAGGCGGGCGGGAAGGCGGGCACTCGTACGCCGAGCGGTCGCCGAGAGATCCGGAGCGGACGGGTATGACAGACATCGACGCGTTCACCGACCGGCTGGACCCCGACATGTGCGTGGTCACCGCCACCGTGGGCGCAGAGCGGTCGGGATGTCTGGTGGGGTTCTTCTCGCAGTGCTCCATCCGGCCCGTACGGTTCGCGGTGTGGCTCTCCAAGGCCAACCACACCTACGGTCTCGCCCGGCGCGCCGACTGTCTCGCCGTCCATCTGCTCACCCGTGAACAGCACGGACAGGCGGCCCTGTTCGGCGGACGGACGGGCGACCGGACCGACAAGTTCAGCCGGGCGGCGTGGAGGGAGGGGTACGGCGGCTCGGCGGTCCTGGAAGACGTGGCGGCGTGGTTCGTCGGCACCGTCGAGAGCCGTGTCGACGGGGGCGATCACGTCGGCTTCGTGCTCACGCCGGTCGAATGGGGGAGCGGGAGCGACGGCCCCCTGCTGAGACTCGGTGACGTGCTGGACATCGATCCGGGCCATCCGGCCTGACGCGGTCGACTTCGCGATTCGCAGGACGACTGAACGGGCTTCCGCCCACGCTGAATTGGCGTCTTGTCTCCGAGTCTCTCCGAGTCCCAGCCCTCCTGAGTGAGCTGACTCCAAGGTCACTACCATGTCACTTCAAGAAAACCGTTCGACCGGTGCACTGGGGGGAGTGCCCTGAGTGCCGGTCGGGGTCGCCGATGCCAGGGACCGCTCCCCGGGCTGCGGTGATCTTCCTGCTCAGGAGGACCTTCCGCATGTTCCGACGTATTGGCACGACGGTCGTCCGACATCCCGTCTGGACGATCGTGGCATGGCTGATCGCCGCGGTGGCGATCGTCGCCACCGCCCCGAGCCTGCCCTCGAACAGTGACGAGAGCAGCTTCCTGCCCAAGAGTTACGAGTCCATCAAAGCGGCGGATCTCCAGCAGAAGGCGTTCCCCAGCGCCTTCACCCCGTCCGCGATCGCGCTGTACGAACGCACCGACGGCGGCAAGCTGACCGCCAAGGACAAGCAGGACGTCGCCCGGATCACCACCGAACTGGGCGCGAAGCACATCGACCAGGTGCAGAAGGTCGTCCCCGGCCCGCCGTCCAAGGACGGCAGGTATGACCTGACCCTGGTGCAGATGGACAGCAAGAACGCCGGCCAGCCCAAACAGGCCGACGCCGCCAAGGTGTTGCGCGACGACCTCAAACAGCTCGCCAAGGGCACCAGTCTGGACGTCAGGCTCGGCGGCTCGGCCGCGCAGGCCCTGGACCAGCAGGACTCCTCCAAGCGCGGCCAGGCCCTGATCGGCATCGGCACCTTCGTGATCATCCTGGTGACCCTGCTGATCATCTTCCGCGCGCCGATCCTCGCCTTCCTGCCGCTGATCACCATCGGTCTGGTGGCGGCGATCGCCAACGGCCTGATCGCGTACGCGACCAAACTGTTCGGTCTGCAGGCCAACAGCTCGATCTCGTCGATCCTCATCGTCGTGTTGTTCGGCGTGGGCACGGACTACTTCCTGTTCCTGATGTTCCGTTACCGCGAACGCCTGCGACTGGGCGACGAGCCCAAGGAGGCGATGATCAACGCGGTCGGCCGGGTCGGCGAGGCCATCGCCTCGGCCGCCGGGGCCGTCATCATCGCCTTCCTCGCGCTGGTGCTGTCCACGCTGGGCTTCCTCAAGCAGATGGGCCCGGCGCTGGCCATCGCGGTCAGCGTCACCCTGATCGCGGGACTGACCCTGATCCCGGCCGTGGTGTCGCTGATCGGGCCGAAGGTGTTCTGGCCGTCCAGGTCGTGGCAACGGGAGCCGGAGAACGCCCGGTTCGCCGCGCTCGGCCGTGGTGTGCAGCGCCGCCCGGCGCTCACCGCCGCGGTGTCGGGACTCATCCTGGTCGCGCTGTCGCTCGGCATCCTCGGCTACCACGCGACGTTCGACCTGGCCTCCGGTTCCATGCCCAAGACCAAGGAGTCGATGGTCGTCCAGGACCGGATGCAGAAGGCGTACTCGGCGGGCGCCGCCGCGCCCACCGACGTCTACCTCTCCAGTTCCGACGGCAAGCCCCTGGACAGCTCCGCGTTCCCGGCGTACGCCGGGAAGCTCGGAGCCGTGGACGGCGTGGCGAGCGCCCGGATGTCCCAGGTGAACAAGGCGGGTACGACTGCGGACTTCACCGTCACCCTCAAGTACGAGGCCTCCACCGACAAGGCGATCGAGACCGTGGGCCGGGTGCGCGACGTCGCGCACTCGAACGCGCAGAACGGCACGAAGGCCGTGGTCGGCGGCATGTCCTCGATCTACAAGGACATCGACACCGCCGTCAACCACGACTACCGGACCGTCTTCCCGGTCGCCGCGCTCCTGATCATGGTCATCCTGGGCCTGCTGCTGCGCAGCGTGGTCGCACCCTGGTACCTGATCGCCTCGGTGGGTCTCGGCTTCGGCGCCACCCTCGGCGCCACCGTCTGGATCTTCCAGGAGGGCCAGGGCAAGCCGGGCCTGATGTTCATGCTCCCGGTGATCATGTATCTCTTCGTGGTCGCCATCGGCACGGACTACAACATCCTCATGATCGCCCGGCTGCGGGAGGAGGCCCGCGAGGGCCGCGAACCGCGAGAGGCGGCCGGCATGGCCCTCAGGCACGCCGGACCGACCGTGGCGGCGGCGGGCTTCATCCTCGCGGCGACCTTCGCCACGATGATGCTGGCCGGCAACTCGCTGCTCACGGAGATGGGTTTCGCGGTCTCCTTCGGCATCGCGGTGGCCGCCTTCGTGATGGCCATGTTCTTCACGCCGAGCCTCACCGCCCTCATCGGGCACGCGGCCTGGTGGCCGGGACACGGTGACCGGGGGGAGACGACGCCCGGTACTGGGGCACACGGTTCCGGAACGGTCGCGGGCAAGGAGGCCTCGGACCCGGTCGCCCACGATCCGGCCGGCCGCCGCAGCTAGCAAGCGGGTCTGCCGGGCCCCCCGGCCCGGCAGACCCTGTGGCGGCGTCAGACGAGGGGCTCACTGATCTCGATCGCCCGCTGGGCGGCCGCGAGGGCCCGCTCGTCACCGACGTCGACGGCGGTGTCGGTGAACTTGATGACGTGCTCGTCACCGTGCGCGAGAGCCCGCTCCATAACCTCCTCCGCCGTCAGACGGGCCGGAGGAACGTAGGTGACCGGTTCCGCCGGGGCGTACATGGCGGTGACCGCGGCGGACGCCGTCCAGGCCGCGTGCAGGCTGGGCGCCCACAGGTCCCGGGGCAGTGAATCCAGCGTGCGCAGCACGGCGTTGGGTGCCGTCGACGCGTGCACCAGCATCGTCGCCTCCCCGTGGCCGTGGGTGGCGTACCGGTGCGTCGCGGCCCGCACCAGCTCCGCGAGCCGCTCCCGCGCGGCCCGCGGATCGGTCACCTCGCCCGCCCAGTCCGGCAGTTGGCGCACCGCGGCCAGTCGGGCGGGGAAGCCGAGCAGTCCGTCCGGTATCGCCGGTCCGGCGTCCAGGGAGGCCTCGGCCGTCGGCGCGGCGGGCAGGGCCGTGACGCCGGAGACGGTGTGGTGGACGGCGGCCCAGTAGCCCAGGGCGTGGGCCAGCTCGGTGCGGCGGGGCGCATTCTCGCCGGACTCCAGGGTGCGTACGGCGTGGCCGACCCGGATCACCGGATGCGTGGAACCGCCGTACAGCCCGGGCAGCAGGCGGGGCCACCACTCGGCGAGCACGGTGCGCCAGGGCCGTTCGGCGAGGGCGCGGGCGAAGTGGTCGATCCAGTCGGCGGCCCGGCGCGGATCGCCCAGCGCCTGGGCCCAGTTGTCGTCCGTGACGGGTGCCACGCGGTCGGGGAAGTCCTCGAGACGGTCCCGGTACAGGTCGAGCCAGCGGTGCACCGCGCCCGCCCGACCGCGGGCGGCGAGCGCCTCGACGACCATGGGCGCGTGGTTGGTGAGCCGGCCGAGGCGCTCCGGTCCTGTAGCGTGGACCCGTTCCAGGGCTTCTTCGAGTTGTCCGCTCGTTTCGCTCGTCTCCATGGGGACGACGCTAGACAGCGCTGTCCGAGGCGGGATCGTGCCGGGGAAGCAACCGCCGAGCGCCTTGTGGCCTAGTCCCCGAGGACCAGGTCCACGGTGTGGTGGCCCCTTTCGCCGGCGGGCAGTACGGGTTCGGCGGGCCGGCCGTCGACCGTGCACGCCCGCACCCGGCTGCCGCCCCCGCTCAGGGCGACGTCGAGCGTCATGCCCCGCCAACGCAACCCCCGCAGACTCACCGGCCCCCACTCGGGTGGCAGGCACGGCCGCAGCCGAAGAGCTTCCTCAGCGAAGTCCATGCCGAACAGGCCGTCGTGCACCAGCCGGAGGTACGCCGTGACGGACCAGGTCTGGTCGGGCCGCGACACGAAGTGCTCGATCCGCGGGCCGCGCTCCTGCCAACCGCCGTCTACGGCCCCGCTCACGGAGTCGTAGAGCTCGTAGAAGCCGTCACCGGCGGTGACCAGGTCGGCGAGGAGTTCGACGGAACGCGCGAAGAGGTCGGTCCGGCCCGCGCTCGCTGCCGCGTTCCCGTACAGGCCGTGCACCATCGGCCACACCATGACGTTGTGCCGGCCGGGCCTGCGGTCGTCGAAGCGGGGGAAGTGCGGCCAGACGTTGACGATGCCCCGGGGCTGCCAGTGGGTGCCGTCCAGGATCAGCCGCGCCCGCCCGGGGCCCGCCACACCGCACAGGACGGCCAGGGCGAGACCGGCGCCCTCCTGGGAGGTGTCCACCGTGCCGTCCCCCTGGACGAGATACGCGTACGTGCCCTCCTCGGCACGCCACAGGTGCCGGTCGATCGCCTGCCGCAGCCGCTCCGCGTCCGCCCGCAGCGTGCGCGCCCTGTCCTGTTCGCCGAGGCTGTCCGCCATGTCCGCGAGCGCCGAGTGGGCGCCGTGGTAGAGGCAGTTCGTCGACAGGCACAACAGGAGTTCGGCGCCGGGATGGTCGAGGACGAAGGACGAGCGGACGTGCGGTGAGGCGGGCGGGCTGGGGTAGCCGGAGATGCCGTCGTTCATGAAGCCCGGCCCGCGGAAGAGGCCGTACGAGGGGTCGAAGTCGAGGGCGGTGCGCGCGGCGAGCGTGTTGGTGGCCGTCCGATAGGCGCGGGCCAGGAAGGCGCGGTCGCCCGTGACCCGGTAGTGGTGGCGGGCCGCCAGGATCCACACCACCTGGTCCCACCACTGGTCGTCCTGCTGCACGACCAGCCCGTCCGCGTCGCGGTCCACCACCGACCAGAGCGTGTTGCGGCCGACCTCCGGCGCGAGCAGGCTGACCGCGCTCCACCCGTTGACGGCCGCGTCCCGCGTCCAGCGCTGCGGCGCGGGATATCCGCCACCTGCCCGGACGACGGTGCCGGGCGGGTAGGTGAGCAGGCCCGCCCTGTCGTACACCGAGGGGTCGGCCGGGATGGTGTGGTGCTCGGCGAGGGCCGTCAGCGCCCTCGCGTAGAGGCCGGCGAGACGGTGCTGGACGGCAGGGTCGGCGAAGGTGAGGGTGGGCATGGTGTAGCCGTTCCCCCGGGCCGTGGCCCGCGCACTCGCGGTGCCGAGGGCGGCCACCGCGGCCAGGAATCCCCGCCGCGTCAGCCGCCCAGGATCCATCCGTCGTCCGACCCGCATGATCCACCCTTTCCCGCTCCGTAGTCAGGATGACCCCGGGAGCTGTGGAACGAGCGAACCGGTCGCCGGTCGCGGGGGAAGTCGGCGCTGCCGAAGTCGTACACGCCGAGCTTGTCGCGCAGACCCGCGGGGTAGCCGTTCCAGCCGACCAGCGGCCGGTACTGCCAGGTTCAGACCAGGTCGTCCGGCAGGTCGGCCGCCGCCTCCTCGGGCGCGAGGTCGGGCCGCAGCCGCAGCCAGGACGGCTGGCGCAGCAAGCCCGCCCGGGTACGGGTGCTGTAGCGCACCTCGCCGACCAGCCGGGGCAGGACCCAGTGCGCGCCCGCCACCCGCGGCACCGGATCGAAGGGGCACACGTCCGTCTCCGCGGCCCGCAGCAGCTCGGCCAGCTGCGCCCGCTCGCCCTCGCTCCAGCCGGTGCCGACACCGCCGACGTACTGCAGTCGCCCCGCCGCCCGCTGCCCGACCAGGACGGCACCCGGCAGACCGGACAGCCGCCCCTTGCCCGGCAGCCAGCCGCCCACCAGGACGTCCTCGCTGCGCATGTTGCGGATCTTGATCCAGGAACGGGAACGCACCCCCGGCTCGTAGACCGAGTCCAGCCGCTTGCACACCAGCCCTTCCAGCCCGTGCTCGAGGGTGGCCCGCAGGGCCTGCTGGCCATGACCGACGAGCGCGGCGGGCGTGGACCAGTGCGGCCCCTGCAGACCCAGCCCCTCCAGCAGTCCGCGGCGCCGGGCGTAGGAGAGCGGGGTGAGGTCCTGTCCGGCATGGTGCATCACGTCGAACAGGACGAGATGGACGGGCACCTTCAGCGCCTGCCGCGCCGCCTTGCCGGGTGCGTGCGCCAGCCCCATGCGGGACTGCAGCAGCTGGAAGTCGGCGCGCCCCCGCTCGTCCAGCGCCAGCACCTCGCCGTCCAGCACCGCGGGCGCAGCCCCCGACGCGGTTGCCAGTGCCCGTAGTTCGGGATAGGCGCCGGTGATGTCCTCCCCCGACCGGGCACGCAGCAGCACGGTGCCGTCGGCCTCCAGATAGACGACCACGCGCTGGCCGTCCTGCTTGGTCTCGTAGGCCCAGCGGGCGTCCTGGGCGACCGGCGGCAGCTTGCCCGGCGTGGCGAGCATGGGCGGGATCAGCGGGAGGGTCACGGGTGAGTTGTGGACGCCGCCACCCCGCGCCACGCGCCCTGTCCGCCGGTTTCCCCTGAACGGCGCTGCCCGCGAACCGCCCGACGGTGCCCGGCGGCGACCTCACCTGCCCGAGACGAGCCCGGCCAGGTGGTGCAGCGAGTTGGTCAGATGCTCAGGGCCGAACGGCGGGAACCGGATGCCCCGGTCCCGGATGAACCGCGGTACCGCCGACCAGTCGTAGGTGAGGGTGACCTCGGTCTCGGACGGGCCGAGCGGCGCGAGGTCGTACCGCCAGATCCAGCCGCCGAACTCCATCGAACCGTCGCCACGCTCCTGCCCCGTGAGCCAGCCGATGGCATAGGGCGGGTCGATCACCTGGACCTTGTTGACCACCTGGTAGTCACCCTCGGGATGGTCGCCGTGATGCATGTCCATCCGGAAGATCTGCCCCGCCTCGGTCAGCGGCGTCCGGTCGACGGGTTCCTGGACCCAGCCGGTGCCGTCGATCGCCGGGTGGGTCGTCGGGTCCGCCAGCACCGCGAACAGTCTCGCGGCGGGCACGGCGACCGTCAGGGTGGCGCTCACGCTCTCCTGGTCCACGGTGTCCACACTCCTCGTCGTCGCGTCCGGGCCTCCCGCGGGCGCGGCAGGGGGACGTTCGGCGGTGTAGACAGCGCGGCGGCACGGAACTCATCGGTCACCCCCGCCGGAGTCGCCTCGAGAGCCCCCGGCCGCCGGTCGGGGGCCCTCACGGAGTGTGGATCAGCTCACCGGGGACGAGTCGGTCGACGGTTCGGGCGCCGGGACCGTCGTGGCCGCGGCGAGGGGGCGCCGGCGTGGGATGAACGAGGCCACCGCGAAGGCCAGCAGTGCGGCGCCCGCGCCCAGAGCCATGACGGCCCTGAAGGCGTTCTTCGAGGGCAGCGCGTAGCCGCCCAGGCTGATCGTCATCTGGGACAGCACGACGCCGGCGATGGCGCTGGCGCAGGAGGTGCCGATCGACCGCATCAGCGTGTTGAGGCTGTTGGCCGCGGCGGTCTCCGACGGGTCCACCGCGCCCATGATCAGCGCGGGCATCGCGCCGTACGTGAAACCGATGCCGGCGCCGATCACACAGGACACCAGCACCAGGTGCCAGACCTGGGACATCAGCACGATGTTCAGGCCGTACCCGGTGGCCACGATCAGGGCGCCGATCATCAGCGTCACCTTGGGACCCTTGGTCCTGGAGACGGCCGCGGACACCGGGGCGAAGGCCATCATCACCAGGCCGGAGGGTGCCATCACCAGACCGGCGGTCAGCAGCGACCGGCCCAGGCCGAAGCCGGTCTGCGTGGGCTGCTGCAGCAGCTGCGGCAGCACCAGGGACATCGCGAACATGGAGAAACCGATCGCGATGGAGGCGAGGTTGGTCACCAGGACCTGACGGCGGGCGGTGGTGCGCAGGTCGACCAGCGGCTCGCCGGTGCGCAGTTCGAAGAAGCCCCAGGCGAGCAGGACCACGACGGCCGCCGCGAACAGGCCGAGAGTCGTGCCGCTGGTCCAGCCCCAGTCGGCGCCCTTGGAGATCGCGAGCAGCAGGGACACCAGCCCCGCCGCCATGCCGAGGCCGCCGACCACGTCGAAGCGGCCGCCCGTCCACACCTCGGACTCCGGCACGAACAGCAGGACCAGCACCAGGGCCACCGCGCCGAGCCCGGCCGAGCTCCAGAACAGCACGTGCCAGTCGAAGTGGTCCGCGATCAGCGCCGCCGTCGGCAGCCCCAGCGCGCCGCCGACCCCGAGCGAGGCGCTCATCAGCGCCGTCGCACCCGCCAGCCGCTCGGCCGGCAGCTCGTCGCGCATGATGCTGATGCCCAGCGGCACCACGGCCGCCGACAGCCCCTGCACCGCGCGGCCGACGATCATCGGCACCAGCGAGTCGCTGAGCGCGCACAGCACCGAACCCGCGACCAGCAGCACCACGCTGACCAGCAGCATCCGCCGCTTGCCGAACATGTCGCCGAGCCGCCCCACCACCGGCGTCGCCACCGCGGCGGCCAGCAGGGTGGCGGTCACGGCCCAGGCGGTGTCCGACGCGGGGGCCTGCAGCAGCTTCGGCAGCTCCGGGACGATCGGGATGACCAGGGTCTGCATCAGCGAGACGACGATGCCGGCGAAGGCCAGCACCGCCACCACGGCGCCCGACCGGGGAGCGGACGCACCGGCCGCGTTCACGGGTCTGGGAAGGGCGTCGGACATGAAAGAGCCTCCATGAGCACAGGGGGAAAGCCGAGATGCTGCCGGGTTTTAAGGCAGTCGCTTGACTTACTCTAAGGCTGCGGACCGTCCTACGTGCTGTTGCGTAGGCTTCCGTCGCTGGAACTCGCCGCACCGGCGGCGGACCTGCGACGGCTCGAGGGACTGGCCGTCGGCGGGCTGAGCGAAGTCCCGGTGCGGTGGTGAGCATGGCCGGCAGGACGGTACGGGCGGAACAGGTCAGCGCGACGCGTGAGCTGATCCTGACCGCGGCGGAGCGGCTGTTCGCCGAGCGCGGCGTCAACGCGGTCTCCAACCGTCAGGTCAGCGAGGCCGCCGGGCAGGGCAACAACACCGCCGTCGGCTACCACTTCGGCACCAAGGCCGACCTGGTCCGGGCGATCGTGCGCAAGCACGCGACCCCCGTCGAGGAGATCCGTGCCCGGCTGCTGGCCGGCACCGGCGGTTCCAGGGACGTACGGGACTGGGTGGACTGCCTGGTCCGCCCGATCCCCGAGCACCTCGGGGCGCTGGGCGGACCCACCTGGTACGCGCGCTTCTGCGCCCAGGTGGTGACCGACCCGGCGCTGCACCAGATCCTCATCGAGGAGTCCCTCGCCTCCCCGACCCTGCGGCAGATCATCGACGGGCTGAACCGGTGCCTGCCCGAACTGCCCGCGGAGGTGCGCGCAGAACGCGGCGAGATGGCCCGCCACCTGATCGTGCACATGCCCGCCGAACGAGAACGCGCGATCGCCGAGAACCGGGCCACGCCGCGCGCCACCTGGGACGACACCGCCACCGGCCTCGTCGACGCGCTCGTCGGCCTGTGGCTCGCCCCCGTCTCCTCGCGCGCGTGAAACGCCCGCGCTCAGCCCCCGGTGCCGAGTCCACCGAACAGGCTACGGCTACCTGCGGCGGGCACGGCGAAGTCGCCGTCGTGGACGGCGACTTGGCCGAGCAGGTCGGAGGCGGTGGGCGTCAGGTCAGGGTGAGCTCCAGGACGGTGACCGAGAGCGGCGGCAGGGTGCTGGTGAACGATGCCGCAGCGCCCGTGACGGTGCTGGTCCTCGGCACGAGCGCGTTCGGTTCGGCCAGCGTGTTGGTGGTGGTGCGCGAGGGGCCGGTCAGGATGGTCGCCGTTGCGTGCCGCTTGACCCCCTTGACCAGACCCTTCAGCTCGACCGGCAGACTGACCTTCTCCGTGCCGGAGTTGACGACCGCGAGGTAGAGCCGGTGGCCGGCGCGGGTGGCGACGGTGGCGACGGAGGGGAGCGCCCGCGCGGTGGCCGGAAGCACCGTGCTCCCCAGCTTCCCGGTCAGCATCTTCTGCGCCCAGTAACTGGGTGAGGCGTAGCTGGTCAGGTTGTCGTAGGCGATCAGGTTCGTCGCCCAGACGTTGTCGTTGACGTTGGAGAACAGCGGCGCGTAGCACTCCATCAGGACCTGGTCCGAGTTGCGGATGAGCCCGGCCAGCCAGGCCGCGTCGCCGAGCGCGGCGTTGAGGTCGGGCGTGGGGCGGCCCTCCTGCGCGGCCCACTCGCCGACGAAGACCTTCGTCGAACCCCGGTCCCGGTTGTCGTACTTGTGGGTGGAGGACTGGGCGGCGGACGGCGCGAGGTAGTAGTGCTCGTCGATCAGGTCCGGCGTGCGGCTCGTCACATTGGTCGAGGCGATCAGCTTCAGGTGGGGGTACTTGGCCTTGATCGCGTCGTGGAAGGCGGCGAACCGCTCCTCGTAGGACCCGGACGAGTCGAGCCAGTCCTCGTTGCCGATCTCCACGAACTCCAGCGGGAACGGCTTCGGGTGGCCGTCGGCGGCCCGTCTGGCGCCCCAGGTGCTGGTGACGGGACCGGTGACGTACTCGATCTCGTCGAGGGCGTCCTGGATGTACGGCTTCAGCGCGTCGCCGGTGACGTGTTCGCCCTTGAGCGCGAAGCCGGCGAAGACGGCGAGGACCGGCTGGGCGTGCATGTCCTCGACCCACTCGAGGTATTCGAGGAGTCCGAGCCCGTCCGTGGACCAGTAGCCCCAGGCGTCGTCCATGTGGCCGGGGCGCTCCCAGACCGGACCGATGGTGTTCTTCCAGTTGAACCGCGTCGCGATGGTGTTGCCCTCGAGGAAGTTGCCGCCGGGCAGGCGCAGGAACTTCGGCTTGAGGGCGACCAGTTTCTCCATGAGGTCGACGCGGAGGCCGTTCGGGCGGTTGTTGTAGGTGGGCGGGAAGAGGGAGACGTGCTGGAGCCAGAGGGTCGCGCCCGCTGCGTGAGGGGAGTCCGTGGTCACGGTCAGCCTCGCGTCGCCGACCACGGGGACGCCCGAACCGGTGCGCAGGGTCAGTTCGAAGGGGCGGCCGTGGAACGCCGTGCCGACGTGGGGCACCCGTGCGGAGGCGTACACCGTCGACCCGTCCGCCGACTCGATGGCCACCCTGAGGGGGCCGATCCTGCGCGAGGCCTTCGCGAAGAGGCGGGCGGTGTACGTGGTGCGGGGCCGCACGGGGATGCCCCAGAAACCGTCGTTGGCCACACCGGCCGGATGCCCGTGCCGCGTTCCGCTCGGCAGTACGACCTTGAGGGAACGGGTGAGGACGTCGTTGAGGGGCGTGGTGGTGTCGAGCGCGATAGTTGTCCCGCCGACGGCGGACCAGTGCACGGGCGCGGTGTCGCTCGCCATCATCGTGCGGTTCTGCACCAGTTCGGCGTAGATGCCGCCCTCGCCGGAGTGGTTGATGTCCTCGAACATCAGGCCGGGCAGGATCGGGGACACGGCGTGCGCGGGGTGGGCGACGTCCACGCTCAGCAGCGGGGTCGTGGACTCCACCGGCACCCCGGCCAGCGTGGCCACCTGGTCGGAGGTGAGCGCGGTGGGGAACATCCACACGTCGTCGATCAGGCCGTGCCACTGGTCGACGTGCCCGCCGCCATAGAGGGCGCGGCCGACGGCGGTGTCACCGGTGCCGGCCCAGCCCGCGGTGTAGTCGGCCTGGCCTTCGAGCACGCCGTTGACGTAGAGGCGGGTGACGCCGGCCGCGGGGTCGCTGACGCCGACCAGGTGGGTCCAGGTGCCGGTGGCGGGGGCCGAGGCGGCGGCCGCGACGGCGGCACCCTGGGTGGCGTCCGAGGCGAGCCGGGCGAAGGCGAAGGTGCCGGTGTCGTCGCGCAGACCCAGGTAGAAGGCGCTGACGACCTTGCCGTCGATGCTGACGGCGGTCTGGTAGCCGCCCAGCTGGCTGAGGTTGACCCAGGCCGCCACCGAGAACGCCTTGGAGGTGTCGAGCGCGGGCCCGGACGCGGTGGCGTTGCCGCCTGCCGTGAGGCTCAGGCTGTGGGCGCCGACCTTGCCGGTGCCCCAGCCGGCCGCATCCTGGAGGGTCGCGGTGTGTGCGTTGCCGGAGGAGTCGGTGGCGGAGGTGCCGGAGCCCTCGTCGAAGCTCCAGTGCGCGGCCGCGGCGGGGAGAGCCGGGGCGGTGGAGGCGGCGGCCGTGCCGGAGCGCTCGGCGGCCCGGGCGGGAGCGGCGGCGGCGAAGGTGCCGGCCAGGGACGCGGCACCGAGGGCGGTCAGAACGGATCTACGGGGGAGTCCGGCTTCCGAGGGCATGCGGGTTCCTTTGCTGGCGTGCGGGGAGACGTCCGGTATGCGGTGTGGGGAACGGATTGTTAGCGTTAACAACTAAGGCCGTCGTCCGGCCCCCTTCGTGCGAATTCTCCGGGGAAGCGAAATGCGGTGTGCGGCTGCGGCGGGCCGCGTGCGGCTCTTTCTCGGGCGGTTGGAGTGATCGCCCGGTCTCACGACTCCGCCTTTTTACGCTGGGATGAATAACCGGTCAACTCTCTTGAACGGTCAAGAGATTGGAAACTGAGACGGGACTTCCGTGCGGCGGCTCGCGCACGGGACATCCCTATCGGGGTATTCTCGGGCGAACTGTTGTCGCGCTTGACCCCACGGGATTGTGTGCGTTAACAAGGCCGAACGACAGGCCGGTGAGGAAGTGGTGGGGCGTGGAGGTGGGGCGTGCGCCGGTGATGGCGGATGTGGCGCGGCTTGCGGGGGTGTCGCATCAGACGGTCTCGCGGGTGCTGCATGATCATCCGAATGTGCGGCCGG
>NZ_JBIWPO010000048.1:0-60085 GCF_044768275.1 Streptomyces sp. NPDC101152 | reverse complement strand
CCGATCTTCGACCTGGTCGACTACGGCGTGGTCGGCGACCTCTTCGACGTCGTCCCCCAGCTCACCGAGGAGATCAACACCCGCAAGGGCTGATCGGGCGGAGGGGCTGCCGGGGTCGGTCGTCAGCACCGCCGAGCACCCGCTGCACCGGCATGTCCGGCGGGCCGTCGCCCTGGACGGACTGCTCGGCAGCGCACGGGAGTTGACCCGCGAGGCCGGGGGCGGCTGCGTACCGCAGGCGCCCCCGGCTCGCTCAGCTGTGGGTCACCAGGGCAGGCGCCCGTTGACGTCGAAGTAGCCGCCGGTCGGTCCGTCGGGGCCGATCTGTGCCATCCGGACGATGATCTCGGCACCCTCCTCGACCGTCTGCGTGCCCGTGTTGCCGTTCAGGTCCGTCTTGGTGAAGCCCGGCTCCACGGAGTTGATCCGCATGCCGGGGTACGCCTTCGCGAACTGCACGGTGAGCATGTTGACCGCGGTCTTGGACGTCGGGTAGGCGATGCCGGGGTAGAAGTGGGCGTGGTGATCCGGGTCGGAGAGGTTGGTCAGCGAGGCCAGGCCGCTGCTGACGTTGACCACGACGGGGGCGGCCGAGCGTTCCAGCAGCGGCAGGAAGGCGTGCAGGACGCGGACCACGCCGAAGACGTTCGTCTCGAAGGTGTTGCGCATCTGGTCGGCGGTCACGGTCGCGGCGACCGGCACGCTGTTGTCCTCCGTGCGGGTCTCGATCCCGGCGTTGTTGATCAGCACGTCGAGTCCGCCGTCGGCCTCGATCGCCTTCGCGGCGGCGTCCACGGAGGCGTCGTCGGTGACGTCGAGCTGGACGAACCGGGCGCCCAGCCGCTCGGCGGCCCGGCGTCCGCGCTCGGCGTCACGGGCGCCGACGTACACGGTGTGGCCGGCGGCGGCGAGCCGACGGGCGGTCTCGAAGCCGAGACCCTTGTTCGCTCCGGTGATGAGTGTTGTCGTCATGCGGACCAGCTTCCGGCGGCACGGCCAGGTCAGCCAGAAGACCCCTCTTCCTGGGACTGCCGGTACCAGGCACAGGCACCGCCGACGGTGTTCACTGGGGGCATGACGGCGACGGAACTCGGACAGGCACTGCGGCGCTGGCGCGACCGGGTCGCCCCCGACGCGGCCGGGCTGCCCGCGGGTGGGCACCGTCGGGCGGCCGGTCTGCGGCGCGAGGAGCTGGCCCTGCTGGCGGGGATCTCGGTGGACTACATCACCCGTCTCGAACAGGGCCGGGCGACGAACCCGTCCGTGCAGGTCGTCGAGGCGCTGGCCCGGGCGCTCAGGCTGTCGCCGGACGAGCGCACGTATCTGTTCCGGCTCGCGGACCTGGTGCCGCCGGGTCCTGAGGTGGTCCCCGCGTTCCTCACCCCCAGCGTGCAGCGCCTGCTGGACAGGCTGGTGGACACGGCCGTCGCCGTGTCCGACGCCGCGATGAACCTGCTGGTGGCCAACCCGATGTACGCGGCGCTGATGGGCGATCCGTCCGTCCTGCGCGGCTACGAACGCAACGGCGTGTGGCGCGCGTTCACCGGGGTGCCGACCCGGGTGCGCCACACCCCGGCAGAACACGAGGCGTTCGAGATCGGCGTGGTCGCCGAACTGCGGGCGACCGCCGCCCGCTATCCCGCCGACCGTCAACTACGGCGCATGATCATGGAGTTGCGCGCTGCGAGCGAGCGGTTCGCCGAGCTGTGGGACGCCGGGGTGGTCGGCCGGCTGGACGCCTCCCACAAGACGATCGAGCATCCGCAGGTTGGCCTGCTCACCCTGGACTGCGATCTGCTCCGGGTCGAGGCGGGCGACCTGCACATCCTCGTCTACTCGGCCGAGCCGGGCACCGAGGCCGCCGAGAAGCTGCGGCTGATCTCGGTGCTCGGCACCCAGGACCTCGTCGAGAGGCGTTAGCGCAGCTCCGCTGCCAGCGCCTGGCCCAGTCGGGACGGTGCGTCGTGGAACGGGGGCGTTCGCTCGCCTCCGCCTCGGCCGGCAGGTTGGCGCGGCGGCGCCGACGGTCAGGGCGAGGCCCGTGAGCACGATGTCCCGGACCTTGCCGGGTCGGCCTCCTGCGGGCACCCTCGTCGACCCGGACCCGGGGGGGAAGGTGACCTCGGTCATGTGCAGGACGGGGTCGAAAACGGCGGTGCGTACGGCGCTCACCTCGTCGGCGGGGACGACGAACACGCTCGCGTCGGTGACCACGGCGAGCCGGTCGGCCCGGTACCCAGCTCGGTCCGGCCCGGTTCGGCGTAGGTGCGCCACAGTGGCGTCGGATCGGCTCCGTCGTCGGCGACGGCCCGTACCGGCGCCGACCCGGCCACTCCTTGCGAGATCAGCATTCTCGGTTTCTGGAATTAATACTCTCCTCCACACCGTCGGAGGTGTCCGGACCGGGCGGCCCCAGGCTTGTCGGTACAGTGCAGCAATGTTCTTCTCATGGCACAGGAGGCGGACCAGCCCATGAGCTCCCCGACCGAGGAACCGGCCTGGAAAAAGCGCGCGGTCGAGCGCTCCACCCGGGCGGCGAAACGGCGGGCCGAGCAGAGGGTGGATCGGTTCCTCGACGCGGCCCAGGCGATCATGGCGGAGAAGGGCACGACCGATTTCACCGTGCAGGAGGTCGCCGACCGCTCCAAGCAGTCGCTGCGCAGCTTCTACCAGCCCTTCGACGGCAAGCACGAGCTGCTGCTGGCCCTGTTCGAGGACGCGATGGGCAGATCGGCCCACGAGCTGCGGGCCCTGGCCGCCGAGCAGGCCGACCCGCTGGAGGGCGTCAGGGTCGTCGTCCAGGAGCTGTTCGAGAGCTCGCGCCCCGACCCGTCCACCCGACAGCAGCCGCCGTTCACCGACTTCGCCATGCGTCTGCTGATCTCGCACCCGGCCGAGATGCGGGTCGCGAACGCACCCCTGCTCGCGCTGTTCACCGAGCTGATGGAGGAACTCGAGGAGGCCAACCTGCTGCGCGCGGGCTTCCCGCCCGACCGGGTCGCGGCGCTGACGGTGCAGACCGTCATGTTCAACGCCCAGTCCAGCGGTCAGGAGGGCGCCCACCCCTTCACCGCGGAGGAGATCTGGGACTACTGCGCGAACGGCTTCACGTCCGACTCCTGACCTCTGCGGCGAGAAGTTGAGAACACCGTTCTCACATGGGTGGCCGCGCGTGACCTCTCCCCGCTCGGCATCCGCGTCGTCACCGTCACACCGGGCATGCCGGGTCGGTAAGGACCCGGCATCTCCCATGGCTGGGGCGGCACTCAGTCCGTGCCGGACTCCATCGCCGCACGGTCGAGGAGCGCGTCCTCCTCCGAGACGGCACCCCGGGAGGCGATGGCCTCGGCGCCGCCCTCGGGCAGCTCCGGCATGGTGCCGATGAGCCCGGTCGCGGCGGCCTGGGAGGCGCCGATGGTGGGGCTGCCGGTGCCGATCAGGCCGAGGCCGACGTACTGCTCCAGCTTGGCGCGCGAGTCGGCGATGTCGAGGTTGCGCATGGTCAGCTGGCCGATCCGGTCGACCGGGCCGAACGCGGAGTCCTCGGTGCGCTCCATCGACAGCTTGTCCGGGTGGTAGCTGAACGCCGGGCCGGTGGTGTCGAGGATCGAGTAGTCCTCGCCACGCCGCAGCCGCAGGGTGACCTCGCCGGTGACGGCCGAGCCGACCCAGCGCTGCAGCGACTCGCGGATCATCAGCGCCTGCGGGTCCAGCCAGCGGCCCTCGTACATCAGGCGGCCGAGGCGACGGCCCTCGTTGTGGTACTGGGCGAGGGTGTCCTCGTTGTGGATCGCGTTGACCAGACGCTCGTAGGCCGCGTGCAGCAGGGCCATGCCGGGCGCCTCGTAGATGCCGCGGCTCTTGGCCTCGATGATGCGGTTCTCGATCTGGTCGGACATGCCCAGGCCGTGGCGGCCGCCGATGGCGTTGGCCTCCATGACCAGGTCGACGGCGGTGGCGAACTCCTTGCCGTTGACGGTCACCGGACGGCCCTGGTCGAAGCCGATCGTCACGTCCTCGGTGACGATCTCGACGGCCGGGTCCCAGAACCGGACGCCCATGATGGGCTCGACGGTCTCGACGCCGGTGTCCAGGTGCTCCAGGGTCTTGGCCTCGTGGGTGGCGCCCCAGATGTTGGCGTCGGTGGAGTAGGCCTTCTCGGTACTGGCGCGGTAGGGCAGCTCATGGGCGAGCAGCCACTCCGACATCTCCTTGCGGCCGCCGAGCTCGGTCACGAAGTCCGCGTCCAGCCAGGGCTTGTAGATCCGCAGGTTCGGGTTGGCGAGCAGGCCGTAGCGGTAGAACCGCTCGATGTCGTTGCCCTTGTAGGTCGAGCCGTCGCCCCAGATCTGGACGTTGTCCTCGAGCATCGCCCGTACCAGCAGCGTGCCCGTGACGGCGCGCCCGAGGGGCGTGGTGTTGAAGTACGCCCGCCCGCCGGAGCGGATGTGGAACGCGCCGCAGGTCAGCGCGGCCAGGCCCTCCTCGACCAGCGCCGCGCGGCAGTCGACCAGGCGCGCGATCTCGGCACCGTAGGTCTTAGCACGCCCGGGCACCGAGGCGATGTCGGGTTCGTCGTACTGACCGATGTCGGCGGTGTAGGTGCACGGGACGGCGCCCTTGTCGCGCATCCACGCGACCGCGACCGAGGTGTCGAGGCCGCCGGAGAAGGCGATGCCGACGCGCTCGCCGGCGGGAAGGGAGGTGAGGACCTTGGACATAGCAAGAGTATGCATCAACTCGCATGGTCATGCAAAGTCCGGTGCCGCAGCCGCGCCACCAACCTGTCCGGTCAACACACCTAGTGCCGCGGCAGGCAACGGCCGCCCCGTCGCGACGCCGGCACGCCCTCTCGCCGCACCGGCCGAAACCCCGAGTACGTCCGGTCCATCAACGGGGCATTCCGTCCGGCACGCCGAGAGGACGCCCCGGACGCCGCTCCTTACCGGGCAGACGTCGCCTGCCGCGGCACCAGATCGCCTCGGTCCGCCTCAGGTCGACTCGCGGACCACCAGCCGGCACGGCACCGTGTGCACCCCCGGCACCCGACGCGCGTCGATGGCCTCCAGAAGCTTCAGTGCGGCGATCCGGCCGATCTCGGCGAGGTCCATGTCGATGGTGGTGAGCGGCGGGCGGCAGGCCAGCGCCATGGTGTCCCAGTTGTCGTAGCCGACGACGGCGATCCGCCCCGGCACGTCGATGCCGCGCTCGCGCAGCGCGTCCGCCACCCCCCGGGCGATCTGGTCGTTGCCGCAGAAGAAGGCGTCGGTGCCGGGCTCCGTGCGCAGGACCGCGTCGGCCGCGCGGCGCCCCCACGCCTCGCTCCACTCGCCGAAGTGGACGCGGCCGCCGGCCAGCTCGAGGGAGGAGCGTTCGAGCAGGTCCACGGCATGGCGGGCGCGATGCCGGGCCGCGGCGTGGTGCTCGGGGCCGGTGACGTGCGCGATCCGGGTGCGGCCGGTGGCGATGAGGTGCTCGACGGCGAGGTGGGCGCCGCCCCGGTCGTCGGAGGCGACCGAGGTGTCTGCGGGGTCGGTGGACGGGGAGAGCGCGTAGACGATCGGGATGCCGTCGACACCCTGGAGGGGCGGGCGCGGGTCCGTGCGGCGGCCGGTGACGATGATGCCGTCCACCCGCCGGTCCATGAGGTTGCGCAGATGGTGCTGCTCACGGATGGTGTCGCCGCGGGTGTCGCACAGCAGCACGGAGATCTTCCCGGCACCCAGCGCGTCCTCGGCGCCCAGCAGGACGGGGGTGCTGAAGCGGCCGATGCCGTCCGTGGTCATCAGGCCGACGGTCCAGCTGCGCCCGGTGTGCAGGCTCTGCGCGTGCTGGTTGGGCCGGAAGCCGAGTTCCTCCACGGCGTCCAGCACCCGCTGCCGGGTCTCCGGACGCATCCGGCCGCTGCCGCTGAGCGCCTTGGACGCCGTTCCCACGCTGACGCCGGCGAGCGCGGCGACATCGGCGAGCCTGGCCCGGCCCGCGGAGGGGGATCGTGGAGCGGCTTCGGTCACGAGCAATCCTTTTCCCAGTTGGTTCCACGGATGATCTCCGGCGGACTGAGCCCCATCATCGTAGTGGGGCGCGTCGAGTGCCAGTCCTTGAGCAACAAGAGAAATCCTACGCAGCACTCTTGACCGCGAAACCTCCCCTCCCCTCTACTTCTCGACTAGGAAAACGGTTGCTCAAACCGTTGCCCCCATCGTCGTCACGCTCCCTCGCCATCCCTCCCGGAGAGCCATGCCCCGCACCCCCTCCGCCCAGCCCTCCCCCACCGGCCCGGTCCGCCTCGGCCCCGACGCCCGCGCCGCCCTGCGCCCCGCCCGGGCCGAGGTGGCCGACGGCTTCTGGTATGCCCGCCGCGAGGTCAACGCCCGCACCTCCCTCCCCCAGGGCCCGGACCTGCTGGAGTCCGCGGGCAACCTGCACAACCTGCGGCTGGCGGCGGGGACGGCCGAGGGCGAGTTCCAGGGCGCCTACCCCTTCGTGGACACGGACGTCTACAAGTGGCTGGAGGCCGCCGCCTGGCAACTGGCCGGGCAGCCGGCGGCGGAGCTGGAGTCGGACGTCGACCGGATCGTGGCCCTGGTGGCCGCCGCCCAGCAGTCCGACGGCTATCTCAACACCTGGTTCCAGTTGGTGAAGAACGGCGAGCGCTACCAGGACCTGCGCTGGGGCCACGAGTTGTACTGCGCCGGGCACCTCATCCAGGCGGCCGTCGCCCACCACCGGGCCACCGGCCGCACCGAACTCCTCGACGTGGCCCGCAGGTTCGCCGACCACGTCGACTCGGTCTTCGGTCCGCCCGGCAGCGGCAAGGAGATCGACGGCATCGACGGCCACCCCGAGGTGGAGACCGCCCTGGTCGAGCTGTACCGGGAGACCGGCGAACGCCGCTACCTCGAGCTCGCCGGCTACTTCGTCGATCGGCACGGCCACGGCCTGCTCGGCGGCGAGGCCTACTGCCAGGACCGGGTGCCGGTGCGGGAGGCGACCAACGTCGAGGGCCACGCCGTACGGCAGTTGTACCTGCTGGCGGCGGTCGCCGACCTGGCCACCGAGACCGGGGAGGCCGAACTCCGGTCCGCCGCCGAGCGGTTGTGGCAGGCCATGACGACCACCAAGACCCACCTCACCGGCGGGCTCGGCGCCCACCACGACTGGGAGGACTTCGGCGACCCGTACGAACTGCCCAACGAGCGCGCCTACTGCGAGACCTGCGCCGCCATCGCATCCGTCCATTGGAGCTGGCGCATGGCCCTGCTCACCGGCGAGGCCCGCTACAGCGACCTGATCGAACGCACCCTGTTCAACGGGTTCCTGGCCGGCGTCTCCCTCGACGGCGAGCGCTGGCTGTACGTCAACCCGCTGCAGGTCCGCGACGGCCACACCGACCCCGGGGGTGACCAGTCGGCGCGCCGCACCCGCTGGTTCCGCTGCGCCTGCTGCCCGCCGAACGTGATGCGGCTGCTGGCCGGCCTCGAGCACTACCTCGCCACGGGCGACGACGACGGCCTGCAGATCCACCAGTACGCCACCGGCCGCTACACCACCGGCCCGATCGCCGTAAGCGCCGAGACCGACTACCCCTGGCACGGCAGCATCGCCCTGACCGTCGAGGACACCCCGACCGACCGCCCCTGGACGCTCTCCCTGCGCATCCCGCAGTGGTGCCGCGACGTCCGGGTGCGCTGCGGCGAGGAGACGTACGACTCCGCAGCGGTCGACGGCTGGCTCAGGCTGGAGCGGACCTGGGCGCCGGGCGACCGGGTCGTGCTGGAGCTGGGCATGGAACCCCGGCTCACCGCGGCCGACCCGCGCGTGGACGCCGTACGCGGCTGCGTGGCCATCGAACGCGGGCCGCTCGTGTACTGCCTGGAGCAGGTCGACCACCCCGGCGGCGGCCTGGACGACATCGTCATCGACACCACACGCCCGCTCGCCGTGAAGCACCGCCCCGACCTGCTGGGCGGCGTCACGACGGTCGTGGCGGCCGGCCGGCGCCGGCACCTCCCGGACGCGGGCTGGTGGCCGTACACCGCCGCCGACGAACCCGAGCGGCCCGGCGGCGACCCCGTCGAGCTCACCGCTGTTCCCTACTACGCCTGGGCCAACCGCCAGGACGGCGCCATGCGCGTCTGGCTGCCCACCTCCTGAGCCCCTCCTTCACGACAACGAGGTCAACCGTGACATCCACCCGCCGCACCCTCCTGGCCGCCATAGCCGCCGTCGGCACGCTCGCCTCCCTCACCGCCTGCGGAGGAGGAAGCTCCGGTTCGTCCAACTCCTCCTCCGGCTCGACCGGCGGGACGTACGCCTTCTGGGACCCCTACCCGCAGTTCGACGCCTCCTCGGCCTGGGCCAAGCTCGTCACCTCGTGCGGCACCAAGGCCGGGGTGAAGCTGAAGCGGACCGCCTACGACACCACGGACCTGGGCAACAAGGCGCTGCTCGCCGCCCAGCAGGGCAACGCTCCCGACGTCATGCTCGTCGACAACCCCGTCGTCTCCACGCTGGTCGAGGCGGGGATCCTCAACAAGACGAGCGACCTGGGCCTGGACACGGCGTCGATCCAGAAGAACATCATCGGTGCGGGCACCCTCGGCGGGGCCTCGTACGGGGTACCGATCGGCGCCAACACCCTCGCCCTCTACTACAACAAGAAGATCCTTTCCGCGGCGGGCGTCGACCCGGCGTCCGTCAAGGACTGGAACTCCCTGACGGCCGCACTGAAGAAGGTCAAGGGGGCAGGCAAGAAGGGCATCACCTTCTCCGCGATCAACACGGAAGAGGGCAGCTTCCAGTTCCTGCCCTGGTTCTGGGGCGCGGGCGGCGACCTGACAAAGCTGAACTCCGACAAGGGAGTTGCCGCCCTGACACTGTGGAAGCAGTGGGTGGACGCCGGCTACGCGCCCAAGGACGTGCTGCAGAACACCCAGACCACCAGCTGGCAGGAGTTCGCCACCGGTGACTACGCGTTCAGCGAGAACGGCACCTGGCAGCTCGGCAACGCGGCCAAGGCCGGCTTCGACTACGGCATCATCAACATCCCCGGCCAGAACGGCGGTTCGGCGCCGGTGCCGACGGGTGGCGAGTTCGTCACCGTGCCCGTACAGAAGGACACCGGGCGCTACGCCGTCAGCAAGAAGATCGTCGCGTGTCTGACCAGCAACACGAACCTGCTGCCCACCGACACGACCCTGCAGTACGTCGCCCCCACGGCGAGTGTCCAGGCCGAGCAGGTGAAGCAGAACCCGAAGCTCAGGCCGTGGGTGGACGCGGTGGCGG
Organism: Streptomyces sp. NPDC101152; assembly: GCF_044768275.1. NCBI lineage: Bacteria > Bacillati > Actinomycetota > Actinomycetes > Kitasatosporales > Streptomycetaceae > Streptomyces > Streptomyces sp. NPDC101152. The sequence continues at coordinate 50,797 of NZ_JBIWPO010000048.1, read as the reverse complement.
CCGCTCGTGGCCGTACCAGCGGGGGGCTCGGCACCAAGTACCCGACCATCTCTCAGCCGATGTGGACCGCTGTCCAGGCCGCGCTGTCGGGCAGCAAGAGCCCGCAGGACGCGCTGAACACGGCGCAGTCGAGCGCACAGAAGGGCTAGGACCCGCATGACCATCGCCCGGGTCGACCGTCCGCGGCGGGCCCCGGCCGCCGCGGCGGGGGCGAGCGACGCCGACATGCTGTCCCTGCGCCGCCGGCAGCGGCGCAGGAGCCGCCTGACGGCGCTGGCCTTCGTCCTCCCCCTCCTCGTCTACCTCGCCGCCTTCTACGTCTATCCGCTCTACCGCAACCTCGACCTGAGCCTGCGGGACTACACCGTCCGGTCCTTCGTGGCCGGGGACGCGCCGTTCTCCGGGTGGGCCAACTTCCGGAAGGTGCTGGACGATCCGACGTTCGGTCCGGCGATGCGGCACACGATGGTCTTCACCTTCGTGTCCATCGCCTTCCAGTACGTCATCGGACTCGCCCTCGCGGTCTTCTTCAACCGGCACTTCCGGCTCGCGCCCACCCTGCGCGCGCTGTTCCTCATCCCGTGGCTGCTGCCGCTGATCGTGTCGGCGTCGACCTGGTCCTGGATGTTCAACAGCGAGTCGGGGGTGGTCAACTACTTCCTGCACTTCTTCGGCGTCTCCCCGGTCGGCTGGCTCACCTCGCCCGACTGGGCGCTGGCCTCGGTGATCGTCGCGAACATCTGGATCGGCATCCCGTTCAACCTGGTCATCATCTACAGCGGGCTGCAGAACATCCCCGGCGAGCTGTACGAGGCGGCGTCGCTGGACGGGGCGAGCACGTGGCAGCAGTTCCGCCGGATCACCTTCCCGTTGCTGCGTCCGGTGTCCGCGATCACCCTGCTGCTCGGTCTCGTCTACACCCTCAAGGTGTTCGACCTGATCTGGATCATGACGAAGGGCGGCCCGGGCGACGCCTCGTCGACCCTGGCGACCTGGTCGTACCAGCTCGGCTTCGGCACGCTGCTGCCGAAGTTCGGCCCCGGGGCAGCGGTCGGCAACATCCTCATCCTCATCGCGCTCGTCTTCGGATTGCTCCACATCCGTGTCCAGAGGAGGCAGGAAGCGTGAAGTCCCTGTCGAAGGGCCGCCGTTACACTGTGATCGGCGTCGTCCTCACCGCGCTGATGCTGTTCCCGGTGTACTGGATGCTGAACGTGTCCCTCACCCCGCAGCAGGACATGCGCAAGGACCCGCCCGACCTGTTCCCGCTGCACCCCACCTTCGAGGGCTACCGGGCCGTGCTGGACGACCAGTTGCCCTACCTCGGCACCAGCCTGCTCATCGGCCTCGGCACGGTCGCGCTCACGCTGCTGCTTGCGGCCCCGGCCGGCTACTCGCTGGCGAAACTCCGCCCGCGCGGGGGCGGGGCGCTCGGCCTCGGTCTGCTGGTCGCGCAGATGATCCCCGGGATCGTCATGGCGATGGGCTTCTACGGCATCTTCCTGGACCTCGGTCTGCTGAACTCCTGGTGGGGCCTCATCATCGCGGACTCCACGATCGCCGTCCCGTTCGGCGTCATGATCTTCACGGCGTTCATGTCGGGCATCCCCGGTGAGCTGATCGCCGCGTCCCGCATCGACGGCGCCGGGACCTTCCGCACCTTCTGGTCGGTCGTGCTGCCGGTGAGCCGCAACGCCCTGGTCACCGTCTCGCTGTTCAGCTTCCTGTGGGCCTGGTCCGACTTCGTCTTCGCCAACACCCTTGACGGCGGCGGCGATCTGCGGCCGATCACCCTCGGCATCTACAAGTACATCGGCAACAACAACCAGGAGTGGAACGCGATCATGGCCACCGCCGTGGTCGCCTCCGTCCCCGCAGCGGTTCTGCTGGTCCTCGCCCAGCGCTATGTCGCCGCGGGCGTCACCGCGGGAGCCGTGAAGGACTGAGCCGAGTCGAGATCCGGCACCCCCATCCCCCTTTTCCTCCGTGAGGAGAACTCTGTCATGAGCCGCACAAGACCGCCCGCCCCCGTCCGGCTGACGGCCGTCCTGGGCGCCGCCGCCCTCACCGCGGCCGCGCTCGCCGCCTCCGTCGGCACCGCCCAGGCGGCGCCCTCAGCCTCCACCACGCTGGTCGTGAGCGCCGACCAGACCCTGCGTCCGGTCACCCATGTGGCGACCGGCAGCCTCTACGGGCTCGCCGACGCGAACACTCCCGCCGACAGCCTGGTCACCCCGCTCAAGCCGAACACCTTCGTCCAGATGGCCCCGGGCGGCTCCCAACTGCCCAACGGGGAGCCCAAGCCGGCCGGCGACGCGCTGGTCGTGGCGCCCAAGGCGGCCCGGGCCGGCGCCAAGGTCGTCGTCCGCATGCCGGACTGGTACCCGAACTTCCCCTACAAGTGGGTGAGCTGGTCCGACTGGCTGTCCGCCGTGGACAAGCAGGTGGCCTCCGTCCAGTCCTCCGGCGCCACCAACATCGCCGCCTTCGAGCTGTGGAACGAGCCCGAGGGGACGTGGAACACCTCGGCGGCGGGCGCCTTCGACGACGGCTGGTCGAGGACGTACAAAGAGGTCCGCTCCAAGGACACCACAACCCCCATCCAGGGGCCCAGCTTCGCGACGTACACCGACAGCAAGATGAAGGCGTTCCTCCAGGACGCCATCGCGAACAACGCGGTGCCCGACATCGTCTCGTGGCATGAACTCCAGACCAGCGCCGACATCGCCGCACACGTGGCCGACTACCGGGCGCTGGAGACGAGTCTCGGCCTCAGCCATCGCCCCGTCGCCATCGAGGAGTACGGCACCCCGAGCGAGGTAGGCGTCCCCGGGCCGCTGGTGAGCTACGCCGCCAAGTTCGAGCGGGCCGGCGTGCACGACGCCGAGCTGGCCTTCTGGAACCACTACGGCACCCTCGGCGACACGCTGACCGACACGGGCGGCTCACCGAACGGCTCGTACTGGCTCTACAAATGGTACGGCGACATGTCGGGGAACATGCTCGTCACCACTCCCCCGGCCCAGACCGGCATCGACGGCGCCGCCTCGCTCACCGCTGACGGCAAGCAGATCAGCGTGATCTTCGGTGGTGGTGCGGGGTCGAGTGCCGTACAGGTGAAGGGACTCGGGGCGCTGTCCGGGTTCGGATCGACGGTGCACGCGAAGCTGGAGTACACGCCCTCCAAGGGGCGTCTGACCGCCGTGTCCGGGCCGATCACCATCTCCGACGCCGACTACACCGTCTCGAACGGCTCGATCACCGTTCCCGTGACGACCAACGCCTCCGACGCCTACCACCTGGTGATCACCCCCAGCGGCACCTCCACCTCGCTGGCCGGGCGCTACCAGATCACCAACAAGAACAGCGGTCTCGCCCTGGACACCAGTGGCGCGGGCACCGCGCAGGGGACCGCCGCGGTGCAGGCCGCCTCGACGACCGGCACCGACCAGAACTGGACCCTGGTCTCCGCCGGAAACGGTCTCTACAAGATCCGGCAGCAGTCCAGCGGTCTGCTGCTCGGCATCAACAACATGAGCACCAGCGACGGCGGAACCGCGCTGATCTGGGGCGACAACGGCACCGCCGACCACCTGTGGCAGCTCATCCCGTCCGGCGACGGCTACTACAAGATCGCCAACTACAACAGCGGGCTGCTGCTCGGTGTGGACAGCATGAGCACGTCCTCCGGCGCCCAGGTGCTGCAGTGGGACGACAACGGCACGGCGGACCACCTGTGGAAGCTCACTTCGCGGTGAGCGAGTGGCGAGCACCGAACGCTCCAGGTGCATGTTCAGGACGCGTTCGGTGCTCTCCGCTGCCTGGTCAGGGCGTCTCGGGGGCGAGGATGAAGATCCCGGCGACCTTCTCGTCCGTGTCGAAGGCGACCCGGGCCTTCATGTCGCCGGCCTCGTAGTGCAGCGGGACGTCGACCACCGTGTGGTCACCGACGCGCCGGACGAACGGCTCGGCCTCGGCGAAGCCCTCGAACGCGCCGACCAGACCGGCGACCGTGGCCAGGCCGTCGCCCCGCACCTCGTCGGTGAACGCCGCCAGTACCTGGTCGTTGAAGGATCGCCGGGCCTCGTCCATCCGGCCTTCCAGGACGTCCGTGACGATGCCGCGAGCGCGCTCGGCGGCGTCGGCCATGGTCACTGTCTTGTCCATGGGTTCTCCCGTCCGGGGATCGATGGGCTTGCCGAACCGCTGGAAGGCGGCCTGGCGGGTGACACCGAGCAGGTCCCCGATCTCCTGCCAGGTGTGGCCGGCGTCCCGGGCCTGCTGCACGCACAGCTTGAGCACCTGTTCCGCCATGCCGTCGACGCCCTGGGAACGCCGGACCAACTCGAGGTAGGCCGGCGGCGAGAGCGGACTGTCCACCGCCTCGGCCAGCACCGCGGCCTGTTCCGCCAGCAGCGCGCTGAGGGCGGCGAGACTCATCGAGGAATCGACCACGCGTAAAGGATCCCTTTACACACTCCCCCTGTCAAGGTTTCCTTTACGACTTCTCGCCTCCGAGACCGCCTCCGAGCGCGTCTCAGAGCGTCGCCTCCAACTCGGCGACGGGGAACGGCGTTCGCTTGCTCCGCGTCACCAGCCGGTGAAAGAAGTCGTCCACCACGACGGCCGTCCGAGCGTGCCGGTCGAGGACGGCGCCGACGTCGGCCGGCACACCGGGCGCGCGGCGGCCCTCGCTCCATTCGCGGAGGAACGTCTCACGGTCCGTCCCCCCGCGGACGCGGTCGAGCAGGTGGAACTTCAGCAGGTGCGCGGGGACGTAGCAGCGGTCGTAGATGCGATGGTCGGCCAGGAACTCGGCCTCGTCCGGGGCGAGTTCGAAGGCGGTACTCGAAGCGAGGCCGAGGTCCGCGAAGTAGACCCGGTGGCCGTCCGTCAGGACGTTGTGGAAGTGGGCGTCGAAATGGACCAGCCCGCGCGAGCTCATGAACTCCGTTCCCCGGGACAGCTCCTCGGTGACCCATGGCAGGGTGTCCGGGTGCTCCTCCAGCCAGGCGGCCAGCGTCCACGGCACGTGTTCGAGGAAGAGCACCAGGCTCGCGGACGACTCTCCGATGGCCTCCAACCGATGCCGCACGGCGGGCGATCCGTCCCAGTGCGCGACGGCCTCGTCGACACCCCCGAAGTCACCGGTGAACCCCGTCGGGGGCCGGTCGGGCAGGATCCGCCAGTGGTAGAGCAGCGGAAAGCCCCCGTACTCGCCCCGCAGCACCCACCCGTTCGCCATCAGGTGCGCGGCCAGCTCCCGCCAGGCGCCGAACCCGGCGGAGCCGATCCCGTACTGGTAGAACGACGGCAGGCCGAACAGGTTCGCCGTCGACCGCGCGTTCTCCGGCCGCAGTTCGAGGTCCGTCAGCGGTACACGCTTCACGAAGACGCGTACGCCGTCCACGTCCAGCTCGGCCGAGCGGCCGCCGATGCCGGAGCCCAGCTCGGGTGCCGCGGCCACCGCGTCGGCGAGCCGCCGGTCACTGAGCAGACCGAGCGCCGTGCTCACGGTCGCGTAGGCGGACGGACGGGCGGACATCTGCGGCTCGTCGAAGCGGTCCGTCGGCGAGGTCAGCCGAGCTTCTTCAGCAGTTCGACGGCGAGCGGGGCGGAGGAGGCGGGGTTCTGACCGGTGACGAGGTTACGGTCGACGACGACGTGCGGCGCCCACGGCGCGGCGACCTCGACCTGCACCCCGGCCTCGGTCAGCCGGTCCTGCAGCAGCCACTTGGCCCTGTCGGCGAACCCGGCCTGGGTCTCCTCGGCGTTGGTGAAGGCGGCCACCCGGTAACCGGCGAAGGCGTTGGTGCCGTCGACCCGGGTGGCGGCCAGCAACGCGGCCGGGGCGTGGCAGACGACGCCGAGCGGCCTGCCGGAGTCCAGGGCGCCGGTGAGCAGGGCGCCGGACAGGGAGTCGACGGCGAGGTCCTCCATGGGCCCGTGACCGCCGGGGTAGAAGACGGCCGCGTACTCGTCGAGGTCGACGTCCTCCAGGCTGATCGGGTGCTGCAGCTCGGTCGCTCCGGCGAGCACGCCCGCGATCCGGTCGGCGTTCTCCTGTCCCCCGTTGACCTCGGCGGCGAGGCTGCCCTTGTCCACGGTCGGGACGACGCCGCCCGGGGTGGCGACGACGACCTCGTGACCGGCGGCCCTGAAGGCCTCGTACGGGGCGACGGCCTCCTCGGCCCAGAAGCCGGTGGGGTGCTGGGTGCCGTCGGCCAGGGTCCAGTGGTCGGCGCCGGTCATCACAAAAAGGATCTTCGACATGGTGTCTCTTTCGCACGCTGATCGTCAGGAGGTGATGCCCTCGACCGTAGCCCGGTCCCCGCGTGAGATTCCAACAGGAGGTTCCGGGCGAGGAACACTGGAATCCGATGGCCCGCCCTCGCCGCCGCCCCGAACCCCGCGTCAGCCTCGCGGCACCGAGCCCTCCGTGCTCCTGCCGGGAGAACCGGTGGGGTCCATCTGCCTCCAGGCCGGAAGGACCACCGGGCACAACGTGGCGAGCAGATACGTACCGCCAACCGCCAGCAGCGCGAAGGCCGGGCCGGCCGAGTCCACGAGGGCGCCCGCGGCCAGTCCGCCCAGCGGAGTGACCAACTGCACCGAGGCTGCCGTCGCGCTCAGCACGCGACTGCGCAGCTCCTCCGGGACCGTCTCATACGTCACGGTGGCCATGACGGGGCTGAGCACACCGAAGGCGAGACCCTCCACCGCCATGGTCAGGGCCAACGGCGCGAAGGTGTGGGTGAAGGCGGCTACCACGAAGCGCGGCAGGCCTCCGACGAGGAACGCGATCGTGAACACGGGCCACCGCCGAAAGCGGCTGCCCGCCGCCCCGTAGACCAGCGCCCCCGTGAGTGCGCAGATCCCGAACGCCGCGTTCAGCAGACCGAGATCGACGGCACCGTCAAGTTCCTCACGGGCATGCACTGGTAGGAGCACGGCGCTCCATCCCTGGTCGAGCCCCCTGGTGACGAGCGTCATCAGGCACAGGCCGAGCAGCAACGGCGTGGCCGCCACGAAGCGATACCCTTCCGCGAGGTCACGACGGTAGGCACGCAACGACGGCGGCCCAGCGCGTCGTCGGGCCCGCGCCTGCGGAAGGCCGCGCACCCCGAACGCGAACAGTGGCGCGGACACGGCGAACGTCGCGGCGTCCACCAGAAGGACGTTCTCCGCGCCGAGTCCCGCGATCAGCACACCTCCGAGAGCGGATCCCGTCAGTGCCGCACAGCGTGCCGCACCGTCGTACCACCCGGCAGCCCTGGTCAGCGACACTCGGGCGCGTTCGGCGAGCGTGGGCAACAGCACGCCGCGAGCGGTTTCCCCCGGCGAACGCAGCAGCCCGGTCAGCGCCATCAGCACGCACAGCATCCAGAGCCGCAGGACGCCGGCGAACTGCAACAGTGGGATCGCCGCGACGGTGGCTCCGCTGGCAAGATCCGAGACGACGCCCACCCGCCGTCGCCCGATCCGGTCGATGACCGGGCCGGTGACGAGCGCGGCGAGCACCACGGGCAGCAGTGAGCAGAACGCGACGATCCCGACCTTGGTGGCACTGCCCGTGCTCTGCAGGACGAACCACGGGACGCCCAGGTAGGTGAGGCAGTTACCCGCGATCGAAACGAGGTTGGCGGCAAGAACCATTGCCAGGGGACGGCGATCGACCGCCCCGAACTCTTCGGACACCACGGTGGTCTCCCATGAGGGAAGCGCCCACCGTGAACGGAGCAGGTCAGCCGGCGGGCGAAGCGAAGTGGTCAGCGTCTGGCGCGCATGGCGAGGCGCACCGCGGTGCGGTGTTCACGAGCAGCGCCTCCATCACTTCGCCGGGATGACCACCCGGCACCTGTACGCATTATGACCTCCTCGCTGTCGACGACGAGCGTGCGCCACAGGTCGAGGAAGGCCCGGGGCCAGTTGCTGCTTCCCCTCGGGGAAGTAGTGGTACGTCGAGCGGAGCGCCGGCGTGCTCGGCCGACTCCCGGATGCTCGTGGCGCTCAGCCCGCGCCGACTGATCATGTCGGCGGCACCGGCCACGATCCTCCCGCGACGGCGTACCGCTCCGGGCCACCTGCGCCACTCACGCCGGCGGAGCCTCCGCCATCGTGCGGGCCTGGGTGACGGCGGCTGCCAGTTGCTGCTGGACCTTCTCGGGCAGTGGCTCCCCCTGCACCGTGCCCACCAGGTCCCGCGCGAGCAGGTGCAGCTTGGTGTTGGTGTTCTGGGACGCCGTGACGAGCACGGTCCAGGCCGCTTCCGGGCTCAGGCCGAAACTGGCCATCAGGATGCCGCGGGCCAGGTCGATGGCGGGGCGGGTACGCATGGCCCGCCGCAGTTCGTCGACCTCCTTGCGCAGTTCCCGGTCGATGTTCCCGGTCGGTATGCCGAGGTCGGGGGCGTTCGGGAGGTCGGCTGACAGGAACAGCTCGCGCGCGCCCGTGAGCTCCAGGAGCCGGTCGACCGAGGGGCAGCCGACCCGGATGGTCAGGGTCTTGCCCTGCTCCAGGGACCGTCGGCGCAGGTCAAGGAGCAGGTTCAGCCCCGAGCAGTCGCAGAAGCCGACGCCGCTCAGATCCAGGTCGATCCCGCGGGCCGAGCGGTCGAGCGCCTTCGTCAGGGCCTGTTCCAGTTGTCGGCCGCCGAAGTCGAGTTCGCCGTGGATGCGCACCACGACACGGTCACCGTCCGGTGCGACTTGCAAGGCCGCAAGGCAGGGCAGCGCCGCCGAGGAGGCGCCCGCGCCCTCGGCGGGTCCGGCGTCCCGCGTCGTGAGGGGCTGCGCCGAGTGCACAGGCTCCGGCATGGCCTCTCTCTCCCTCATGTGCTCGCCTGCCTTCACCCCCAAGGTTCCCCCTTTCGGCCCACACACGTCAACTAATGCAGGAAATACAGTACGTGTTTTTGAATGCGTGAACCTTGAGTCGCTACAGTAGGGCTATGGATGGAGTGCCCGAGCCACACACCGGATGGACGTTCATCACGAACCACGCGCGGGTCCTGGCGGCTATCGCCGACAACCACAGCGCCCGCATCCGCGACATCGCCGCGCACTGCCGGCTGACCGAACGAGCCGTGCAGAAGATCATTTCCGACCTGGAAGAGGCCGGATACCTCTCGCACACCAGGGAGGGTCGCAGCAACACCTACCGGATCGACCCCACCCAGGTCATGCGGCATCCGGCCGAGGCCGGACTGACGGTGGCATCCCTGCTGTCGCTGCTCGTCCAGGACGAGGCCGACCGTACGACGACCGGCCCCCAGCCTCAGCCCCACCCCCAGGCCACGGCCTGACCTCAGCGGTCGGCGGTCTCGCGGAGCGTCCGCAGGACGTCCTCGTCCGTGAGCTGGTCGAACTCCTCGTAGCACAGGCCGACGGCCATGAAGGAGGCCGGCCGCCGCAGGCAGAACACCGCGTCCGCCTCGCCGCGCAACTGCTCCGCCGCCTCGGGCGAGCAGACCGGCACCGCCAGGACGAGCCGCTCGGGGCCCTGGCGTCGTACGGTGCGCAGGGCGGCGCGGGCCGTCACCCCGGTGGCGAGTCCGTCGTCGACGACGATCACCGTGCGGCCGGCCAACTCGGGATCAGGACGGTCCTGCCGGTAACGGCGCTGCCGACGCCGGAGTTCCTCGCGTTCCGCCTCGACCACGGGGGCGAGTTCCCGCCGGGTGAGGCCCAGCCGATGGAGGGCGTCGTCGTCGAAGAGCGGCTCGTCGTCCCCGGCGATCGCCCCCACCCCGAGTTCCTCCTGGAAGGGCGCGCCGATCTTCCGTACGACCAGCACGTCGAGCGGGGCGTCGAGCGCCCGCGCCACCTCCCGGGCCACGTCGACACCGCCCCGGGGCAGGGCGAGGACCACGGGGTGGGGCAGAAGGCCTCTCTCCTGCTCGATCCGCAGCCGCTCGGCGAGTTCCCGCCCCGCGTGCCTGCGGTCATGGAACTGCATCGCGGTCGTCACCCCTTCTCGTTACGGCGCGCACGCTCCGCCACCCCGCGTACCCCGCCCCCCGCGGCCGATGCACGGTTCACGGGCCGCACGTCGGTGCCACTCATGGCACCTCGGTTCGCGGGTACCCGTGCCGGTGAACGACCTCTTTCGAGGAGATGACTCGGATGCTGCTCATCGGACTGCTCCTCCTCGGGGCGACGGGCGCCTTCACCGCCCTGGCGATCGCGGGCAACCTGTCCGGCGGCCCCCAGTACACGGTGTCGGTGCTGCACCACCACATCGCCACCATGAACACGCTGGCGATCTTCAGCTCCGGCCTCGCGCTGGCACTCATCTTCTGCCTGGCTCTGGCCATGGTGAGCGGTGGCACGCATCGCCGCCACCGCAGGCCGCGCTCGTACGACACGGGTACGACGACCCACCTCGACGACCTGATGGGACCGGACGCCCGGGCCTGACCGGTCCCGGCGCCGACGTCACCGGTCCCGCAGCCGTACGAGGTGGTGGAGCACCGGCATGGCCCCCGTGCGGTTGCGGCGCAGCGTCGGCTGCAGGAAGCGGTAGAAGCTCGGCCTGCCGAACTGCCGCAGGGCGACGGCGGCCAGGCTCGAGTCCCAGCGCGCGTGCGCCACGAAGGTGTAGTCCGACGTGGCGGCGTCCAGCGGCTCAAGGAGCACCGAGTTGTCGAGGCCGGTCTCGATGGCGTACCAGCCGGTGAGGTACTCCCACAGTGCGGCGGTGCGCTCGGCGTCCTCGCCGACGAAGTAGGTGAACTGGAACAGGCCCTGGTGACCGCGGTCCACGTCCGCGAGGCACTTGGCACAGCGGGCGGTCAGCTCGTGGACGTCGCCGGCCGCGTGTTCCAGGCGTAGGCGCAGGTTTCGGTAGGCGCGACTGTCCCGTACCTGGGCGATGTCGCCCGGTGTGCGGGTCTCGACCAGGACGACGACGTCGTAGGGGGCGCTGTGCGGGCCGTCCGGCGGGTCCCAGCCGACGGCGGGCGCGACGGCGGCGGCCCGGTACACGCCGGCCCGTTTCACCTCGGTCAGGCTCGCCACGTCCTCCGCCTCGGCGCGCAGCAGGTCCAGCAGGTGGGTCTTGAGGCGGCTGTGTCCTGGCCTGCCGACCCCGCCGTGCGGCGGCTCGACGGCCCCGGCGAGGTGCAGGTAACCGGTGCGCGGCGGTTCGGCGAGCGGGACGGGGCCGAACTTGGGACGCGGATGAACGAGAGTGACGCTCATGGGATGCTCCCGCCGGGCGACCTCAGTGGTCGGGGGCGGCCCTGCTGATGTCCGCCAGGGCTGAGTAGGGGGCCTCGGTGGTGGCGAGGTCGCCGATGCTGACGACGCCGACCGGGCAGCCGCCGCGTTCGACGACGGGGAGGCGGCGCACGGCGTACCGGCTCATCAGCTCGATGGCGTGGTCGGTCGTGTCGTCCGGCGTCAGGGTCACCACGGGCGGCGGGGTGCAGACGGACCCGACGGTCGTGCTCTGCGGGTCGAGGCCGGCGGCGAGCGCCCGGACGACGATGTCGCGGTCGGTGAGCACACCGAACAGATCGCAGTCGTAGGCGACCAGCACGTCACCGATGTCCTGCTCGCGCATGACGCGGGCCGCGCGCGCCACCGTGGTCATGGGTTCGAGGGAGGCCGCGCCGGGCGACATCACCTCACGTATCTTCCGGGTCACGAGGACCTCCCGGTTGCTGGACGGGCGCACGGTGCATGCCAGCCGCGTAGCCCGCACCGGGGCGGACAAACCCCTTCAGCCCCTCAGTACCTCCTCCACATGTCGCAGCATCCGCAGCCGGTCCTCGGCGAACCACCCCTGCCAGTGCTCGTCCAACGGCATCCAGGCCGCGCTCTGGCCCTGCTCGGGGGCCAACTCGACCGCCCGCTCGACAACCCCGGCGAACGTCACGCCCGCGGCCGCCGGCCAGCCCGACCGGTAGGAACGCACGGTGACGGCCACCGGCACCGGCCACAGTTCCGCCCGCACCCCGGTCTCCTCGAACAACTCCCGCCGGGCCGCCTCCCGCGGAGTCTCACCGGGGTCCACCTTGCCGCCCGGCGCCACCCAGCCCCGCCAGCGGTGCCGCACCAGCAGCACCTGCGTCAGCGTGTCGTCGAACGCCCACACCTCCGCGGCCAGCGGGCCGCTCAGCGCCGCGTCGGGGCGCAGCAGCCACTCGAGGGCGTTGTCGTAGACGGTCAGGGCCTGCCGGGCGTCCATGATCGCGGCTTGCAGGGTGCGGGCTTCGACACGGTGACGGGTCATTCGGCGGAGCCTACGGCGCGCCACTGACATCGCGGCTGGGCCGCTCCGACGAACTCGGCTACCGCCCGCGCGGCGACCAGGAACATCAGCGGCGGCGCCACGGCAGCGCCGCCGAGTCGGCACCAGTGTTCTCGGCGCGGTGCAGGGCGTCGCTGATCGCCTCGCCGATCTCCGCGAACTGCCGTACCTGCTCCGGTGTGAGTACGTCGAACACCGCGCGGCGTACGGCCTCGACGTGGCCGGGAGCGGCCCTCTCCAGCAGGGCCCGGCCCTCGTCGGTGAGGACGGCGAGCTGGCCGCGGCCGTCGGCGGGGTCCTCACGCCGGTCCACGAGACCGGCCTCGCGCAGTCGGCTCACCGCGTGGGTGAGCCGACTGCGGGTGATCTTCAGCCGTTGGGCCAGTTCGGACATGCCGAGGATGCCGTCGGGCGTCGAGGAGAGGTGGGCCAGCAGGCTGTAGTCGGCGTGCGTCATGCCGGCGTCCCGCCGCAACTGCCGGTTCAGGTGGTCGGCGAGCAGGGTGGTGAAGTCGATGTAGGCCAGCCAGGCCCGGCGCTCCTCGGCGTTGAGCCAGCGTGGCGTCGTGGACATGGGCACACCTTACGGACTCGCCCTCACGCCGCCTCCTCCAAGGCGTCCGCGGTCTCGCCGGGCCGCTGTCGCCGGCCTGCGCGGCGCGCCGGGGCACGGTGGAGCAGGACCAGCGCGGTACCCAGGGCGAGTCCCAGCGCCGGCAGGAGCGGGAAGCGACCGTCGGGCGCGAAGCCCCCGGTGGCGATGCGGATCAGGGCGGGGACGGCCGCGGCGAGGCCGGGCCACAGGAGCCAGGGGCGGTACGGCCCGACCTCCGCGAAGGTGCGCTCGTACCAGGCCACGAGGGCTTGCTCCAGCGGCCGCAGCACCCGTACGGCGAGGGCGAGCAGGACGCCGAGCAGGAGCAGCCAGGGCAGACGCAGGGCCCACCAGGTGGCCGAGCCGAGGGCGGGCTCGGGGGCCAGCCGCGTCAGGTAGAGGGCGGCCGCGGCGATCAGCACCGGCAGCATGTGCCACAGGTACAGGGTCATGCTGACGCCGCCGAGGGGACGCACCGACCGCCACACCCGCTCGCGTGCCAGCAGCCGCTGGAGGGCGGGTGCGGCGAGGAGACAGACGCCGACCTGGGTCAGGGCCCAGGCCAGCATCGCCGCCGAGGGCGGGTTGGTGTTGCTGGGCGTCTGTCCGGTCACCAGGATCAGGCTGACGGGGAAGGGGCCGAGGCCGACCAGCGCGGCGAAGGACAGCCCGCCGCCCACCGTCAGCACGGCCGGCAGCAGGCGACCGGCGAGCAGTCCGTCATGCCGGCGGAAGCCCAGCTGGTAGGCCACGCCCCAGACGAGGACGTAGTCGAGCAGGCCGGCGTAGGGGGCGTGGACGGTGAGCACGAACACGTCGGCGAGGACGGCGAGCACGGCCATGCCCACGGGGACCGCGAGCCCCCATCGCCGGTGGGCCGCGTGCAGCACCGGTGTCAGGGCGCTGAGCAGCAGATACACCGGCAGGAACCAGAACTGCATCGCCATGGCCCAGCCGACCAGCGCGAGGGTGCCCGGATCCACGCCGACGCCGTGGCAGATCCCGACGGCGAACAGGACCAGGCCGCTGTAGAGGCCGGTCGGCAGCAGCAACCGTACGGCCCGCCGCCCGACCCACGCCGTGGCGCCACCACCGGCGCTCCGCGTCCGCTCCCAGGACCCGCCCGCGGCATGCCCGCCGGCCAGGAAGAACAGCGGCATGATCTGGAAGAGCAGGGTCAGCCACTGGGTCCAGGGGACGGCGGCCAGCAGCTCCGGCGCGCCGAGCGCACCGTCGGGCCCGTGCTGCAGTGCCGTGATCAACCAGTGGCCGAGCACCACCAGGACGATCGCCCAGGCCCGCAGAAAGTCGACGTACCGGTCCCTCCCCATGCCTCGCCATGCTGCCTCGGCCCCGCAGGTGCCGTGCGGCGATTGCCGGGCCGCAACCAACCCGTGCCCGGTACGAGACCCGGTGCGAGACCCGGTGCGAGACCCGGTGCGAGATCAGAACTCGGCCATTCTGGCCCCCGTTCGGGTCTGTGCCCGGCGGTTGCCCGCCCCGCGTCCCGGCGTCGGTCGCCCGGCGCCGAAGGGCGGTGCCGTCCCGGTCCGGCACGCCGTCCGAGCTGCCCCTTCCCGCCCGGCAGTTGTCGGCCGCGGACTCTCCATCCGCCGTGCGGAATCGGGGGCACCGTCCGTCATATGTGATCCGCTGCTGGCCGGATCCCGGCGGGGCCTCGTGTGCGCTGTGACGTTGATCTGTCACTGTGCGCTTCTACGGTGGGGAGGCTTTCGGCGTTGGTCAGGGGAGGGACGCTTGTGATGAGACGTGAAGTCTTCCGGGTGCCCCGGCATCCGGCATCCGTCGGCTTCGCCCGGCATCGGGTGCGGCAGCATCTGGCCACGTGGGGACACGGCCGGGACGACGCGATCACGCAGAACGCCGTGCTGCTCGCCTCCGAGCTGGCGGCGAACGTCGTCCGCCACGGCCCCATCCTGGAGCGGGAGTTCGAGATAGCGGTGACGGCACGGGCCGACGGCTCCTGCTTCATCGCGGTGTCCGACGAGAGCCCGGCGCTGCCCGTGCTGCGGGAGGGGCCGGGCCCGGACGACGAGAGGGGCCGCGGCCTGCACCTCGTGGACCAACTGGCCCGGACCTGGGGAGTCCGGGACCGGGGACGCCACGGCAAGACCGTGTGGGCCCTGGTCGGCACGCCGGGGTGAGACGAGGCCGGTCAGCGTGCCGCGGCCCGCTGGTCGAGGCGTTTCAGCGCGGCCTCGCCCCACTGGACGTTCGCCCGCTCCAGCGCCAGGCCGCCCAGCAGGGTGAGATAGGGACCGATGCGGTCGGCGTTCGCGAAGTACTCGTCCTCGGTGCGTCCGTCGAGCAGCCGCTCCCGCAGCCGCTCGTACCGGGCGAGCTTGGCGGCGGCCCGCTCGACGCGCTCGGCGACCGCGGCCCGTACGGCGCCCAGGTCCCCGATGTCGACGCACTGGACCTTGACCATCAGCTCGTCCCGGATGGCCAGTGGCTTGGCGGGGGTGTCGAGGAGGTAGTCGCGCAGGACCTCGAGGCCGGCCTCGGTGAGGGAGAAGAGCCGCTTGTTGGGTCGGCGCTCCTGCTGCACGACCCGCGCCGAGACGAGACCTTCGCCCTCCATGCGCTCCAGCTCCCGGTAGAGCTGCTGCGGGGTGGCCATCCAGAAGTTGGCGACCGAGGCCTCGAACCCTTTCGCGAGGTCGTAGCCGGACGCCTCGCCCTCCAGAAGCGCGGCCATGACCGCGTTGCGCAACGCCATTGCCCCAAATTATCACCGTGTTGATTACTCAAGGAGATGACTAGGCGCCCTCGACGAGCGCGGTCACCGGGAGCAGGGCGGGGCGCTTGGCCTGCCGTCCGTCGCCGGAGGAGCGGCCGCGCACCCGGCGGACGATCCAGGGGCCCAGGAAGGTCCCGGCCCACCTCAGTTCGGCGCCGACGGCCCGCAGGCCCGAGCGGGTCGGCGCGCCGGGGGCCAGGGGCCGGGTCCAGCTGTCGTCGCTGCCCGGCAGGGCGAGGGCGTGGGCGACGGCCGCCGCGATGAGTGCGTGGCCGCGTGGACTGGCGTGCAGCCGGTCGGCGCTCCACAGCCGCGGGTCGGTGACCGCCGGGTGGCTCGAGGAGTCGGCCACCGCGACGCCGTGACGCCGGGCGGCCTCGCGGATGCGGGCGTTGAGGGCGAGGACCCGAGGGGCGAGCGGCCGGGCCAGCGGGACGATGCGGCGGATGTCGGGGAAGGTGACGGTGGCCACCCGGGCGCCCTGGGCGGTGAGCGCGGCGAACATCGCCTCCAGGTGGCCGGCCACCTCGTCCGCGTCGAACCGCGGGCGCAGCAGGTCGTTGACGCCGGCGACGACAGTGGCCAGGTCGGGCTCGAGCGCGAGGGCCGGTGCCAGTTGCTCGGCACGCACCTGCCCCGCGAGGCGGCCGCGCACCGCGAGGTTGGCGTAGAGCAGGCCGGGTTGGTCATGGGCGATGTGCTCGGCCAGCCGGTCCGCCCAGCCGCGCAGCCCGAGCGCCTCGTCGCCGTCGCCCAGGCCCTCGGTCTGACTGTCGCCGAGGGCGACGTACCGCCGGTACCGACCGTCGGTCATGGAAGACCTCCCCCACCCAGGTATGCCATTAGTCACTTATTCGCATTGTTGACTATAGCGTTCCGCGAGCCCCGTCGGTACGGGATTCCAGGGCCCGCAGCACGGCCACCATGTCCTCGTCGCCGTACCCCTGGGCCACGGTCTCCTCGAAGAGGGCGTGGCAGACGTCGAGGAGGGGCGAGGCGAGGCCGGCCTCGCGGGCGGCCCGGGCGATCAGACGGTTGTTCTTCAGCACGTCGGCGGCACCGGCCTGGACGTCGAAGTCACGGGCCAGCAGCTTGGGTGACTTCATCCGGGAGACGGCACTGGCCATCGGGCCGGCGTCCAGGACGTCGAGGAACAGGCGCCGGTCGAGGCCGTGCCGGTCGGCGAAGTGGAACGCCTCGGTCAAACCGGTCACCAAGGTGATCAGGAACAGGTTCACCGACAGCTTCGTCAGCAGGGCGGCCGGTACGGGACCGCAGTCGAACGTCTCGCGACACAGGGGCCCGAGCAGCGGCCGCACGTCCGCCACGACGTCGTCCTCACCGGCCAGCATCGCCACCAACTGCCCCTGTTCCGCCGGGACCCGGGAGCCGGACACCGGCGCCTCGGCATAACGCCCGCCCGCGGCCCGTACGTCGTCCTGCAGGCCCACCGAGTACTCCGGCGAAGTCGTGCCCATGTGGACGAGGGTGCGGCCTGCGACCCGCGCCGTGAAGGCGGGTGTGCCGCGGCCGAGGACGGCGTTCGTGGCGTCCTCGTCGGCGAGCATGAGGAACACGACGCCGGCCCGGACGAAGACCTCGCCGGGGTCCGCCGCGATCTCGGCCCCTGCGGCCCGCAGGCGCTCGCAGCGCTCCGAGGTGCGGTTCCATACGAGGAGGGGCGTTCCGGCGCGGGCGAGGTTGAGCGCCATGGGGCGGCCCATCACCCCCAGGCCGACGAAACCCACGTAGTCCACGACGCACCACCGCTTCCGAGCCGCGACCGATTATGACAGCGGTCATAGTAGTCGCCGCTATGACGACGGTCATAGGGTGGACGCGGAGAGACCGAGGGAGGTCGGGGATGCCGGAGTCCGAACACGGGCCGCGAGAGCGGATGGTCTTCAGCGCGGCCCAGCTCATCCGGCGCGACGGGGTCGCCGCCACCGGGATGCGTGAGGTGGCCGTACACGCCGGGGCGCCGCGCGGCTCGCTCCAGCACTACTTCCCCGGCGGCAAGGAGCAGTTGGTCAACGAGGCGGTGGGCTGGGCGGGCCGCTACGCCGGCCGGCGCGTCGCCCGGTTCCTCGACGCGCTGCCGGAACCCACGCCGAGCGGGCTGTTCGCCGAGATGGTGAGGCAGTGGACCGACGAGTACGAGAGCGCCGGCTTCGCGGGCGGCTGTCCCGTCGCCGCCGCCACCGTCGACTGGGCCGAGTCCACCGCCTCCACCCGGGACGCGGCGGCCGCCGCGTTCGCGACCTGGACCGGGCCCGTGGCCGGGGCCCTGACCGGGATGGGTGTGCCCGAGGAGAGGGCCGGTGCCCTCGCGACGCTCATGATCAGCGCCCTGGAGGGGGCGATCCTGATGGCCCGGGCCGAGCGCGACACCCGCGCCCTGACGACCGTCGCCCGGGAGCTGGGCCCGCTGCTCGACGCCGCGGTGCAGAGGACTGGCTGACGTCCCCTCTTCGGCTGACCCTCACACCTCAGGCGTTGACCGGTTTCACTCCCGACAGCAGAATGGGCCCGCAGCGTCTGAGAGCGCTCTCAGACGCCTCCGTCACATGCCCAGGGAGACCCATGACCGGCAGCCAAGGCCCCGGAATCAGCCGCCGTGCGCTCATCGGGGCCGGACTCGGCGCGGGCGCCGCCGTCCTCACCGCGCAGTCCGGCACCGCGGCGGCGGCGGACGGGTCGTCCGCCCCGCGCCGCGCCCTCGCCTTTCTCTCCGCCGCCATGGACGCCTACCCGGACCACGGCACCGTCCGCCTGGCCCAGAGCTACACCGACCAGGCAGGCCTGTTCAGCACGGCGTTCACCTACGACAACGCCCTGGTGATCCTGGCCGGCCTCGCGGCCGGCACGGCGGACGGCCGGCGACGGGCCGTGGCCCTCGGCGACGCCCTCCTCTACGCCCAGGCCCACGACCCCGGCTACGACGACGGACGACTGCGCCAGGCCTACAACGTCGGCCCCTACACCTTCTACGACGGTTCCGCGCAGCCGGACGGCTTCGTGCGCGCGGACGGGACGGCCAACGTCGGCACCCAGTTCGGCTTCACCGGAACCGCGGTGGGCGACATGGCCTGGGCCGGCATCGCGCTCGGCGCCCTGGCGGGGCGGACCGGGGAACGCCGGTTCCTGACCGGGGCCGTACGGATCGGCGAGTGGATCGAGCGCACCGCCCGCAGCGACCAGCCGCTGGGCGGCTACACGTTCGGGGTGAACGGTGCGAACGAGAAGCAGCCGTTCAGCTCCACCGAGCACAACACCGACCTGGTGGGCCTCTTCGGGCGGCTCGCCCGGCTCACGGGGGACGGCGTGTGGTCGGAGCGGCGAGCCCGGGCGAAGGCCTTCGTCGAGAAGATGTGGGAGCCGTCCGGTGGCTTCTTCTACACCGGTACCAACGACGGCGTGACGGTCAACCGGTCGCCCGTCCCCGAGGACACCCAGACCTGGACCCGCCTCGCCCTCCCCTCCCCCGCCCACACGCGCTCCCTGGACTGGGCGGCGACCCACCTGGCGGTGCTGGACACCGCCGACCGGCCAGGCAGCACGGTGCCGGCCGGGCAGTCGTACGAGGGCGTCACCTTCAGCTCGGCGAGCCTGCTGGCGAACGAGAACGCGCCGATCGCCAGTGGGCAGCCCAAGCCGGACCGCAACGGGGTGTGGTTCGAGGGCACGGCCCACCTGGCACTCGCCCTGCGCGACCGCTGCGCTCCCGGTGACGAGGCGCGCGCCCGGCGGCTGATCGCGTCCCTGGAGCGCGCCCAGGATCTGCTCGGCGTGGGCCAGACCCTCGGGTCCGCGGCGGTGGCCGAGCGGTCGGGTGTCGTGTCGGCCAGCAGTCCGCTCGACACGGGTTTCGGGTTCGGCTACTACCCGTACCGGCACACCGGCGCCACCGCCTGGTACCTGCTCGCGGTGGCACGGGCCAACCCGCTGCGGCCCTGACTCAGTTCGCCGCGACGGTCCGGGCGGAGCGGGAACGCATCAGTGGCCGGATGCGGGTACCGAAGTCCTCGATGCCCTCGAGGAAGTCGTCGAAGACCAGCATGATGCCCTTGGTGCCGGGGACTTCGGCGATCTCGTCCAGCATGCGGGCGACGCTCTCGTACGACCCGACGAGCGTGCCCATGTTGAAGTTGACGGCGCCTTCGGGAGCCACGATGGTGCGGGCGGTGGAGGAGTCGTCGGCGGTGGTGTCCGTGGCCGACTCCCCCGCCATGTAGGCGAGCGCCGCGTGGTCGGCGTGGTCGTGGTAGTCCTGCCACCTGGCCCGCGCGGCCTCGTCGGTCTCGTCCGCGATGACCATGAACAGGGACAGCGCGCCGACGTCACGGCCGCTGTCCCGGGCCGCGTCGACCAGCGCTGCCGTGGTGTCCGCGAAGGCGAGCGGGGTGTTGACCCCGCTGCCGAGGATGAAGTTGTAGTCGGCGTGCTCGGCGGCGAACCGGATCCCGGTGCCGCTCTGGCCAGCGGCGACGATGTCGATGTGCCCGTCCGCCGGGCGGGGTGAGAGCACGCAGTCGTCCATCGTGTAGAACTCGCCCTTGAAGTTGCTGACGCCCTCGCGCCACAGCTCCTTCATGACGGTGACGTACTCGACGGCCCGTGCGTAGCGGTTGCCGAAGTGGGCGTCGCCGGGCCACAGGCCCATCTGGTCGTACTCGCCGGGCGCCCAGCCGGTGACGATGTTGACGCCGAAGCGGCCGGGGGCGATGGAGTCGACCGTCACGGCCATCCGGGCGACGATGGCCGGCGGCAGGGCGAGGATCGGGGTCGAGGCGTAGAGCCTGATGCGATCCGTCACCGCCGCAAGGCCGGCCATCAGGGTGAACGACTCGAGACAGTGGTCCCAGAACTCCGTCTCGCCGCCGAAGCCCTTGAGTTTGATCATCGACAGGGCGAAGTCGAGGCCGTGCTCCTCGGCCTTCTGCACGACGGCCTTGTTCAGCTCGAAGGTCGGCAGGTACTGCGGCGAGCTCTTGGAGATGAGCCAGCCGTTGTTGCCGATGGGGATGAAGACACCGATGTCCATGCCGCTCCTCATGATCAAAAGCCTGCCCGTGGGTGGGCACGGTACACGGCCGGTATTGCGACAACTTGCCGACGCCGGTGGCTTGTTGGGAAGGAACGGTGACGGGATGCCGCCGGTCGGAATCTGTGAAGCAGGTTTCGACCGGTAACAGGAACGATAGGTTCCCACCATGAACGCGCGGCTCGCTCTCCTCGGCACGGTCTCCCCCGGTGTGACGGAGAGCGAGGTCTTCCGGCTGGCCCTCGGTCAGGCGGTGGGCGAACTGAGCGGCCTCGGCGGCACCATGCACCTGCGCGGCCCGATGTCGGCCTTGCGCCTGGTGTCTTCGGTGGGGCTGCCGCCCGCCCTCACCCGCTCCTGGGAGATCGTCGACCAGGAGGGGCCGCTGGCCCCGGCCCGCGCCCTCCAGCAGGGCGAGGGTGTCTGGGTACCGCACGCCGCCCCGGGCACCGCGGCCGAACCGGCCTGGCCCGGAACGGGTCTCGCCGCGCTGCCGGTGTTCAGCGGCAGACGCAGCATCGGCGCGCTGACCGTCCTGGCGGGCGACCGGGGCGAACCCACCCCGCAGCACTGGGACTTCCTGCGGAACGTCGTCGCGTGGGCCGAGGACCGCATGGCCCAGGCTCCGCCGGCGTCCGGGCCCGCGCAGCCGGAGCTGAACGGCGAGCGCCTGCGGCACGCCCTCAAGGAGGTCCAGGTCGGCTCCTGGGACTGGGACATCCGGGGCGGCGAGCTGATCTGGGACGAGGCGGCCCTGGAGTTGTACGGGACACGGCCCGCCGACTTCACCGGAAAGATCGAGAACTGGATGCGGATCGTCCACCCGGACGACCTGGCCCCGACCCTCGCGGCGGCCCAGCGCGCGATCCTCGACCACAGCGTCTACGAGGCCGAGTACCGGGTACGGCGGCTGGACGGCACCTGGGGCTGGACCCAGGCACGCGGCCGGGCCACGTACGACGAGAACGGCGAGCCGCTGCGGATGGTCGGGGTGGGCTGGGAGAGCAACGAGTCGCGCACCGCACGCGACGCGCTCAGCCGGGCCCTGAGACACATGAGCGACGGTTTCATCGCCGTGGACGACGAGTGGCGGATCACCTTCGCCAACCTGGAGGCGGAACGTTTTCTGGGCTTCTCCGAGGAGGAGCTGTTCGGCCGTCTGCTGTGGGACCTGCCGGCCGCGCGGGACGTCCCGGGGCTCAGGAGCGGCTGCCTGGAGGCGGCGGCCGAGGAGAAGCCGGCCGGCTTCGACGTCGTCGTGCCGGACTGCGGGCGGCGGCTGCACCTGCGGCTGGTGCCGGGGCCCGACGGGCGCACCCTGTACTTCCAGGACGTCACCGAGAAGCGGCGGCTGGCGGAGGAACGGCAGTCGGCGGAGCGGGCGGCGGCCGAACGGTCCGCCCGGCTCGCGGAGTTGACCGCGGAGCTGGCCAAGGCGACGACCTCGCGGGACGTGGTGGAGGTGGTCGCCCGGCGGGTGCTGCCGCCGTTCTCCGCCGCCGGGCTGCTGGTGCAGGTCATCGAGGACGACGGGATCCACCACGTCGGTGCCGTCGGCTACCCCGACGACTTCGCCGAAGCCCTCGACATCCGCGCCCAGGCGGGGCGCGGCGACCCGGCGTGGGAGGCGATCACCGCCGGCACACCGGTGTTCGTGTCCTCGCCGTCGGAGTTCGCCGCGCGGTACCCCGCGTTGGTCGGCCTGGCGGCCGCCGGCGGCAAGAAGTCCTGGGCGTTCCTGCCGCTGACGGCGTCCGGGCACACCTTCGGGGTCTGCGTGGTCGCCTTCGACCGGCCGCGGCTGCTCACCCACGAGGAACGCGGGCTGCTGGCCACCATCAGCGCCCTGGTCGCCCAGTCGCTGGAGCGGGCGCGCCTCTATGACGCCGAGCACACCCGGTCCCGCGAGCTCCAGCGCAGTCTGCTCCCGCAGGCCCTGCCCCAGTTGCCGGAGTGCACGGCCGCCGCCCGCTATCTGCCCGCCGGGCCGGGCACCGACGTGGGCGGTGACTGGTACGACCTCATCCCGCTGGCCGGGGGGCGGGTCGCGCTCGTCGTCGGCGACGTCATGGGGCACGGCCTGCCGGAGGCGGCGACCATGGGCCGGCTGCGCACCGCCGTGCATACCCTGGCCGACCTCGAACTGCCGCCCGACGAGATCATGGGCCACCTCAACGACATCGTGGGCGGCATGGGCGAGACCTCGTACGTCACCTGCCTCTACGCGGTCTACGACGCGACCACCCGCGTCTGTTCGATCGCCCGCGCCGGACATCCGCCGCCGGCCCTGGTCCGCCCCGACGGCACCGTGCACTTCCCGGCGCACGAGGCCGACCCGCCGCTGGGCGCGGCGGAACCGCCGTTCGAGACGGCCGAGTTGGAGGTGCCCGAGGGCAGTCTGCTGGTGCTGTACACGGACGGTCTGGTCGAGTCGGCGAAGCGGGAGATCGACGAGGGGATGGCGG
Source organism: Streptomyces sp. NPDC101152 (assembly GCF_044768275.1). Taxonomy (NCBI): domain Bacteria; kingdom Bacillati; phylum Actinomycetota; class Actinomycetes; order Kitasatosporales; family Streptomycetaceae; genus Streptomyces; species Streptomyces sp. NPDC101152. The sequence goes on along the minus strand of NZ_JBIWPO010000048.1, from coordinate 27,677 downwards.
AGCTGGCACGGTTGCTGGGCACGGCCCACGCGGACGGCACCGGCGCGGATCTCGAGCGGCTGTGCGACACGCTGACGGCCGGTCTGCTGCCCACCGGTCAGCAGGCGGCCGACGACGCGGCGTTCCTCGTCGCCCGCCTGCACGCCCTGGCCGAGGACCGGGTGGCGTCCTGGCCGCTGCCCCTGGACCCGAAGGCGGCCGGCCGGGCCCGCGGGCATGTGCGCGAGCAACTGGCCGCCTGGGACCTCGACGGCCTGACCGCCACCACCGAACTGCTGGCCAGCGAGCTCGTCGGCAACGTCGTGCGGCACGCCAGGGGCCCGGTCCGGTTGCGGCTGCTGTACGGCGCGGGGCTGGTGTGCGAGGTGTACGACGGCAGCCAGACGATGCCCCGGATCCGCCGCGCGACGGAGACCGACGAGGGCGGCCGGGGACTGCAGCTGATCTCGGCGCTCTCCGCGCGGTGGGGCGCCCGCTACACACCGACCGGCAAGTGCATCTGGGCCGAGCAGGCGCTGCCCGACGGCAGCGAGGAAGAAGGCGCCGACGCACTGGAGTTGATGTTCTCGGGCGGGCTCGACGAGGACTGGGAGGCCCTGATCTGAGCACGGCCGTCCCACCCTCGGCAGGGACGTGATTGACGGACAGCGGTCTGGCTCCGTATGGCCGTGACCGGCATCGAGTGTCAGCGTCAAGCCCTGGCTCGCCGACCGGCAACCCTCCCGACGCGGTGGGATGCTCCAGGTGAAAGCCCGGCAGAGTCGCCGACTCTGCAAGCGCGTCGCCCCATGACCCGGGGCCGAGAACGCAGGCCGGTGTGCGACAGAGCAGCGACCTGAGCACCTCCGTCGCGGCCGCCGTGTTCTTCTCCCGGTTCTCGCGCCGGCGCCACATCGATCTGCAGCGGTTCGCCGGCTGTCTGTGTAGCCGCTGACCCTTTTCCCGCCGTCCTGACGTCATCCGCCGTCGGCGGCAGTGCCTTCGCGCACCGGCGTCACCTCCGGCACCCTTCTTCCCCTCCTTCAACGCACGTTGTTCGCCCGCACGTCCGTGGCCCCTACTGACACGTGCCCGGGCGCTGGACGGCGAATGGGCCCGGCAGCGATGACCGACGAACAGGAAAGCGGTGCGGACGTGACCGCAGCACTGCTGGAGATCCGTGGCCTGACGGTGTCGTACGGCACCCGTGGGGGCCGCGTGCAGGCCGTGCGGGGCGTGGACCTGGACGTGTGCCCGGGTGAAGTGACCGCGGTGGTCGGCGAGTCGGGGTCCGGCAAGAGCACGACCGCGCACGCGATCACCCGGCTGCTCGCGGCCAACGGCCGGATCGACGCGGGCTCGGTGCGCTTCGGCCGGCACGAGCTGACCGAGCTGACCGAGCTGACCGAGGCGGAGCTGCGCACGGTGCGCGGGGCACGGATCGGTCTGGTCCCGCAGGAGCCGACAGTGTCGCTCAACCCGGTCAAGCGCATCGGGGAGCAGGTCGCCGAGGTGCCGCGCATCCACGGTCTGGCGAGCCGCCGTTCCGCGCCCACGGAGGCGATCGCGGTCCTCGAGCAGGCCGGGCTGCCCGATCCGGCGACCCGGGTCCGGCAGTACCCGCACGAACTGTCCGGCGGGATGCGGCAGCGCGCCCTGATCGCCATCGCGGTCGCCGCGAATCCGGAGGTGATCATCGCCGACGAGCCGACCAGCGCGCTCGACGTCACCGTGCAGCGGGTCATCCTCGACCATCTCCGGTCGCTGACCGAGGAGTTGGGCACGGCGATCCTGCTGGTCACCCATGATCTGGGGGTCGCGGCCGACCGGGCGCAGCGGCTGGTGGTCATGTCACAGGGGCAGGTCGTCGAGTCCGGTCCGACCAGGGACGTCCTGGACGACCCACAACACGCCTGCACACGGCAGCTGTTGGCCAACGCGCGGCGCACCGAGTGGACCTGCCCTGACGCCGGCGCCGAGAGTGCCGGCGGGCGGCGCGGCACAATGGCCGTATGGGCGCCGAGATCGTGGACGAGGCGGTACGGGTGGCGCCGGCGCCGCCCCTGCGGGGACTGGTGGGGTGGTACTCCGGCTACCGGCAGCGCGGCATCCCGGCCGCGACGCACCGCGGGCTGCCCTCGCCATGGCTGACGCTGATCCTGACCCTGGACGAGCCGCTGAGCATCGCCGCCCATCCCGATCCGGGAGCCGCCCCCGGCGACTACCCGACCCTGCTGGGCGGGCTGCACACCTCGCCCGCCCTCATCCGCGTCCCCGGCCGGCAGTCGGGCGTCCAGCTCGCGATCAATCCGCTCGGCGCCCGCGTCCTGCTCGGGCTGCCCGCGGGCGAGCTGGCGGGGATCGACGTCCACGCCGACGACGCCCTCGGCGCCGATGTGAGCGAGGTGCACGACAGGCTGCGCGAGGCATCCGGCTGGCCCGCCCGCTTCCGCGTCCTCGACCAGTGGCTGCTGGCCCGGATGACTGGCCACGGTCACGGCCACATGCCCGCCGCACCCCTCGCGGAGGCCTGGCGGCGGCTGCTGTCCACCGGCGGCCGGATCCGCGTGGACGAACTCGCCGCCGCGACCGGCTACAGCGACCGTCACCTGCGCAACCGTTTCCGCGCGGAGATCGGCCTCACCCCGAAGGCGGCCGCCCGGGTCGTCCGCTTCGACCTCGCCCGGCGCCGTCTGGCCCGGCTTCCCGGCCAGAGCGATCTCGCGGGTCTGGCCGCCGACTGCGGTTACGCGGACCAGTCGCACCTCGACCGGGAGTTCGCGGCGCTGGCCTCCTGCACGCCGAGCGCGTGGCTGGCGCAGGAGTTCCGAAACATCCAATCCGGGCACCATCCGCCCGCGTGACGCTGATGGGGTACGGCCGAATCCCAGCACCGAAAGGCCCGCCGTCATGACCGACACCGCCAAGCAGCCGCCCGCCCCGCAGGTGTGGCCCACCCTGCGCGCTCGCGACGCCCGCGCGCTGATCCGCTTCCTCGTCGACGCCTTCGGCTTCGAGGAGACCGTCGTCTACGGCGACGGTGACCTCGTCGAGCACGCCCAGCTCAGCTGGCCCGAGGGCGGCGGAGTGATGCTGGGGTCGGTGCGCGAGGGCCAGGAACCCGGTGAGGGTCCCACCCCTCCCGGGGCCTTCAGCGCCTACGTGGTCACCGCCGACCCGGACGCCGTGCACGCCCGCGCCAAGGCTGCCGGCGCCGAGATCACCACCGACCTCCACGTCACCGACTACGGCTCCCGAGACTTCGCCGCCCGCGACCCCGAGGGCAACCGCTGGTACTTCGGCACCTACCGGGGCGGGCCGCGCTGAGAGTCACCGCTCAGGTCGCGGTGTAGCCGAGCTGGCGGCGCATGTACGGCGTCATCAGCGTCTTCGCCTTGGCCAGCACCGAGGTCCGGCCGCCCAGGACGGCGGTCTCACCGCCCGGGATGGGCACGGCCGTGACGCCGTCGGCCGAGCCGAACGGAACGATCAGCGGAGTGCGGTGGAGGGGGCGGTACAGGCGTGGCTCCTTGCGGTGGCGGCCGGAGCTGTTGAGGTAGGTGCGGATGTTCCAGGCCGCGAGGTCGGCCTGGGCGAGTGCGGCCGGGGTGATCTTGAGCTCGGTGGCGTCGTTGACGTCGCCGACCGCGAACACGTCCAGGCGCCCGTCGACGCGCAGCGTCCGGTCGACCTTGATGTGCCCGGCCGCGTTCAGCCAGTCGCCGTGTCCGCCCAGCCGCAGCCACAGCGTGTTGGGGGTGGTGCCGGTCGCCCAGAAGGAGAGGTCTGCGGTGATGACGTTGCCGTGCGCGTCCCGGTAGGTGCCGAAGTCGTTGCCGGGGGACATGAAGGCGTCGAGGCGCACCTCCACGTCGTGTGCCTCGAGCCAGGCCTGTGCGCGGCGGCCGACGCGTTCGATGCCCGTCGAGTGCAGCAGCCGGGAGCCGGAGTGGGCGAGCGTGACGCGGGCGTCCGGGCGGGCCAGGCGTATCTCGGCGCTGAGTTCGACGCCGGACGGTCCGCCGCCGACGACCAGGATGTGCTCGGCACCGGCCACCCTGTACTGGTGGTCGGCGAAGGCCTTGACCGCCTCCTCGGCGGTGGTGCCCACGAAGCGGGCCGGTTCGGGGTAGTCGGCGCCGGTGGCGATCACCACCACGTCGTAGGGCAGCCGCTCCCCCGTGCCGAGCACCACCTGCCGCTCGGCCGTGTCGATGCGGACCGCCTTGCCGACGACCACCCGGCCGTGGTGCAGCAGCCGGTCGTAGGGGATGAACGGCGTCACCGACCATTCGGGGCGGACTCCTGCCCGTAGGGAGGCGATCCGGTGGAAGAAGACCTCCTTGCGGTCCACCAGCGTCACCCGTGCCGTCGCGTCCAGCCGTTTCGCCAGGCGTACGCCTGCGTAACCACCGCCGATCACCACTACGTCGCCGTCGTGCACGCCGCGTCTCCTGTGCAGGTGGGGGGGGAAGGGCGAGCGGCACGGCGCGCCGGCGTCCTGGGCCACTCGAAGTGGCCTCGAGCCTAGCCCTTGAAGTTTTAAGCACATGCGCGAAGTGTGTGTGCGTCCCGTGAAGCGTTGGCGAGTAGTTGACGCGCAGTCACCGCACGAGACAGGGCCGTTGGGCGTCGAGGGTCCAGTACGAGCCGCATGTGTCAGTTCTCCCTTGAACCGCCGTTCATTCGCTGAGCCCCTGCCACGTCCGGGCGGGCGTCAGGGGGACCGGTTCGGGGCGTTCGACCGTGGTCGTCAGCGGGATGCGCCTGCCTTCGGCCGAGGAGCGCAGCAGGGCCGTCATCGTCTCCAGGACGTGCAGGGCGAGGTCCCCGTCGGCGCGGGGCGGGCGCCGGTCGTCGGCCCGGACGAAGTCGAGCAGGCCGACGCCGCGGGCCGCGTCGGCGTACCCGGCCGACGGCGGGAGGGTACGCCAGTCGGCACCGCCCAGCTCGAAGAGCCGTACCTCGCCGTCGAAGCGGTTGGGGTCGGGGACGGACAGCGTCCCCCGCTCGCCGTGGACCTCGATCGGCGCGGCGGTCGTGGTGACGCCGTCGAAGCTGGTGGTGAGGGTGGACAGGGCGCCGTTCGCGTGCTCCAGGACGCCGGAGACATGGCTGTCCACCTCCACCGGGATCCGCTCCCCCTGACGCGGCCCTGACCCGATGACCCGCTCGCCGCGCAGCCTGGCGGCCGCCCCGGTCACCGCCCGTACCGGGCCGAGGAGTTGGACGAGCGCCGAGATGTAGTAGGGCCCCATGTCGAGCAACGGGCCGCCGCCCGGCGCGTAGTAGAAGTCGGGGTGGGGGTGCCAGCGCTCGTGTCCCGGGGTGACCATGACCGCCGACGCGGCGAGCGGCCGCCCGATCAGTCCGGCGTCGACGGCGGCGCGCGCCGTCTGGGTGCCGGTCCCCAGCACGGTGTCCGGCGCACACGCCACGCCGACACCGGCCGCCGCCGCGGCGGCGATCACCGCTTGGCCGTCCTCGAAGGTCGCGGCCAGCGGCTTCTCGGTGTAGACGTGTTTGCCGTGGCCGATCGCGCCGAGGGCGATCTCGGCGTGCGCGGCGGGCGTGGTCAGGTTGAGAACAGTCTGGATGTCGTCGGCCGAGAGCAGGTCCGGGACGCTCAACGCCTTGGCGCCCGGCAGTTGCCGGGCGGCTTCGGCCGCGCGGGCGGCGTCGAGGTCGGCGACGGCGGCGATCTCCACGCCGGGGTGGCGCGCGAGCGTGCCGAGGTAGGCCCCCGCTATGACCCCGAGCCCTACGATGCCGATGCGGTGCGCGTCGCCCACAGCATTCCCCTCTCGATGACGGTACGGACGGTCGGGTCTTCCAGTACGTCGAGACTGTGTCCCGGCGTGGTGACGACGATGCGGCCCTCGCCCCACCGCCGGGTCCAGATCGCCGGTGACGTCACCGGGCGGTGCCACGGCTGCCAGGGCCGTGCCGGATGAGTGGTGGTGGCCAGGACGTCGATGAGGTCGTCGTGCAGCACCCAGTACTGCTCGGTCTCCAGCTCGAAGTCCGCCAGCCCCGCGGTGACTGGGTGCTCGCGGCCGAGTTCCGTGAACTGCACGGTGTGCGGCAGGAAGTTGTCCTCGGCCCCGCCCCGCCGCAGGCAGGGCTCCTTGCCGGGGTGGGTCGCGAACTGCCCGCCGACCAGGTGCAGATAGTCGGAGGAGGCGCGGAAGGAGTCGGCGATCCCGCCGTGCCAGCCGGTGAAGCCGGTGCCGGCGGCGACCGCCGCGCCGAGGCCGGCCAGCTGCTCGTGGGTGATCTCCGACATGGTGACGCACTGCACGATCAGGTCGGTGGCCCCCAACTCGCCGGCGTCGCCGTACACCTCGGTCGACTCCTCGACGCGCACGGCGTAGCCGTTGTCCTTGAGGAAGGGGATGAACAGCTCGGTCGCCTCGACCGGACGGTGCCCCTCCCATCCACCGCGCACCACCAGGGCCCTCTTCTGCGCCACGTGCCGCTCCCTCTCCGCTTGCCGGCTTCAACCCAAGGGGGCCTGCCCAGCCGGAACAGCGGATGAACCGAAGGCGGTCGGGGTCGGCCACGTGATCGACGCCACACAGCCCTAGATGTTCAAAATTTGAAGCACGGCGGCTAAGGTCTCCCTATCCGATTCAAATTTGAAACAGTCGTCGCCCCGGGAGTTGCCATGACCGTCCACGTCCCCGACGCCTCCGTCCGCACCCGGGTCACCATCCCGCTGCGCTTCGCCGACGGCTACGAAGTGACCGCCGAGACCGTCACCTTCCACGGCCTGGTCGACGGCAAGGAACACGTGGCGCTGATCCTCGGTGATCCAGGCTCGGCCCCGGCCCCGCTGGTGCGGATGCACTCCGAGTGCCTGACCGGCGACGTCTTCGGCTCCGCCCGGTGCGACTGCGGACCCCAGCTGCGCGAGGCCGTCGAGCGCATCGCCCAGGCCGGCGGCGTGCTGCTGTACCTGCGCCAGGAGGGCCGCGGCATCGGCCTCTACAACAAGCTCGACGCCTACGCCCTGCAGGACGCCGGCCTGGACACCTACGAGGCGAACACCGCGCTCGGCCTGCCCGAGGACGGCCGGGACTACACCGCCGCCGCCCAGATGCTCGCCGCCCTCGGCATCCGCGAACTCGACCTGCTCACCAACAACCCCGACAAGGCAGGCCAGTTGCGGGACCTGGGGGTCGACGTCCGCTTCGTCCGCCCCACCGGCGTCCACTCCACCCCCAGCAACCTGCGCTACCTGAACGCCAAGGTGCGGCACACCCACCACACCATCGACCTGCCCCTGGTCGCCGGCCTCGCCGGCTGACGCCCGCCCCACCACTGCCCTCGGAGTGCCACCATGCCCACCTCCCTGGGGCGCGCCGCCACCGACGCCGCCCCGCGCTACGCCAAGCAACTCGCCTCGCACTTCGGCCGGAAGATCCCCGCCGAGGAGACCTCGGACGGGGGCTTCCGTCTCACCTTCCAGCAGACCGACGTCCTGCTCGAGCCCTCGCCGGACCATCTGCTGATCCGGGTGACCGCGTCCGACAGCTCCTCGCTCGCGGCCGTCCGGGACGTGGTGGCCGGTCACCTCGAACGCTTCGGCCGCCGCAACGAGTTGACCGTCGTCTGGGAACAGTGAGTGCCGGTCCGGCGGCACGCGGCCCGCTGTGAGGGGCGCGCTCACCTCCGCGAGGTCCCGGCGGCCTCGCCCGCGTCCGGCTTCCCATCGGGGGTGTCCTCCGGGTGTCGCCGCTGCGGGCCGGGGGCGGTGTTTCCGCGTGAGACGTAGAGGCCGCCACGAAGGCGGCGCAGGGGCGTGACACGGCTGTGGATCTGTGACGACTTACCGGCGTTCATGACCCCACCCTGCGGCACGTGACCAGACGCAGCCAGGTCCCTCCCGTTCGCAGGACCACCGGTCCCCGTAGCGACACCACCACCGTCAGCGGGAATACGCCGGCTCCGGGCGCACCACCCACCCGAACACCACGAGCGAGCACACCGCCGCGAACGCGCACCAGGTCGAGAGGAACTCCAGCCGCCACAGGGTCCAGCACACCAGCGCACCCACCCCGGCCAGCAGACCGAGCCCGCGCAGCCACCGGTCGCCCGCCAGCAGCAACGCGCCGACCGTGGCCAGGAGATAGCCCGCGACGAGAACGCCCGCATGCGTCAGCCCGAGAACATAGCCGACGGTGTGTCCCCGGATCTCGGCGCGCACCGGACGGGTGGCGACGGCGTACGACAGGACGGCGGCCGTCGCGACACCGCTCGCCAGCGGAACGGCCGACCGGGCCCTGACCGGCCCGGGATCCGCGCAGACGACGGCGATCGGCACCCACACCGCCAGCAGGGGCAGGGCGATCACGGTCCAGACGACGGTCGCCGGACCGGTGCCGCCCCCGACGTGCCAGACCCACGCCTCCACCAGTTGATGGACGCCGAGCAGCAACGGCAGCGCGGCCAGCGGCAGTTCGCTCACCCGTCGCGCCCGCGCCGCACAGGTCGCGCCGACGCCGGCGATCCCGGCGCCGGCGACGAGATCGGCCGTCGCGCTCCAGCACATGTTTCCACCATGACGTCCGGCCTGCCGCCGTGCCACCGGCGGCCCGGTCGGCCGGGGCGGTTTCAGGCCGCTCCCGCTCCGTCGGCCCGGTCCGCCGGCGGCGGCCCGCTGGTCCCCCGCACCACCAGCTCGGGGTCCACCACGGCCTCCCGGGGCTCCCGTTGGGGATCCTCCAGCCGCTCCACCGCGAACCGGACCGCGTGCTCGGCCATGAGCACCGCGTCCTGCCGTACGGTCGTCAGGCCGATCGGCATCAGATGGGAGAGGTGGCTGTCGTCGTAGCCGACGACGGACAGGTCCCGGGGCACCTCGACGCCGGCCCGGGTCAGCGGCATCAACAGGCCCATCGCGCAACGGTCGTTGCCGGCGAGCACGGCCGTCGGCAGCGGCCGGCCGCGGTCGCGCTCGGCCAGCAGCAGGCGTCCGGTCTCGATGCCCGACTCCTCGGTGTGGTCGCCGGGCAGCACCCGCTCCTCGGCCTCGAGCCCGTGCCGGCGCATCGCCGCGCGGTAGGCGCGCCGCCGCTCGGCCGACCCCGGTCCCCGGCCGCCGTCGATGTGCACGATCCTGCGGTGGCCGAGCTCGACCAGGTGGTCCATCGCCTGGCGCACGCCCTTGCCCTCCGCGGAGTGCACGAAGTCGACCTGGGCGTGCGGGACCCGGCGACTGACGGAGACGGCGACCGTACGGCGCCCCAACTGGTCGAGGAAGGCGGGCTCGGCGAAGGAGCCGAGCAGGATCACCGCCTCGCAGCGGTGACTGAGCAGCGCCTCGACGGCCTTCTCCTCGCTGCGGCCACGGGTGGCGCCGGACAGCAGCACCTCGTAGCCGAGGCGTTCGGCCTCGGGATAGATGCCCTCGATCAGGTTCGTGTGGAAGGTCTGCTGCACGGTGAACATGACGCCGAGCGTGCGGCTGCGGCCGCGCGCCAGCAGCCGGGCCGCGCTGTCGGGACGGTAGCCGATCTCGTCGGCTACCCGCAGCACCCGCTCACGGGTCTCCTCGCTCGCGCCCGGCTGGTTGCGGAACACGATCGAGACGAGCGCCCGCGACACGCCGGCCTTCTCGGCGACGTCCGCCATCGTGGGCCGCTGCTTGCTCGCTGCATCCACCTGTGGACCATCCTTCGACGCCGCCACCTCAGCGACGGTCCAGCGGAACCGGGGACATCGTACTCGGGTAGCGCGCACTAGTAGAGCGCGCGAGGTACCAGTCGGGCGTCACCTGCTTGACAGGTGACGCGGCACGGTGCGAACCTGCCGTGGCAGGCGGAGAGAAGCCTCGATCCGCCAAGCAGTGAGCGGAGGTCGACCATGGAGAGCCACAGCACCCCGGACAGCGCTGCGGCCGCGCGCCATGCGCGGTTCGGCAAGCTGCCCGAGCGCGTCCGCTACGAGCAGATGGTCGAGGAGAAGCCGGCCACACCGCACGACCCGGCGAGGGAGGCGTACAACCCCGAGGGTTCGTGGATGTCCTTCTCCTGCCTGGCCGCCGACCTGGGCCTGTGACGGAAACGCCGCCGGCGGCCGAGCCATCCGTCAGTGCTGCGCCGGAGGCGGTGGCAGCCGCAGGTGTCGTACGTCCTCCGGGAGAGGACCGCCGGGCCGGAACAGCGGTGCCGCCTCGCCGTCCGCGGCTGTGGCGGGCGCGTCGGTGAGGCGCATGCGCTCGCGCAGCCTGCCGTAGAAGTCGGCGGCGGTGAGCCTGACCAGGCGCAGCGGTTCGGGGGCGGCCGTCACGCCGATCCAGTCCCCGGGGTCGAGAACGCCCCGTGGCTGTCCGTCGACGCTCACCGCGGCCCGCCCGGAGTGCGGGAGCACGCGCAGGGCGATCGGCTCGTCGGCGGCCGCGACCACCGTGCGGTTGAACGTCATGTGCGGGGCGACGGGGGTGAAGACCACCGCCCGCAGGCGGGGCGAGAGCACCGGTCCCCCGGCGGCGAAACTGTAGGCGGTCGAGCCCGTCGGGGTGGCGACGATGAGGCCGTCGGCGGAGTACGAGGCCAGCAGCCGGCCGGCGATGTAGACGCCCACGCCGACCTGGCGGTCCCGGGCCAGCTTCTCCACCACGATGTCGTTGAGCGCGGTGACGTCCAGGGCGACGCCCCACGAGTCGTCGTCGGGGCCGGCCTCCCGGGGCGGTGGCGGCGGCAGGGCCGGGCCCCGCCCGTAGCACAGGATCTGCTCCATGTCGGAGGGCATCTCGAGCGGCTTCGACGCCCGCATCGTGAGTGTCATCCGCTCCTCGCACTCCGAGCGGCCGGCGTGCACGGCGTCCAGCGCCCGCTCGACGTCGGCGACCGCGGTCTCGGTCAGGAAGCCGACCTTGCCCAGGTCGACACCGAGGACCTGGATGTTCTTCTTCGCCGCGATGCGCGCGCCGCGCAGGAAGGTGCCGTCCCCGCCGAGGGTCACGATGAGGTCGGGGCTGCCCGCGGCCCGCACCTCCTCCCGGCCGCCGCGACGGCTGCCCTGCCCCTGCCACACGTCGATGTCCACGCAGCCGATGTCCCGTCGCGCGCACCATTCGCGCACCGTCCGCGCGCCCGACACCGCCTCGGGACGGCCTCCGTGCACGACGAGTCCCAACCGGCTGATCGGCATGGCGCCTCCCGGGCTGCGCTGATGCGTCTACGGGCTCCGAGTCATGGTCACAGCTTTCCCGGGGGCCCGCCACGGTGCCCTCCTGCACGCATCACCCCACGAGGGCGGGAGCCGGATCGCGGACCATGAACACGTCCACCGGGTCCTCGCTCTCGACCCGGAAGCCGAGCCGTTCGTACAGGCGCCGGGCGGGGCTGCCCTGCAGCACGTTCAGCCGGACCGGGACCGCGTCGCGGTCGCACCGCTCGAACAGGGTGCCCAGCACGGCCGTACCGATGCCGCGGCCCTGAAGGCCGGGCTCCAGGTAGAAGTGCTCCAGCCAGTGGGCGTCGTCCGCCGGACGCAGGGCCACGCAGCCGGCGAAGGCGCCGCCGATCTCGATCACCCAGGTGTGCGCCGGGACGAACCGGTCCAGCAGCCGCTGCCGCACACGGTGCTCGTCGTAGCGCCCCAGCCGTTCCAGGTCGGCCCGCATCACCGTCGCCCGCAGTTCGGCCGCCGCCTCGGCGTCAGCCGGGAGGGCCTGCCGTATCTCCCACTCCGCCATGATCAACATGCTATCGGCCGGGCCCTGGCCGCCGTCGGGCCTAAACCTGGATCTCCTGGTCGGCCACCGACGCCGCGTGTTCCAGCACATGGTCGAAGAACCGCCCCGAACTCGGCGGCAGGGTGCGCGAGGTCAGCCAGGCGATGCCGATGTCCCGGGCCGCCTCCACGTCGGTGACCTGGAGGTACGACGGTCCGCCGGCCTGCGGGTCGGCGTGCGGGCGCGGGACGAGCGCGACCCCGAGTCCCGCGCCGACCAGGCCGCGCAGGGTCGCCACCTCGTCCCCCTCGAAGCCGACCCGGGGGCTGAAACCGGCCTGCCCGCACAGCGCTTCGGTGACGGAGCGCAGGCCCTGCTCGTGCCGCAGCAGGATGAACGGCTCCTCGGCGACCTCCGCGAGCCGCGCGCGCCGACGCTGGGCCAGCCGGTGCCCCGGGGGCACGGCCAGCCACAGCGGCTCGACCAGGAGGCGGCGCCAGGTGATCAGGGGGTGACCGGGGTCGCCGGCGGTCAGGAGCAGGTCGGCGGTCCCGTCCAGCAGGGCCTCGACGAGGACGACCTCACTCCCCTGGCGCAACTCGAACCGGGAGAGTGGGAAACGCCCGCGGAATCCGGTGATCAGCGGCGGCAGCAGCCAGGTGCCGAGGGAGTGCAGGAAGGCGAGGGGGATCAGGCCCGCTTCCGGGGCCACGGTCTCGTGGACCGCGCGCAGGCCGCGGTCGAGCCGTTCCAGTCCCGCGTCCACGTGTTCCTTGAACGCCCGCCCGGCCGGTGTCAGCCGCAGCACCCGCCCGACCTGCTGGAAGAGCTCGGCGCCGACCTCGTGTTCGAGGCGTCGCAGCGCCCGGGACAGAGCAGGCTGCGTCAGATGCGCCTCAGCTGCGGCCTGGGTCACGGTGGCTCCGTCGGCCACGGCGACGAAACAGCGCAGTACCTGCACATCCATGCGACCCATGTTACTGATGCATGGATTTCCGCACACCCAGGCATTGGACGCATGGAAGCCGGGGCGCCACCCTGGGAGAGGCAAGGCGACCGACGGTCGCGATCCCGGACACGTCACGGAGCGACGATGAGTACCCAGTGGAACGCGCACGACACCCGTTTCGAGACCTCGGCACGGGGCCGTGCCGTCCTGGCCGATCCCCGCCTGAACCGGGGTACCGCCTTCACCGCACAGGAACGCCGGGACCTGGGCCTGGACGGCCTGATCCCGCCGCGGGTGCTGACCCTGGACCAGCAGGCGAAGCGGGCCTACGACCAGTACTCGGCCCAGCCCACCGACCTCGCCAAGCACGTCAACCTGACCGCCCTGCACGACCGCAACGAGGTGCTGTTCTACCGGCTGCTGAGCGACCACCTCTCGGAGATGCTGCCCATCGTGTACACGCCGACGGTCGGCACGGCCATCGAGCGCTACAGCACCGAGTACCGGCGCCCGCGCGGCATCTATCTGTCGGTCGACGCCCCCGAGGACATGGAACGCGCCCTGCGCGCCTCGGGACTGAGCGCGGAGGACGTCGACCTGGTCGTGGCCACCGACGGCGAGGCCATCCTCGGCATCGGCGACTGGGGCGTGGGCGGCATCGACATCTCGGTCGGCAAGCTCGCCGTGTACACCGCCGCGGCCGGCATCGACCCGGCGCGCACCCTGGCCGTCGTCCTGGACGTCGGCACCAACCGCGAGCAGCTCCTCGACGACCCCCTCTACCTCGGCAACCGTCATCCCCGGGTGGACACGGAGACGTACGACGCGTTCATCGAGCGGTACCTCACCACCGCGGAGCGGCTCTTCCCGGACGCGCTGCTGCACTTCGAGGACTTCGGGACGGCCAACGCGCGCCGCATCCTCGACCGGTACCGGGGCGAGCACTACGTCTTCAACGACGACATCCAGGGCACCGGCGCGGTGAACCTCGCCGCCGTGCTGTCCGGCGTACGGGCCAGCGGGACGCCGCTGCCCGAGCACCGGGTCGTGGTCTTCGGGGCCGGTACGGCGGGTATGGGCGTCGCCGACCAGATGCGGGACGCGATGGTCGCGGAGGGCCTGAGCCGCGAAGAGGCGACCGCCCGCTTCTGGGCCGTGGACCGCTACGGCCTGATCACCCGCGACCAGGACGGGCTGCGTGACTTCCAGGCCCCCTACGCCCGGTCCGCCGAGGAGGTCACCGACTGGCAGCGGGACACGAAGGTCGAGGGCATCTCCCTGGAGGAAGTGGTCCGCCGGGTCCGCCCCACCGTGCTGATCGGCACCTCCGGACAGGGCGGCGCCTTCACCGAGAGCATCGTCCGGGAGATGGCCGCGCACACCGAACGCCCGATCATCCTGCCGATGTCCAACCCGACCCGGCTGGCGGAGGCCGTGCCCTCCGAACTGCTCGACTGGACCGACGGTCGCGCGCTGGTCGCGACGGGCAGCCCGTTCGAGCCGGTGACCAGCGGCGGGGTCACCTACGAGATCGGCCAGGCCAACAACGCGCTGGTCTTCCCCGGCCTGGGTCTCGGCGCGATCGTCGCCCGCGCCACCCGGGTCACCGACGCGATGCTCTCGGCCGCGGCGCACGCCGTCGCCGAGCAGGTCGACTCCACCGAGCAGGGCGCTTCCCTCCTCCCCCACACCAGGGACCTGCGACGTACGTCCTGTGCTGTGGCGGTCGCCGTGGCCCGGGCCGCGGCCGCGGACGGCGTCGCGCGGGAGAACGTCGACGACACCATCGAGGAGCGGGTGCGGCAGGCGATGTGGGAGCCGGTGTACCGACCCGTGGTCGCGGTCTGAGCGACGGGGAGTCCGCTCACGATGACCACCGAGACGACCGCCCCAGAGGTCCCGGCGCGCCGGGCCGGGACCCGCGACGACGACCGGCTCCTCCCGCCGCTGCTGACGCTGACCCTGCTCAGCGGTGTGATCGACGCGGTCAGCCTGCTCGGCCTCGGCCATGTGTTCGTGGCGAACATGACCGGCAACCTCGTCCTCGGCGGCCTGGCACTCGCGGGCGCACCGGGGACCTCCCCCGCCGGCCCGCTGGTGGCTCTGGGCGGCTTCGTCGTGGGCGCGCTGCTGGTCCGTACGGTGGCGCCCCGGCGGGTGAACCACCGGACGCTGCTCGGGCTGTGCGCGGCCCTGGAGGCGGCGCTGTTCGTGCCGGCGGCGCCGGCCTGGTCGTACGACAGCGTCGAGGCGCCCGCGCTGCTGCCGATCCTGCTGTGCGCGGTGGCGCTGGGCATGCAGAACGCGGCGGTCAAGCGGCTCGGGGTGTCCGGCCTGACGACGACGGTCATGACGAGCACGCTCACGGGCCTGATCGCCGGCCGCGCGGAGGAACGTGACCCGGCCACGTCCCGCCGCCAGACCCTCAGCGTCCTCACCCTGGTCGCCGGAGCCGCACTGGGCGCGCTCGCCGTGCGGCTGTACGGCACCCGGTGGACGTTGGCGGCGGTGGCGGCACTCGCCGTGGCCGTGGCGGTCACCGTGTTCGCCGGGCGGGCGCGGGGGCCGGTCGGTCGGCGAGCCTGCGGACGGCGTCGACGAGGTGGTCGACGTCATGCGCCGTGGTCGCGAACGAGGTGACGAAGCGGACGACGCCGGGCTCCCAGCGGTCGTGGTAGAAGGCGTAGCCGTCGGCGAGGAGTCCGTCGATGACAGGCTGCGGCAGCCGGCAGAAGACGATGTTGGCGTCGGCGGCGCCCAGCAGTCCCACGTCCGGTATGGCCTTCAGGCCCGCTTCGAGGCGAGCCGCCATCGCGTTCGCGCGGGCTGCGTTGCGCAGCCACAGGTCGTCGGTGAGGTAGGCGTCGAGCTGCGCCGCGTGGAACCGCATCTTGGACGCGAGCTGTCCGGCGCGCTTGGCGCGGAAGGACAGTTCGGCGGTGAGCGAGCGGTCGAAGACGACGATCGCGTCGGCGGTCATCGTGCCGTTCTTGGTGGCCCCGAAGGACAGCACGTCGACGCCGGCCCGCCAGGTCATGTCGGCGGGGGCGCAGCCGAGGGCGGCGACTGCTCCGGCGAAGCGCGCCCCGTCCATGTGCAGGCGCAGCCCGGCCTCCTTGGTGATGGCCCCCAGGGTGCGGATCTCCTCGAGGGTGTGGACGGCACCGGTCTCGGTGGCCTGGGTGACGCTCACCACGGACGGCTCCACGCTGTGCACGTCCCCGGCCTTGTGCCGCACGGCCGCGCGCAGCCGGTCGGGCTCGATCTTGGCGTCGGCGCCCTCGAGCGGGACGAGTTTCGCGCCCGCGGTGTAGAACTCCGGCGCCCCGCACTCGTCGTTGTTGATGTGGCTGTCGCGGTGGCACAGCACGCTGCCCCAGGGCGGGGTCAGCGCGGCCAGGCTCAGCGCGTTCGCGGCAGAGCCCGTGGACACCGGCAGGACGTCGACCTCGCGCTCGAAGACCTCGCTCAGGCGGCGCCGGACGGCGGCCGTGCTGTCGTCGGCGCCGTAGGGCAGGGCCTGCCCGGCGGCCACCCGGCACACGGCCTCGATGATCTCCGGGGAGGCGCCGGCGGTGTTGTCACTGCTGAAGACGTGTGCTGGGGGTGACATCGTGCTCATGGTCCTGGTCCTCGCGGCGGGGTGTCGGTGATCGCGGGTCATGCGGCGGGGTGGCGCGGGTCCGCGGCATGGATGAGCTGGCGCAGCGCGCCGTAGTAGACCTCGTGGTCGGTCAGGGCGGGCACGATCGCGGCCAGGTGGCCGGTCAGCAGCGGGAAGTCCTCCGGGTCGAGGGCGGCCAACGCCGTGCGGGTGGCGGCCTGGGCGCTCCTCGGATCGCGGTGGTCGACGAAACCGGCGCTGCCGAGGGTCAGCAGATACATCCGCCGATAGGCGGTGATCGCCGCCCGCGGGGTCATTCCGGCGGCGAGGCTGTCGGCGAGCTGCGGCTCCACCAGGCGGGCCAGCAGGTGCGGGCCGAGCCACGGCCGCGTTCCGCGCAGGGCGAGCAGTCCAGGTCGGGCCGCGAGCAGTTCGTACAGCGCGGTGAACCGGGTCTCGGTGGCGGTGGCCCAGTCGGTGCCGGGCTCGACCTCGGGCAGTCGGGCCGCCACGTGGTCGACGCACAGGTCGAGCAGTCCGGCCAGGTCCGTGCAGCGCCGCTGCAGGGAGGCGAGGGAGATCTCCAGCCGCGCTGCCAGGGCGCGGAAGGTCAGGGCCTCGGGGCCGGACTCGTCGACCAGCCCGAGGGCGGCTTCGGCGATGCGCTCGGGGGTGGCGCGGTCGAGGGACGGGGAATGGCGGGGCACGCGGGTCATCGTACGGTACGTTGTATCGAAAATGCTCCGGAGGGCTCGCCCTCGCCCGCCGCTGACCCGAATCTATGTCCGGCGTTCATGGGCGGGCAGCACCAGGCATTTCCCACCGGGCGCGGCGGTCACTAGCGTCGGTCGGGTGAGTGAGACAACCGGGACCGTCCCCCGCCAGGAAGCCGCGATCACCGTGCTGGGCGGGCCGACGGCCGTCATCGACCTCGGCGGTCTGCGCATCGTCAGCGACCCGACCTTCGACGAGCCGGGTCCCCAGGGATACCTCACCAAGACGGCCGGGCCCGCCCTCGACGAGGACGCGCTGGGGCCGGTCGACCTCGTGCTGGTGAGCCACGAGGCGCATCCCGACAACCTCGACGAGCGGGGCCGCGCGTTCGCGAAGGCCGCCCCGCTGGTGCTCACCGGGCCGGTGGCCGCAGGACGGCTCGGACCTGCCGCCGTCGGTCTCCCGCCGTGGACCGGCCACTCCGTGCCCCGTGCGGACGGCGGCGGTGAGCTGACCGTGCTGGCGGTCCCCGCGGTCCACGGCCCCGAGGACGGCGAACGCGACGCCGACGGCAACGTCAACTGCGAGGTCACCGGGTTCGTGCTGACCGGGCAGGGACTGCCCACCGTGTACGTCAGCGGCGACAACGCCTCGATCCGCACGGTCGCGGAGATCTCCCGCCGGGTGCCGGACGTCGACGTGGCCGTCCTGCACGCCGGAGCCGCCCGCGTGCCGGCGAAGTTCGACGGCCGCCCCCTGTCGCTGGACGGCCGCGCGGCTGCCGCGGCGGCGGCCGTCCTGGGCGCGGACACGGTGATCCCGGCCCACTACGACGGCTGGGCGCACTTCTCCGAAGGGCTCGCCGAGATCGAACTCGCCTTCCACGAGGCCGGACTGTCCTCACTGCTGTGCACGGCGCCCCACGGGACCTGGGTGCGACTGCCCAGCTGAACCACCGACACCGGCCGACAGGCCGGTCACCGACGATCAAGGAGAGACACGCATGCCCTTCTTACGGATCGACCTCATCCGGGGACGTCGCCCCGAGGACATCAGGGCGATCGCCGACGCGGCGCACCGCGCGCTCGTGGACGATCTGGCCCTCCCGGAGCGGGACCGGTTCCAGGTCATCACCGAGCACGAAGCGGACCACGTCATCGCCCTCGACGCCGGTCTCGGCTTCGAGCGCAGCGACCGGCTGGTGATGATCCAGATCTTCACCCGGTCGGGGCGCAGCACCGAGGTCAAGCAGAGCGTCTTCCGCGCCATCGCCAAGCAGCTGGAACCCCTCGGGATCGCCGGCGAGGACGTCTTCGTCGGCATCATGGAGAACGGCCCGCAGGACTGGTCCTTCGGCTTCGGGACCGCCCAGTACACCGAGGGCCTGCCGGCCGTGCCCGGCCGCTGACCCCACCCGTCGATGTCAGTCGTTCAGTGCCGTGCGCAGAGCGGTGGCCATCAGGTCGATGGCCTCCTTCCCGGCCGGCACCGGGCCGGTGTGGGTGAAGTAGTGGTCGACCCCTTCGAAGAGGCGCTCGGTCACCGGTACGCCGGCGGCTTCGAGGGCCTTGGCATAGCTCGCGCCCTCCTCGCGCAGACGGTCGTACTCGGCCGTGAGCACCAGGGCGGGCGGCAGTCCGGCGAGGTCGTCGGCCAGGCCGGGCGAGACGAGCGGATCAGTGAGGTCGGCCGGGTCGCGGACGTAGGCCGCGGTGAAGATCCGCATGAGCTGGGGTGTCAGCAGGGGCTTGGCGATGGGTGACTGCTTGGTCGCCGGGTCGGCGAGCTGGTCCAGCGGCGCCGAGTCGAGGATCTGCAGCCGGGGCGTGAAGGTTCCGCGGTCCCGGGCCAGCCGGCAGACGGCGGCGGTCAGGTTCCCCCCGGCGCTGTGTCCGCCCACGGCGAGCCGTGAGCCGTCCCACTGGTGGGCGGCGCCGTTCTCGACGACCCATGCGGTGACGTCGTACGCCTGGGTGACCGGTGCGGGGAACGGCCGCTGCGGGGCGACGGCGTAGTCGACGTTGATCACGACACAGCCGGCCTTGGCTGCCACATAGCGGCAGATGTGGTCGTCCTGCTCGGGACGGGCGACGACGAAACCGCCTCCGTGGAAGTTGACGTACACGGGGGCAGGCGCCTCGGCGGTCGTCGGCGGACGGTAGACGGTGCAGGTCACCGGACCGGCGCCGGTCTCCACCCGAAGGGATTCGGTGCGCTTCGGGATGTCGGTGAACCGCAGGTCCTTGTGCACGCGGCTCATCACGCGGCCGAGCAGCAACTGGATCGCTCGCGCCTGGATTCCGGGGCTGAACGGCATGACTGCACACCTGTCCCTACAACGTTGAAATAACAGGAATCCTGATAATGGCCGCTGTTCCCGCCCCACGCAATGGGCGGGCGTCCGGCGAACGGCCCGAACGCGGCAGGGGCGGTACCGGCGATCCCGGTACCGCCGCCCCTCGATGCGGTCAGAGCAACTGGAGGCCAAGCGGCCCTCGCTAGCCGGACGTCGTCGCGTCCGGGTTGCCGTAGTAGGCGTCGGGGCCGTGTTTGCGGGTGTAGTGCCGCTGGAGGAGGTGCGGGGGCGGGGGTGCCGTCGGGGACAGGGACAGGGTGTGCAGGGCCATGTCGGCTACGGCCTCGCAGATGATCGCGTGTTCCAGGGACTTGCGGGCCGTGGCGCCCCAGGTGAAGGGCCCGTGGTTGGCGACGAGGGCGGCCGGGACCTCGACGGCCTTCCGGTCGTCCTCCTTGAGCATGTCGACGATGACGCGGCCGGTGTTGTACTCGTAGTCGACCGCGCACTGCTCCGCCGTGAGGTCGGGGGTGCACGGGATCGGCCCGTTGAAGGTGTCGGCGTGGGTGGTGCCGAGCACCGGTATCTCCCGGCGGGCCTGGGCGAAGGCGACGGCGTGCGTGGAGTGGGTGTGGGTGACGCCTCCGACGGAGGGGAAGGCGAGGTAGAGACAGCGGTGGGTCTCGGTGTCGGTGGAGGGGCGCAGGTGGCCGTCCACGACCGCGCCGTCCGACAGCCGTACCGTCACCAGGTCGTCGATGGTCAGGTTCTCGTAGGCGACGCCGGAGGGCTTGATGACGAACACCCCGGCCTCCCGGTCGACGCCGCTGACGTTGCCCCAGGTCAGGGTCGCGAGACCGGCCTTGGGGATGTCCAGGTTGGCCGCCAGGACCTCTTCGTGCAGGCTCGCCATCACAGGGCCTGGGCCAGGCGGTGGTAGGCGGCGTTCCAGCGGATCTCCTTGGCGAACTGGTCGGTGGTGGTGTTCTCGTCGATGGTGAGCAGTTCGACGCCGGTCATCGCGGCGAAGTCGGTGAGGGTCTCCAGGTCGACGGCGGAGCTGAGGACGGTGTGGTGGGGGGCGCCGGCCAGCAGCCAGCTCTCCGCGGACTCGGCCAGGGAGGGACGTGGCTTCCACACCGCCCGGGCGACCGGGAGATGGGGCAGGGGCTGGCTGGGGGCGACCACGTCGACGGCGTTCGCGGTCAGCCGGAAGCGGTCACCGACGTCCGACAGGCCCACCACGACGGCGGGGCCGGGAGCGGCGTCGAAGACGAGACGGACGGGGTCCTCGCGGCCGCCGATGGACAGCGGGTGGATCTCCAGGCTGGGGCGGCCGGCCGCGATGGAGGGGCACACCTCCAGCATGTGGGCGCCCAGGATGCGGGGCTCGCCCGGGCCGAGGTGGTAGGTGTAGTCCTCCATGAAGGAGGTGCCGCCTTCCTTGCCGGCGCCCATCACCTTGAGGGTGCGCAGCAGCGCGGAGGTCTTCCAGTCGCCCTCGCCGCCGAAGCCGTACCCGTCGGCCATCAGCCGCTGCACCGCGAGACCCGGCAGCTGGCGCAGCCCGCCCAGGTCCTCGAAGTTGGTGGTGAACGCGGTGAACCCGCCCTCGGTGAGGAAGGTGCGCAGGCCCAGTTCCTGGCGGGCGGCGTACAGGAGGGAGTCGTGGCGGATGCCGCCCGGCCGCAGCGCGGGCACCACGTCGTACGACGACACGTACTCGGCGGCGAGTTCGGCCGCCGCCTTGTCCTCGACGGCGTCGACCACGGCGACCAGGTCGTTGACTCCGTAGGTGTTGACCGAGTAGCCGAAGCGCAACTGGGCCTCGACCTTGTCGCCCTCGGTGACGGCGACCTCGCGCATGTTGTCGCCGAAGCGGGCCAGGCGCAGGGAGCGGGCCGCCTGCCGCCCGGCGGCGGCCCGTGCCCAGGCCGCGACCCGGCCGACGACCCGGGGGTCCGTCGCATGGCCGGCGACCACCTTGCGGCTGACGCCGACCCGGGACTCGATGTGCCCGAACTCGCGGTCGCCGTGGGCGGCCTGGTTGAGGTTCATGAAGTCCATGTCGATGCTCGACCAGGGCAGCGACAGGTTGTACTGGGTGTGCAGGTGCAGCACCGGCCGGTCCAGGGCGCTGAGCCCGGCGATCCACATCTTGGCCGGGGAGAAGGTGTGCATCCACACCATCACCCCGGCGCAGGCGTCGGAGGAGTTGGCCTCCAGGCACAGCCGCCGGATCGACTCGGCGTCGGTGAGCACCGGCTTCCACACGATCCGCAGCGGGATCTCGGCGGCCTCGTCCAGACGCTCGGCGATCTGCCGGGACTGGTGGGCGACCTGCGCCAGCGTCTCCTCCCCGTACAGGTGCTGGCTGCCCGTGAGGAACCAGACCTCCTGGCTGTCATAGGGCTGGGCATGTGTCGTCATGGACGTTCCTTTCACAAGATCACAAGATGGCGGGATCGCGGGCTGGTCAGGCGGAGGCCTCGGCGCGCAGCCGGCGCAGCCGGTGCATGACGTCGTTGGTGCCCCGCCCGAAGTAGTCGTGCAGCTCCCGGTACTCGGCGTACAGCCGGTCGTAGGCCGCCGCGCGTTCCGCGTCCGGCTGGTACACGCCCCGGTCCGCCTTGCCCATGGACCGGGCCGCCGCCTGGATGTCGGCATAGGCTCCGGCCGCCACCGCCGCGTGCATCGCCGCGCCGAGGGCGGGCCCCTGGGCGGAGCCGATGACCCCGAGGGGGCGACGGGTCACGTCCGCGTAGATCTGCATCAGCAGGGCGTTCTTCGTCAGACCGCCGGCGATGATCAGCTCGTCGACCGGCACTCCGGACGTCTCGAACGCCTCGATGATGGTGCGGGTGCCGAACGCGGTGGCCTCCAGCAGGGCGCGGTAGACGTCCTCCGGCCGGGTCGACAGCGTCTGCCCCACGATCACACCGCTCAGATCGTGGTCGACCAGCACCGAGCGGTTGCCGCTGTGCCAGTCCAGGGCGATCAGGCCGTGCTCGCCGACCTTCTGCCCGGCCGCGAGGGCCGTCAGGTGCTCGTGGGCGTTGCGGCCGAGCGCTGCGGCCTGTTCCGCGTAGTCCGCGGGGAAGCCGGTGCGCACGAACCAGCCGAAGATGTCGCCGACGCCGCTCTGCCCGGCCTCGTAACCCCACAGGCCCGGCAGGATGCCGCCGTCCACGACCCCGCACATCCCCGGCACCACGCCCTGCTGGTCGGAGCTCATCACATGGCAGGTGGAGGTGCCCATGATGGCCACCATCTGCCCCGGGTGCACCGCCCCGGCCGCGGGAGCCGTCACATGGGCGTCCACGTTGCCCACGCACACCGCGATGCCCTCCGGCAGCCCCGTCCAAGCCGCCGCCTCGGCCGTCAGCTGCCCGGCCTTCGCGCCCAACGCGCCGATCGGGTGCTCCAGTTTCTCCGTCACGAAGTCCGCGAAGGCGGGGTTGAGTGCCTCCAGGTAGTCCCGGGACGGGTAACTGCCGTCCTGGTACTGGCCCTTGTAACCGGCGGTGCAGGCGTTGCGGACGTACGTGCCGCACAACTGCCACACGATCCAGTCCGCCGCCTCCACCCAGCGCTCGGTACGCCGGTAGACCTCCGGGTCCTCCTCCAGCAACTGCAGCGCCTTCGCGAACTCCCACTCCGAGGAGATCTTCCCGCCGTACCGCTGAAGCCACGGCTCCTTGCGCTCCGCGGCCAGCGCGTTGATCCGGTCCGCCTGCCCCTGCGCCGCGTGATGCCGCCACAGCTTCACGTACGCGTGCGGACGGTCCGTCAGATCCGGCAGCTCGCACAACGGCGTACCGTCCGCGAGCACCGGCAGCACCGTGCACGCGGTGAAGTCCGTGCCGATGCCGATGACCTGCTCCGGCGGCACACCCGCGGCCGCCAACGCCTCGGGTACGGCGGCGCGGAGCACGTCGACGTAGTCCGAGGGCACCTGCAGGGCCCAGTCGGGCGCGAGCCGCGTACCGTCCGGCAGTTCCCGGTCGAGGACCGCGTGGGTGTAGACGTGCTCCGCCGACGCCAACTCCGCGCCGTCGCGCACCCGGACCACCACGGCACGTCCGGACAGGGTCCCGAAGTCGACTCCCACGACGTAGGACTCCTGGTCACCGGCCGTCTCGTCTGCGGCGTTCACCATCAGCCTCCTCCACACAGAGGTATTCGATATGTCGTTCATTGTTCGATGTTCTGAAGACGCCGAGGCGCGGCCGCGTCCGGACCGGCGGAGCCGGGCGGCGTGCTAGCTCCGGCTTCTGCCGAAGTAGCGGGCGCGCGCCCGGTCGAGCAGGATGGCGACGCCGAGCACGGCTCCCTGCACCACCTGCTGGTCGTACGGGCTGACCTTGAGCGCGAGCAGACCGTTGGTGATGAACTCCAGCAGGATGGCGCCGGCCGCGATGCCGGCGATGCGGCCCTCGCCGCCGGACAGCGACATGCCGCCGACCACCGCGGCGGCGATCGCGGTCAGCTCCCAGCCCGCGCCGACCGAGGGGTCGGCCACGTTCATCCGGCCGATCACCAGGATGCCCACGACACCGGAGAGGGCGGCGCTGGCGATGTAGGTGGAGGTGATCCGGCGGGCGGTCGGGATGCCGGCGAGCCGGGCGGCCTCCTTGTTGCCGCCGACCGCGTAGATCTGGCGGCCCACGTAGGTGCGCTCGAGTACGAACCAGGCGACGACGGCCGCGCCGACGAAGAACAGGGCGGGGACCGGGATCTGACCGATGTAGTACTGGCTCAGGCTGCTGAACATCGGGTCGAGGTTGTTGATGGGCGAGCCGCTGGTGATGGCGAGGGCCATGCCCTGTGCGACCGTGTAGGTGACCAGGGTGATCACGAAGGGCGGCACGTTGAGGCGGGTGACCATGATGCCGTGCCAGAGGCCGACACCGGCCGTGATCAGCAGCGTGACCAGGATGGCGAGGGGTGCGGGCATACCCTCGTTCACGTTCATCCAGCCGGCCAGGATGCCGGCCAGGCCGGCCAGCGCGCCCACCGACAGGTCGATGCCGCCGGTCAGGATGACCAGGGACTCGCCGATCGCCAGGATGCCGACCTGGGCGAGGTCGCGCCCCATCACCTGGAGGTTGCCGACCGCCGTGTAGGTGTCCGCGTTGGCCGCGATGCCGACGAACACCAGCACGCACGCGATGATCACACCGGCCTCCGGGGAGGCGGCGAGCTTGCGGGCGAGGCCGGCGACGGCCGGGCGGGAACTCGGCTTCACCTCGTCGGGGGCGAGCGTGCTCTGCGCGCTCATGCTGTGGCTCCGTTCGTCAGTTGTTCCTGATCGGGCAGGTCACGGTCGGCGGTCTCCGCGTCCAGGGCGGACGTTCCGGCCGCGGCCGTCATGATCTGTTCCTTGGTGGCGTCGGCCCGGTCGATGACCGTGGCGACCCGTCCGCGGTTCATCACCGCGATGCGGTGGCAGATCCACAGCAGTTCCTCCAGCTCGGAGGAGGCGACCACCACCGCCATGCCCTGTTCGGCCGCCCGGTCGATCAGCTTGTAGATCTCCGCCTTGGCACCCACGTCCACGCCGCGGGTCGGCTCGTCGAGCAGCAGCAGGCGCGGCTCGGCGGCGAAGGCGCGGCCGAAGATGGCGCGCTGCTGGTTGCCGCCGGACAGGGAGCCGATCGGCTGCTCCACCGACTGCATCCGCACGTTGACGTTCTCGGTGATCTTCCGCGCCTCGGCGCGCTCCCGGCCCGGGCCGAGCAGACCCCGGGTGCTGATCCGCTTGAGCACCGATACGACGACGTTGGACCGGATCGAGGCGAACAGCACCAGGGACTGTTCCTTGCGGTCCTCGGGGATCAACGCGATCCCCGCCGCCACACCGTCCCCCGCGCCGCGCGGGTGGTAGGACTCGCCGCCCAGCCGCATCCGGCCGCCCGTCGAGGGCTGAGCGCCGGCGATCGTGTGGACGAGGCGGCTGCGGCCGGAGCCCATCAGCCCGGCGACGCCCAGGATCTCGCCCTCGCGCACCTCCAGGTCGACCGGTCCGAGGCCGTCCGCGGTCAGACCCTCGACCTGCAGCAGGACCGGGCTCGTCGCGGGCGGTGCCTTCGGCTCGCCCTGGGCGACCTCGCCGCCGACCATCTCCCGGATCAGCCGTTCCTCGGTGGCCTCGGCGGGCTCGAGGTCGGCGACCAGCCTGCCGTTGCGCAGCACCAGGATGCGGTCGCTGATGTCGCGCACCTCGTCGAGGCGGTGCCCGATGAACAGCACGGTGCCGCCGCGTTCGGCGAGTTGCCGGGCCAGGCCCAGCACCATCTCGGCCTCGATGGGGCCGAGCGAGGAGGTCGGCTCGTCCAGGATCAGCAGCTTGGGCTCGCGGCCCCAGGCCTTGGCGATCTCGATCATCTGCCGGGTCGGCACCGGAAGGGTGCGCACGTCCCTGGTCACCGGGATCGACGCGGCGGACAGACCGATCTCCGCCAGCATCGCCTCGGCCTCGGCCCGCTGCGCCGCACGGTCCACGAGGAACCGCCGCCTGGACTGTCGCGGACGGCGGCCCAGCAGGAGGTTCTCCGCCACGGAGAGCTGGCCGACCAGGGGGAACTCCTGGGAGACCATGGCGATGCCGAGCTGGCCCGACGCCTCGGTGGACCCCGCCACCAGGGGCTCGCCGTCGATCAGGATCTCGCCGCCGTCCCGGTGGACCGATCCGGCCAGCGTGCCCATCAGCGTCGACTTCCCGGCGCCGTTCTCGCCGACCACGCCGATCACCTGACCGGCGTACAGGTCGAGTTCCGGCAGGTCGAGGACGCGGACCGGTCCGTAGGACTTGTGGACCCCCCGCAGCCGCGCGGTGACCGCGCGGCCGGGGGCGTTCTTCGTGGCCGTCATGCTCAGCCGATCCCGAGCTGCGACTCGAGGGACTGGTAGTCGCTCAGGTCGGACTTGGTGACCAGGCCCACGCCGGAGCTCAGGGTGGAGCCGTCCTTCTCCAGGTAGGGCTTGACGAGCGCCATCGTCTTGTCCTTGCCGAGGACCTTCTCCGCGGCCAGGATGTAGGCCCCGGTGTAGCCCTGCTGGTACGGCATCTGGACGACGGTGCCGGAGATCACGCCGGACTGGATGAACTTCAGCGTCTGGGCGTCGGAGTCGTCGGAGACGATGTGCACCGAAGCGGTCTTGCCCGCCGAGGTCACCGCCTGCGCCAGCGCCGGGCCGTCGTAGGAGTAGACGCCGTACAGGCCGTTGACGTCCGGGTTGTTGGCGAGGATGGTCTCCGCGTCCGACGTCGCGGTGCTGGCCTGGAGGTTGTCGTTGACCTTCTGGGCGACGGTGATCTGGGTGCCCTTGAGGGCGTCCTCGAAGCCCTGGATGCGCTGGGTGGCGTTGGACGCGGTGAGCGAGCCGACGAGGATCGCCACCTTGCCCTTGCCGCCGAGGACCTGCTTCATCGCGGTGCCCGCCTGGAAGCCGGCGGTGTAGTTCGGGGTGCCGAGGTAGAGGGAGGCGGCGTCCGTGCCCGGCAGCGGCGAGTCGATCGCGAGGACGCTGATGCCCTTCTGGACGTCGGTGTGGATGGTGCCCGCGGCCGAGGTCGGGTCGATCGCCGAGATCGAGTAGCCGGTGACGCCCTGCGAACGCAGGGTCTCCAGCTCCGAGTTCTGCTCGGTCAGCTTGCCGTTCGGCGGGGCGAAGTAGGTGCACTTGCTCTTCGAGATGCCGAGGTCCGAGCAGCCCTTGAGGAAGCCGACCTGTCCGGCCTTCCAGTAGTCTGCGGCCACGTTGACGACCATCGCGATGTCGACCTTGGACAGGTCCTTGCCCGCCAGGGCGGACTTCAGCGCGGCGTCGAGCTTGGCGAGGTTGGCCTGGTTGAAGGTGACCGAACCGGCCAGCGTGACCGGGGCCGCCTTCGCGGGTGCCGACGAACCTCCCGAGCCGGAGGAGGAGCCACCGGCGTTCTTGGAGCAGCCGGCGGCGGCGAGGGAGATGAGCACCGCGGTCGCGGCGGCCACGGTACGGGCTCGTCTGGTACGGATCATCGTTGATCAGCGCCCTTCTAGGCGTATCGGTAAGCGGATGTCGCCCGCGGACCGGCCGGGGCACAGGGGTGCCTGGAGACCGGGGACGCTTGTGGTCCAGTCCGGAGCGGTGGATGAGAGAGGTGTGGTGGTCGCCGTGGTGATCGCGTGGGGACGGACGGCGGTGGATGGGTTCCTGACGGTGGGTCAGGAACCGGGGGCCAGCCGCTCGAGCGGTGGCCGGACCGACGCCGGTGGTGCCGGCGGGCGGTGGATCCTTTGTCGCGGAGGGTGGTGACGGGCCGTCAGGCCCGCCGGTGTCAGGCCATGGAGACTCCCTCTGTCAGGGACCGGGGACGGGTGGCGGAGGTGCG
The DNA here is from genome assembly GCF_044768275.1 of Streptomyces sp. NPDC101152. Lineage (NCBI taxonomy): Bacteria > Bacillati > Actinomycetota > Actinomycetes > Kitasatosporales > Streptomycetaceae > Streptomyces > Streptomyces sp. NPDC101152. Next base: position 75 of record NZ_JBIWPO010000048.1, on the reverse strand, counting down.
GACGACGAGGGTGGGCGGGATGACGATGTGCGGGATCTCCTCGGCCGCCGGGACTCCCGTGTCGGGGTCACCGAC
>NZ_JBIWPO010000047.1:0-60494 GCF_044768275.1 Streptomyces sp. NPDC101152 | reverse complement strand
CACGGCTGCCGACCTCTGCCGCCGCCACCTCGCAGCTGCCTCCGAGCAGGAGTGACCCCCGCTAACCCGGTAAACCTTCCCGGTCAGAGCACTAGGCGGCGGCTAGGTGAAGGAGCTCCGGTACGCCTTGCGCGCGGGCGTAGGGCTTGAAGCGGGGGAGCAGGTCGTCGACGAGGCGGGCGCAGCGGGGCGCTCCGATACGGCGGGCCAGGAGCAGGGACTGGGTCGCGGCGGCCGCGGCGGGTTCGGGTTCCTCCAGATCGAGGTAGCTCGCGGCGCGGTAGGCGAGGAAGACGCCCTTCGTCTTGTCCCGAGCGGGCGGCAGCAGGCGTTCGCCCTCGCTGATGAGCTTGTGGGCGCGGCTGGTGTCACCGAGGTCGAGGAGGGCTTGTCCGGAGTCGACGGCGAGGTCGGCCTCGGATACCCAGGCGCACCAGGCGGGCCGGTCGGCACCGGCGTCGTTGAGGTGGTGCTCGGCAGCGGTGAGGGCTCGTAGTACGGCGCCGCGTTCACTACGGTCGCCGCGTGCAGCGAGGGTGCGGGCCAGGCGCAAGTGGAGCAGGCAGCGGGCGGCGGGATTCTGAACGCGGGTCAGGGCGTAGTTGAGGATGCTGGCTGCGGTCGTGTGATCGCGGCGCCAGGCGGCCTGGTAGGCGAGGTCGCCCAAGAGCCCGGCGCCCATGTCGCGGTCCCCGGCCGCATGGGCGTTGTGCAGGCCCGCGATCCAGCTCTGGCTCGCGTGGGTGTGGCGGCGGAGGTCGAAGGCGTGCCAGGCGACGGTCTGGGAGAGGGAGGCCGCCAGGGTGTGCAGGCGCAGCCCGAGGGCGGGCGTGTAGCGGCCGGTTTCGAGGAGTTCGGTCACCGTGGCGAGGTGGGCGTCCAGGAGCGCGGGGGTGTGCTGTCGCTGCTCGGTGGACAGGCCGGCCAGGTGCTGGGTGGAGTCTTCCAGGAAGGCGACGAGGTCTTCGCTGATGGGTTTGCCGTCGTGGGCTTGGGCGAGCGCGCCTGCAGGGCTGCTGGCCCAGTCCGCGGCCAGGGCGGACAGGGCGGTACCGGAGATGGTCAGGAAGGTGCGGCGTTCCATCGCTGTTCGCTGGGCCTCTCTCAGGGCGGGCACAAAGCTGTGGGGGCCGAGGGGGACCACCCCGTTGGCGGTGAGGGGCAGCCAGTTCGGCCAGTCGCCGGCGCGGACGACGTCCGCAGGCCAGCCAAGTGCTTCGGCGATGTAGATCTGGGATTCATCGCTGGGTCGGACGCCGCGCTGCCATTTGCGTACCCGTGCTTCGTCGATCCCTGAGCGCAGATGCCGCCGCGCGGCGGCGGCATGGATACCGGAGACGAGTTCCTCCATCGTCTTGCCGGCCGCATGACGTGCCACAACCAACGGGTGACCGGTGGTCTCTTCCACGTCTCCATCCAATCACTCAGCGAACAGGACTGGTGACTCCTTCACGAAGGCGGGACCCCCACGGGACCCCCCTCAACTGGTCGACGAACTCGAACAGTTGAGCCCATTCTCATGATGTCGCAGCACACGGCGGCTGTCCCGCCCAAGACCGAAAGGGGGGTCCGCCATGACGTACGACCACTGATGCGCATCGTGCTCCGCAATCCGTTCGGGTCCCGGCCGCTGGCGTCTCGTCGGCGGCCGGCACCGGTCCGTCCTCTCTACCGTGTGAAGGAGAACCACCGTGGCCGTGACGCCCACCTGCCCGGTGCGGTACGACCCGCTGGACGAAGCCACGCTCGCCGACCCGTATCCCGTGCTCGCGGCCTTGCGCGCGCACGCGCCGCTGGTGTGGCACGACACCATGGAGTGCTGGCTGGCCACCGGCTACGAGGACTGCGTACGCGTGCTGCGGGACCACAAGTCCTTCGCCCGTGACCCCAGGCGGCTGGGCCGGACGGTGCCGGAGGCCTCGCTGAGCGTGCAGGTCCTCGACCCGCCCCATCAGGCCGCCGTGCGGTCGGCCTTCATGACCTCGCTGCACGCGCAGGACCTGCCCGCGCTGCAGGAACGGGCCCGATGCGATATCGCGGGCCGGCTGGAGGCCCTTGCCCCGCGGCCGGCGTGGGACGTGATGCGTGAACTCGCCCAGCCCGTCGCCCTGAACGCCATCGCCGACCTGCTCGGGGTCAGCCCGCCGCCCTTGTCCGCATGGGTGGAGGTGTCCGACACGATCATGCGGAGCATGGACGGCGGGCTCAACCCCGATCTGGTCGAGCCCGGCCGTCTCGCGCGGGAGGAACTGAGCGAACTGGTGGCCTCCTGGTTCACCGCGACCGGCAGCCGGGCCGGGCTGCTCGGCCACGTCCGCGCCCGTACGGCTGGCGCCGGCCCTGAGCTCGCGCGGTATGTCGTGCACACGGCCCGCGTGATGTTCCAGGGCGGATACAGCACCTTGGCCGCGGCGATCGGCAACGCCATCGACACGCTGGTCTGCAACTCGCAGGTCCAACGCGCACTGCGCGAGGCGCCGCAACTGCGGGCCACGGGCGTCGACGAACTGGTTCGCTACGACGGCCCCGTCCAGGGCACCACCCGCCTCGCCGCCGCCGATGTCCTGCTCGGCGGCAGGACGGTGCACCGCGGCGAGAAGGTGACGGTGCTGTTCCAGGCCGCCAACCGCGACCCCGCGCACTTCGAGCACCCGGACCGGCTGGTGCTGGACCGCTCGCCGAACCGGCACCTCGGATACGGATGGGGCACCCACGCCTGCCTCGGCACGACCCTCGCCCAGCGCGTCCTGGCCGCGCTCGTCGACGCCCTCGCCGATCACCCGGGCCTCCTGCAGGCGGCCGGAGTCGCGCGGCGCCGGAATACCGCCACCATGCGCGCCTTCGACCAGCTGCCCGTCACCCTCCAGCCCTGACCCGCATCGTCAACTTCGCGACCTGGAGCACGTGTTGAGGATCATCATCGCCAACCACATCGACCCCGCCATCCGCGACCGCCATGACCTGCGGGCGTGGACGCAGCGCGCCCTGTGGGGCGCCCGCGACGGCGACCTGGTCGTCCTGTGCGCGCCGCCGGACCCCGACTTCCTGCGTTATGCGACCGCGCTGACCGGCACCGACCCGGACCGGCTGCACCTGGTTGTGGCGCCGGCCGGTGCGTACGACGGACGGATGCTCGACCCGCAGATGCTCACCCACCCCGACACCCTCGATCAGGTGCGCGCGTACCTCACTGAGCACGGCGGGGTGGGCGCGGTGGGGGAGATCTGGGCGCTGTGGCCGTCGTCCTCCGTCGCCCGCTTCGCCACGGCGCTCGGCCTGTCCGAGAAACTGCCCGGCTGCGACTTCCTCGCCCAAGGCGGCGGCGAACTCGTCAACAACAAGGCCGCCTTCCGGGCGCTCGCGGCCGCGGCGGGAGTGCCGGTGGCGGCCGGCACCGTCGTCCGTGACCCGGGCGAGGCAGCCGCGGCCACCCTGACCCTGCTTGAGGGCAGTGGGGCAGTGGTCGTGAAGCAGGCGCATAACGGGGCCGGGGTGGGCAACGAGCTGCTCGTCACCGACCTCAGCCTGGCCACCGGCCACGCGGGCGCCCGTCACCTCCACCACCTGGGTCGCACGGACCTTCGCGCGGCGGCCGCCGCGTACTGGCGCGATCGCTGGACGTGGGCCTCCGCCGACGGCCGGTTCCCCGTCGTCCTGGAGGAGTTCGTCCCGGGCGCCGTCACGGTCTACTGCGAGCAGCACCTCACCGAGACCGGCGCCCGGCCCACCGAGCGCGGCGAACTGCGCTACACCGACCGGCGACTCAGCCACGAAAGCGTCCCCCTGCGCGACCTGCCCGCGGCCGTCGAAGAGCAGCTGCTGGGCGGCTCCGCCCGCCTCGCCGATACCTACCGGGCCGTCGGCTACCGCGGCCGCATCAGCACCGACGCGATCGTGAAACCCGGCGGGGGACTGCTGTTCACCGAGGTCAACGCCCAAATCTCCGGCTCGTGGCACATCTACGAGGTCTTCGCCCACCACATCGTGCACGCGAACGAGGCCCCCGAACGCACCGTCACCGAATCCCACATCCCGCCGCAGTGGACCGTGCCCGGCGGCGTGACCTTCCACCGTGCGCTCGCCGAGCTCGGGCTCGGCTACGACCCCGCTACCCGCAGCGGCGTGATCGTGTCGATGCCCATCGTCGATCATCCCTCCCTCGGCGCGCAGTTCACGTTCTCCACCGTCCACGCCAGCCCGGCCGAGCGCGACGCGATCTGGCACGCCCTCGAGGGCCGGTTCACCACCGTCAGCGCGCGGCAGCGTGACTCCAGGAAGGCACTCGTCGGATGACCACCACCACGCCCCCCGCCCGACCGGCGCCGGCGGCCCGCCTCACCCCGGCCTTCGACGCGGGCCGGCTCGCGCACGAACTTGCCGCGGTCACCAGCCATCCGTGGCAGCACCAGCGCACCCACTACGCCGCTGGCCGGATTGGCCCGGACACGGCGACCGACTGGCGCGTGCTGCCGCTGCGCAGTCCCGGCGGCGACCCGACCCGCACCGACCCGGGCGGCCCCGGCCCTGACCACTACGCCGCCACCCACTGGCTCGACCAGATGCCCTACCTGCGCGACATCCTCGCCGAGATCCCGGCCGCGCTGAGCGCCGTACGGCTGCTCGCCCTCGGCCCGGGCGCCGCCTGCCAGCCTCACCGCGACCCCAAGTACGCGCTTGAACGAGGCATGGTGCGCCTGCACATCCCGATCGTCACCCACCCCGACGCGGTCCTCATCCTGGACGGCACCGAACACCGCTGGCAGCCCGGAACGTTCTGGTACGGCGACTTCTCCCGCGAGCACCTGGTGCGCAACACCGGGCCCGTACGGCGCGTCCACGCGGTCATCGACGCGCTGATCACCCGGGACCTCGCCGCCCTGTTTCCCTCAGAGTGGCAGGAGTCGCTCAACGACGCCGACATCCTCTTCAACCGGCTGCCCGCCCCAGCCCTGCGGCCGGGCCCGCCGCTGCCGCGCATCGTGAACCTGCCGTCCGGGTTCACCGACTTCAGCCAGGACACCCCACTGGAAGGCTCCCTCGTGCCGGTCCGGCTCACCGGGCGCGACGGCGATCTGGTCCTCACTGCTGCCGAGCGCAGCTTCGCCCTGGAGCACGTCATCGACGGCGAGTACCGCTACGCCGGCTGGAGCGAGCAACGCACCCTCCAACTCGGCAATGACCTCATGCTCCACGCCCGCCACGGCCGTGCCGTGACCAGCCAGCAGATCTTCCTCCCGGCCGCCGACAGCAGCCCGGCCAACGCACCTGACACGACGAATCGAGGACGCAGCACATGCTGAACAGCTACGACGACTTCACCCCGCTGAGCGAGATCATCGTGGGGTCCGCGGAGAACTACGTGGGGCACGACCGGGACCTCACGTTCGAGTTGTTCTTCCACGAGTCCATCGGCGGCTACCGCTCCGACTGGGCCTATCCGCGCCTGGCCGCCCACGCCGGCGAACAGGCCCAGACCTGGAAGATCGGAAAGCAGTACACGGAGGAACTCCACGAGGACGTCGAGAACCTCGCCGCCACGCTCACCTCGCTCGGCATCACCGTGCACCGGCCGCTGCCGCTGCCCGAAGACGCACTGCCGATCGCCGGACTGGGCTGGCAGGCCGCCCCCACCCCCGCCCTCAACGTGCGCGACAACACCCTCGTCCTCGGCGACGAGATCATCGAGACGCCCCCGGCCATCCGCTCCCGCTACCTGGAAACCAGGCTCCTCAGCAAGGTCTTCCGCTCCTACTTCGACACCGGCGCCCGCTGGACCACCATGCCCCGCCCCACCCTGACCGACCGCTCCTTCGACCTCAGCTACGCCCAGTCCGCAGCCACCACCCTGGGCGGACCGACCGAGCCGATCAACGACCCACAGCTCAGCCCGTACGACGTGGGCGTGGAGATGATGCTCGACGGCGCGCAGGTGCTGCGCCTGGGCCAGGACCTGATCGTCAACATCGCGCAGGACAACCACCGGCTCGCCGTCGACTGGCTGAAGCGGCACCTGGAGGACCGCTCCCGCGTGCACACCGTGTACCGGATGGCCGACAACCACATCGACTCCATGCTCCTGGCCCTGCGCCCCGGGGTGTTCCTGGCCCGGCACGCCGGTTTGCGTGACCTGCTTCCCGCGCCCTTCCGCAGCTGGAAGTTCATCGTGCCGCCCGAACCGGAGGCCGGCCAGTTCCCCGTCTATACGGACGCCGAGCTACTGCTGACCAGCCCGTACATAGACATCAACGTCCTGTCCCTGGACGAGGAGCGGGTACTGGTCAACGCCGACTGCCCCGGCCTGATCAAGACTCTGGAGAACGAAGGCTTCACCGTGATCCCCCTCCAGCACCGGCACCGCAGGCTCTTCGGTGGCGGGGCGCATTGCTTCACCCTCGACACGCATCGCGCGGGAGGCCTGGTGGACTACCGGTGAGCGTTCCGGTCCTGCTGCTGGAGGCGGCCGGCCCCGAGTCCGAGGCGCTCGCCCGGACCGCGGTCGCCTCCGGCCATCCCGTGCACGCCGTCACCGACGCCGCCACCCTCGCCACCTACTCCGGCGAGCTGCGCCAGCTCCTCGCGGGCTGCCTCGTCACCGACTTCGCCCAGCCCGGCCAAGCCGTCGCGGACATCACCGGCTACGGGCGCCGGATCGGCGTGAAGGCCCTCCTCACCGTCAACGAGTACCTCACCGAAGTCGCCGCCTGCTCATGCGCGGCCCTCAGCCTGCCGGGCAACGATCCCGAACGCGCCGTCGCCGCCCGCAACAAGGCCCTCATGGCGACCGCGCTCGAGGCCGGCCACGTCACCGTGCCCTCCACCACGGTCGTCGCGGACCTGCGGGAGCTGCGGGACCTGCACGAGGCCGGGGCGGTCGGCTTCCCATGTGTCGTCAAACCGGCCGACGGCGCCGGATCGGCAGGCGTCACCGTGGTCGCCAGTCCCGAAGGTCTGGAGCCGGCATGGCATGCCGCCCGCGCGGCCAGGGTGATGTACGGCATGCCGCGCGATGAGCGTGTCCTGGTCCAAGAACGCGTCCAGGGACGCGAGTTCAGCGTGGAATCCGTCACCCAGCACGACGTCGCCACCCATCTGTGCATCACCCGCAAGCACACCACCGACGGAAGCCACCGCGTCGAACTCGGCCACGCGCTGCCCGCTCGCCTCCCCGCGGCCGCCGAGCGGGCCCTGCTCGAGCAGGCCGGACGGGCGATCGCCGCGGTCGGCGTACGCAACGGCGCCACCCACACCGAACTCCTCCTCAGGCCCGACGGCCGGTGCACCGTCCTGGAGATCGGTGCCCGTCTCGGCGCCGGGCACATCGGCGTCCTCATCCAGCACGCGCTCGGCATCGACCCGTGGCGCACCCTGTGGGACATCGCCCTCGGCAGGCGGGTCACCATCACACCGGCCCCCGGCGGCGGTTACGCCACCGTACGGTTCCTGACCACAGATCAAGAGGGACAGCTGGTCACCGTCACCGGCCTGCCGGAGGTGACCCGCACCATCCCCGCCGTACGCGTGCGCGCGGCCAAGGGATCGGACGTAGGCCCGGCGACGTCCAACCGCGGCCGCCTCGGCCACGTCATCGTCACCGGCCACGATCCGCGCATGGTCGACGAGCAGGCCGATCGAATCCTGCGCCAGATCACCGTCACGGTTGCCTCGGGGAGCAGGACATGAGCACACCACCCGGCGGCCGCGCGGTCGACACCGCGGGCCACCAGACCACCAGTGCGTCGGAGTTCGACCGCCTCTTCGCGACCGAGGGGCAGGACAGCGCCTTCAGCGCAATCGCGCGCCTGGTCGACCCGGACCTTCCGCCGGATCTCGACCTGTTCTCCTTCCTCTGCGCCGACCTGCTCCACCACCTCGCCCGCCAACTCGACCTGCGCTCCCGACAGATCCTGGCCGATCTGGGCTGCGGCCGTGGCGGTCCCGGCCTGTGGCTCGCCGGCCGCGCGCACGCGGCCCTGGTTGGCATCGACTTCTCCCCGGTCGCGATCGCCCAGGCCCGCCACCGGGCTATGCCGTTCGCGGCCGATGCGGCCTTCGCCGTGGCCGACCTCGCTCGCCTCCCCCTGACCGGCCAATGCGTTGACCGGGCCCTGTCGTTGGACGCCCTGCAGTACGCCCCCGACCGCGTCGCCGCCGCCCGCCAGGCCCTGCGCATCCTCAAGCCCGGCGGCCGCCTGGTGCTCACCGGCTGGCACCCGCACACCCCCGGCGACGAGCGCCTGCCACCACGCCATCGGCACACCGACTGGATCCGTGTGCTACACACGGCGGGCTTCACCGACGTGCACTGCGCCACCACCCCGGCCTGGGACGACGTCTACCAGGGGATCTACCGCACCGCGCTGACCCTGGACGCCGAGCCCGGCTCGGCACTCGCCGGACTGCAGGGCGAGGCACGTAGGCGCATGCCCACCGCGCACCTGCTGCACCGCGTCGCCGTCACTGCCGTACGAGACTGAACGGAGGCGACCGCACCAAACGAACGTGCGCGACGTGCCACTACACCGGCGCGGGCACGACGCGTGTACAGGCCGCGATGGCGCAGTCGATGTACTGCCCGAAGTCCGCGCCGGAGTCGCGGTGGGAGGCGATCTGGTGCACGGCCTTGATGGCCTCCCAGGCCGCGGTGAGGGCCAAGGTCGGCTCAACATCGCCCATCTCGGTCGAAAGGTAGGCGGGGAAGCCGAACTGGTATCCGCCGATCCGCTCGGTCTCCTGCTCGCGCCGGTAGGCCTGGCGGGCTGCCTCGAAGAATCCACCAGCCCCGTCCAGGCCGACGCTGCGGACGATGATGCCGAGATACGGGTGCACGTACCGGGTGCTCGCCGGCCACCCTTCCGCAGGGTGGCCGAACAGCTTGCCCATCGCGACGGTGAGGCTCATGTTGAAGTCGTGGTCCACGCCGTCACCTCTACGCCGTAACCGAGCCGACCACGGCGCGACGCGCAGACATTTCCGCGGGAACCGCTCGTACGAGGAGGACGAGGCGGCGTCCCCCGGCGGCCGGCAGCGACGTTCAGATCAGCTGGGCCAGAACGGCGGCCATGGAGGTGTACGTGTCATCGACGCCAGAAGGGTTGTGGAGACGGTGCCGCTCCAGCCGGATCGCCCCCAGATGCCGTGCCTCGTAGACCAAGGCCCGCCAGGTGTCGGCGGCCGTGGCAGCGCGGGGCCCGTAGGTGTCCCAGAACGCCGTGCGTTCGTCCGTCTTGGCGCTGGCCATGCGGATGGTCCAGTCGGCAGAAGGATCGCCCCACAGGGTGCGGTCCAGGTCGAGGACGCCGCTGATGACCGGCGTGGGCGCGGCCGCGAGCATCGTGTTGACGGTCCACAGATCGCCGGTGAGCAGCCGGGGCTGAGTGATCTCGTCCAGGACCTTGTGGTGTTCGGCGGCGAGGTCGGCGACCTTGCGTACGTCCGTGGCGTCCAGCCCGACGCGGCTGACATCGTCCGCGATGGCGGACAGGGAGGCCAGCACGGCCTCGCTCCACGTGGCGTAGCCGGGTCCGGCGACGGGCCCAAAACGCGGGCCGGCTACGGCATGGATGTTCTTCGCGATCGTGCCGAGCTGGGCGAAGAACCCCTGCCAGAGGGCGCGGGGATAGTCGCCGAGACGGTCGGGGGCGGGCGTGCCGCCGAGGTGGCTCTGCACCATCCAGTCCCGGCCGGTGATCTCCTGCGACCAGTCGGCGGCCAGGACTCGCGGAACGAGGTCGGCGATGGGAGCGAGAAAGGGAACGGTGGCGTACTCGTTGCGCATCAACTCGTGCTCGCTGGTGAACTGGCGTTCCGGAGCGGGGGCGATGCGCAGGATGACCGGCCCGTCGAGGCCATCCGCCACGAGCCGGTAGGTGTTGTTGTACATGCCTCCTCCCAGCTCGACCGCCGAGGTGACACGGACGGTGTGGCCGAAGGCTCGCAGGGCGATCGCTTCGATGTCCTCGGCCGTGACGGGCTGCTGGAAGGCTTCTGGATCGCGGGGGAGGGGGCGGAAGTCCATGACGCTCCTTATACGGCCTGTTCGGGGGACGGGTCGGTCTCACATGCTCGCTTTGCGCCAGGTCGGCAGTGGTCCCGCGTGCTTTCGCGCCGCGCGGATTCAGAGGGCGGTGCCGTCACAGTCGACGTAGCCCTCGGCACCGAGGTGGGGCTCGAAGCAGCCGTCGTGTGCCTCGTCGAGATCGTCCGTGTCATCGCCCGGGACCGCATGCCGGGCGAGGAAGGCGCCAGCGTGGGCTGCGGCCTCGATCCGGCTTCCGTACGGCTCCTGGGACTGACCGCTGGCGCGGTCGGCTCCGGTGGCCTCCCAGACGAACCCTCCCTCATTGGGGAGCTGAACGATCTCAGCGATGCCCCCGCCGAGCCGCAGCTCGAACGGTTCGCCTTCGCCGCTGGTGTCGTCGTGCTTACGCACGGCACCGGGCCAGCGCAGCCGCGCGGCCTGCTTGGTGATTCCCCAGGCCGCCCCGAGCTGGGCGTAGCTCGCTCCGGTGCCGCCGGCAGTGCGGGCCGTGCCGTCGGCAAGGCGCCGGGCGATGCCTTCGATCTCGTGAAGGGCGTACAGGTACGCGAGTTGCCAGTCAGGCGAGATTGCGATGCCGCTGGGGGCCTCCTGCCCAGCGGCGCGGTAGGCGGACTCCCGCGTCGAGATCGCACGGGCCAGGGTGTGAGCAGCCTCCGCCACCTGGTCTTGGAGTTGCAGGACCTCGTCGTCGCCGGGTTCCCGGTACGGGGGCTCCTGCAGGGTCATAACGTCACGCCAGAAGGCGTCCAGACTGGATTCCATAGCGACAAGAATACTTGTCGCTGGGCCTGGTGACAAGTTTACTTGTCACCACTGGCTCCCGGCAGGCCCGGCCCAGGCTCACCGGATCCCGCAGTGAGAGGAAAGCCGCCCGCGACATCGTTGAAGCGGCGGTGCTCACTTGCAGGCGGCCAGATTCACTGCCGTTCCCTTGATCAGGTCGCAGACCAGCAGCAGGGCTTGGTCGCACATCTCCAGTACGTACTGCTGGGTGCGGAGATTCCTTGGCGGCTTCGTGGTGCTTTCATCGCCGACCAGGACCACCTCGGCCGCTTCACCATGCAGGCCCTGCACAAGCACCGCACCCGCGCCATGTCGACCGCCGGCATCCACTACATGCTCACCCAGGCCCGATCCGCACCCGGCATGGTCCTCACAGCCGACCGCCTGGATGCCGACCCCTACGCCCTGTGCACCCCCCAGGGCGTCGTCGACCTGCGCACCGGACTGATCAGCGCCCCCAACCCCAACAAGGACTTCCACTCCCGCTCCACCACCGTCGGCCCCCAGCAGATGCCCATCCCACGCTGGCTGCGGTTCCTCGCGGACACCTTCGGCGACGACGCCGAAGGCCAGGAAATGATCGACTACCTGCACCTGCTGCTGGGATACTCGATCACCGGCGACGTCGGCGCCCAGATCCTGCCCTTCCTCTACGGCATCGGCAGCAACGGCAAATCCGTCCTGCTGGACGTCATGATGAAACTCCTCGGCGACTACGCCGACGCCGCCCCGCCCGGCTTCCTGATGGCCAAGCCCTTCGAAGGCCACCCCACCGACCTCGCCGAACTCCACGGGCGGCGCATCTACGTCTGCTCCGAAATCAGCCCCGGCGACAAGTTCGACGAAGCCCGCGTCAAACTGCTGACCGGCGGCGACCGCATCAAGGCCCGCTGCATGCGCCAGGACCCCTTCTCCTTCCAGCCCACTCACAAACTGTGGCTCCTGGGCAACCACAAACCCGAAGTCGGCACCGGCGGCCTCGCCCTCTGGCGCCGCATGCGACTGATCCCCTTCGAACGCGTCGTCGCTGACGACCGCAAAATCGACAACCTCGCCGACCTCCTCGTCGTCGAAGAAGGCCCCGGCATCCTGCGCTGGCTCATCGACGGCGCCCGCCGCTACCTGGCCAGCGACCGCGACCTCACCGGCCCCGAACGCGTCCGCATCGCCACCACGGCCTACGCCGAGACCGAGGACCACACCGGGCGCTTCTACGAGGAATGCTGCCGCCTCGCCCCGGACCTGCGCGCCGAACAGACCACGCTCTACGCCGCCTACACCAACTGGTGCCACAATGAGGGCGCACTGGTGATGTCCTCACGCGCGTTCGCCGCCCGCACCCGCGAACTCGTCGGGCTGGCCTCGCCCAAGGAAATGAAGGTGTCCAACCAGCGCAAGTACTACCCGGGCATCGGACTGCTGACCGACGAAGAGAGGGGCGCCGGCACATGAGTTCCCTGATCGACCCGGACGAGATCAGCCACGAGACCGAACTCGTCTGGCTGGAAGACATCGACAACCTCGACTACGTCCGCCAGAGCCTGGACCGCCTGCCCACCCGGAAAGGCCGCCCCACCTACCGCCGCGACGGCCGCCTCATCGGCTGGGCGAACCTCGCCCCCACCGCCAAAGCCTCCCGCGCCTCGGGCACCTTCCGCCGCCGCGTCTTCTGGCTCCTGCCCCACGACCGCGACAGCCAACCCGACGGCGACTACGCCAAAGGCGCCCCCTCCGAAGCCGTCGACCCCCGCACCCTCGAACCCCGCGTCAAGGGCTACAAAACCGAACGCTCCCAAGGCGGCCCACCCTCCGCCGCCATGCAAGAACTCGGCATAGAACTCCCGCTGTAATCCGCGTGATGGGCCAGGCTGCGTAAGCAGGCTGAGAAGCGCTGGATTACGGATCGTGGGCGGGATGGGATCACGGGGAGTGCAGGATGCAGCTCACGGTATTGGACCGTTTCAGGCGGCCAGCGGAGCATGCTCCTGGGGCGTATCTGGAGAGCAACGAATGGGATGATCACTCGTTCAAGACGTTCTTTACGCTGTGGTGTTCCGATGGCCAGCGTCAAGTGAAGGTCGGCAATGTCAGAATCGCTACCTTCGGAATGGGGGAGGGGCCGGCCCGTGTCAGCGTACCCGAGACCTTTGAGGAACTAGATTCAAGCCAATATTTCTCTCTGGGAACTGACGAGACATACTACGAACGCCTCAAGGAACTCGGCGACGAGACAAGAGAGACCGTTCTGCAAGCACTCCAGGACCTCGCGTTTGGGCCGCGCGAAAAGCTGGGGCTGGCGCTCTTCGAAGATGTTACGAGAGTCTCTTTGATGCGTGGAATTGAACTGGCCACCATCATGTTGCAGTTTTCCCGAATTGCCCACGGTGGCGAGGCCTTGACTCCATATCACTTCACCTACACTTCGCCTCCCTTCCCCGGTGCAGGTGCCACGCCGCCCCTAGAGCTGTCCTTTGACGTAACGCCTCACGTCCAGCCCCCCACCAACGTGCATGTCCTCATCGGACGCAATGGAGTCGGGAAAAGCCATATCCTCAATGGCATCACCCGCACACTAATCGAGTCCGCCGGCGAGCACGGAACAGTTGCCTTCGCTGCCGAAGCTGACCCAGAACCTGCATCCTTCGCGAACGTCGTCTCTGTCTCCTTCAGCGCCTTCGACGAGTTCGAGCCGATAGAAACAGAGCGTGACGATCTCACGTACGCCTATGTAGGGCTCAAGAAACCCGGCAAGAGATACCCCATGCCGCCAGGCGAACTCGCGGCTGAATTCGCGAAGAGCACCCGGGAGTGTCACACGGGGTCTGAGAGGCGATCCACGCTCTGGCGACAATCCCACGGGGAAACAGTTCCAGATCACCTGCAGTATCGTGGTCGGTCATGGCGGTAGATGACGGCAACCAGCAAGCCCTCATCTACGACATCGCCGACCTCTACAAAGCCGAACTCACCATCCCGCTGGCCTTTTCCCTCCACGCCTCCACCAACCCGGAAGCAGAAGCACGCCGCTCCTTCCGTGACGGCCTGCGCCTATTCCGCCTCCTGCCACGCATCGTTCACGACATCCAAGAGCTCCTCGATCCCGACGGCGACCGAGAAGCCCCCGACCCTGAGGAGCAACTCGTCGACCTCTGGGGTCCTCTCCGCGCGAGCGGAGGTGAGCCGCGGCACCCGGACGCCATCCTCCTGGTGCACTCGTCCTCTCCGCGCGAGCGGAGGTGAGCCGCAGGTCAACTACGACGGCACCCGCGGCAACGAGTCCTCTCCGCGCGAGCGGAGGTGAGCCAGCCGGCGGAGTCTCGGGCGGATCGAAGTGAACGTCCTCTCCGCGCGAGCGGAGGTGAGCCGGCGGTGGTGGCTCCGTAGATGGCGCTGCCGCTGTCCTCTCCGCGCGAGCGGAGGTGAGCCGCTGCTCATGGCCAAGTGGCACGACGAGGGCCAGTCCTCTCCGCGCGAGCGGAGGTGAGCCGTCCCGGCCCTGCCTGTGAAGAGGGGCCTTGCGTAAAACGTGGATGAATACTCTGAGTGAGTATTTGTCCCCGCTGCGGCAAGGATGGGGACTGCCCCTGAGGGCGGCCCCTGACAGGGTAGCGGATAAGGCCGGTGGGGTGGGGCCGGGGCGGGTGCCTCAGTCCGTGCATGATCGGCGGGGCTCCTCGCTGCCGTCGCTCAGGTCTGTGGCGTCTGCGTCCGAGTGATTGGTCTTCTCCGGCCGTACAGCGGTGCTATGGCTGAAGTACCGCCGTGAGCAGTGTGCTTCGTGAAAACTGCAGGTCGGATGGTCTGGTGTGCGTGTGCGTGTGCGTGTGCGTGGGTGTGGGGATGCTCGGCCAGGTCCGGGGCGGTGGTCCAGCGACAAGATCGTCGGTCATCGGGGAACTCCTTGTTCGTGAGGACCAGCAGGGCCCGTACTAGCGCGGTCGCCCACTTCGGATCCGTGCGGACCTTGCCCAGGACGCGTCAGTTCTTCAAGTGCGCGCAGTCGTGCTCGACCGGGGTGGCACCGCGGCCAGTGCTGTGTTGGACAGCTTCTGGCAACGGGTCAGGGGCCGGTTGCGGGCGGCCTTGTAGCCGGTGATCACCGCCGGGTCGGCGTCCGGGCCGCTATCGTCGAGGTCGACGAAGCCCAGGTCGGCGATGGCTCCGAGGCCGGCCGCGCGGAGATGGGCGGTGAGTTTGTCGTGGCGGCAGGCGGTGATCTCCGAGGGCCGCCCGGGCCCGGGCCGCGGAGGCCCACCGGAGCCAGCCAGAGCACGAGTCAGGCCACGGCCGGAACGACACGGCCATCATCACGTGATCTCCGGACCAGATCCCTACTTTCGCACGCGTCTCTTTTCCGACTGTTTGTGCGTAACGCCATGATGCGCCAGTATGGAAACGGACACAAAACGCACTTTGATGTGTGAGCCGGAGAGGGATGTACGTCATGGACGAGACCATCGAGACGATCGCCGCCACAGGCCGGGGGCCCTGCGCGGGCATCCCTGCCGAGCAGATGGCCTTCATCCGAGAAATCCTGGACCGCGTCGGCGACAAGTGGAGCCTGCTGATCGTCGCCGTCCTGGAGGACGGCCCTCTGCGCTACACCGAGCTGCAGCGAGATGTACCAGGCATCTCCCAGCGCATGCTCAGCCTCACCCTGCGCCAACTCCAGCAGGACGGACTGGTGACACGCACCGCCTACGCGGAAGTGCCACCACGCGTGGAATACACCCTCACCCCCCTCAGCCGCAGCCTCCAGGAGATCGTCAAGCAACTGATCGGCTGGGCCTCCGACCACCACGACGAAATCCGCCAGAACCGAGCCCTCATCGCCGAAACCGCAGCCACTTCGCGCTGACGAAGGGAACCCTCTTCGACCGCGGCAAGCTACTCGACCGGTTCCTCGGACTCCCGGCACCGAAGACGTTCATGTACAGGGAGCAGAACAGCACCCTGTCCTCTCTCCCCCCTTGGCCGAGGGGGGCGTCGAACTCGCCGAGATCGAGTACTGCGCCCACTTCCCGATGTACTCCAGCCCACCGCAGATGCGGGGCCGCATCGCCGATCTCGTCACACGCGCCGACGCCAGCTCCTGAGCAGACACCTTCCGGCCTCGCGGCTCTTCGCAGATGGCGGCGTAGTCGCTGCTGATGACCGCAACGCACTTCAAGGTGCCTTTTGTACGCCTCGCTCAACGCACTCACAATGGGGTTACGAACCGATCATGAGGTGATGAGCGTGGAACAGATCCCTACAGCCGAACAGGCCCCCGTCCTCGTCGAGGTCTGGGCCGATCTCGGGTGCCCGTGGTGCTATGTCGGCAAGCACCGTCTTCAGCGCGCGATCGAGGCCCGGCCTGATGCGGGTCGCTTCCGGGTGAAGATCCGGTCCTTCGAGCTCAGCCCCGACTCCCCGAAGGATCCCGAGCCCATCGCTGCTGTCTTCATGCGCAAGCACGGCGGCAACCCCGAGGTCGTCCTCCGGGCGGAGAAGCAGTTCCAGGTGCTCGCTCACGGCGAGGGGCTGGAGTTCGATCTCGACCGGTTGAACGCCAACACGTTCGATCTGCATCGGGTGATGCACTTCGCCGAGCAGTCCGGCAAGGGCGTGGAGTTCTTCTCCCGGATCCAGGACCGGTTCTTCTCCGGCGAGATCAACCCGTACGACGCCGACACCATGGTGGAGATAGCGCAGTCGCTCGGCCTCGACGGCGATCGGGTGCGCGAGGTCCTCGCGGGGGACGAGTTCGCCGACGACGTCCGGGCCGACGTCTCGGAGGGCGCGGCGCTGGGCGCACGCGGGGTGCCATTCACGGTCTTCGGCCGCCGGATCGCGGCATCGGGTGCTCAGTCCGTGGCCGGCTACGGTCAGGCTCTCGACCAGGCGGTCGAAGCTCTCGCGTCCGAGGAGCTGCCGGCGTGAGCGTGAAGGCGCCGGTCCCCACACTCAAGGTCCTCGACGCCGAGCCGATGGGCTTCTGCGAGCCGGACGACGACTACAGTACTGCGCGGTTCCGGGCGTCCAGGATGAGGCGTCCGGAACGGATATGAATGCGAACGAGAGGGGCCGCGCATCCTGACATTCACCACACCGAACGGGACGCGCGGCGGCATGATCGGCCCGAGCGGGATCATGCGCTGGTTGCCGGCCCGTCAGGCGAAGGCGATCCGCAACGGCCGGACGCAGATGATGGGGACGAACGTGCTCGTGCTCGTCACCCGCGGCCGGTAGACCGGCATGGTCTACGAGACGCCGATCGCCTACTGGCCGGACACCGACGGCTCGTGGCTCATCTGCGCGTCGGCGAGCGGTGCCGCGAAGCATCCGGCCTGGTACCGCAACCTCGCCGCCGCGCCCGACGCGATCAGCGCCGTGATCGCCGGCGAGGACGTCCCGCTGCACGCGCAGGAGCCGCACGGGGACGAACGCGCCGAAGCCTGGCAGCGCATCAGCGCCGGATCGCCCCGCATCGTCGGCCACACGAAGAAGGCCGACCGGGAACTGCCCGTCATCCGCATCAGCCGACGCGCCGACCGGCCGGCTAATCTCCGGCCGACTTCCGCCGGCCGACGCCCGTCAGCTCGTGCTCGCGTCGGCTGGCGGCGACGTCCTCGTGATGGTTGGCCGCCCAGCCCGCGAGCGTCATCACGGCCTCCAGCAGTGACCGGCCCAGTGGGGTCAGGTCGTACTCGACCCGGGGCGGCACCTCTGCGTAGGCCGTGCGGGTGAGCAGCCCGTCGCGCTCCAGCGCCTTCAATGTCACCGTGAGCATCCGCTGCGAGATGCCCGGGATGCTGGCCTGCAGGTCGGAGTAGCGCAGGGGCTCCGAGCCGAGGGTGCTGATGATCAGAACGGTCCACTTGTCGCCGATCCGGTCGAGTACCTCGCGGATGAACGCGCTCTCCTCCGGCCACGCCTGGCACGGCCCGCTGATCGTCCTCGCTGTCGCCATCTCGTCCGCCCTCCGCATCCATGAACCCCGGCATGCATTCCATCTGGTCTGCTGCCGCACCACCAGTATGTAACAGATCGAAAGGAGCCAGCGATGCCCACCATTGCCATTGCCATTGCCATTGCCATTGCCATTGCCATTGCCATTGCCATCGCCATCGCCGGAGCCGGCTCCGGTCTCGGACTGTCCATCGCCAGCCAAGGCCTTCGGCAGCAACGGCTTTTCCGTGCCGGACGCAGGCCAGGCTCGACGCCCTTGCCGCCGAACTGATCGACGCCGGGATCGAGGCCGCTGGCTTCGCCGCCGACGTCATGGACCCCGCCTCGGTTGCCGCAGCCTTCGACCGCGTCAAGGAGCGCTTCGGCCAGGTCGACGTCCTCGAGTACTCGCCCGCCCCGCACAACCCGGCCCCCGGGCTGAGCAACCCGACCCCGGTCGAGGCCGGCCACGTCAGCATCCAGCCGCAGATCGACCACTACCTCTACGGCGGCCTCGCCGCGACCGAGCAGGTCCTGCCCGGCATGATCGAGCGCGGCTCGGCGACGATCAGCTGCACCACCGGCGGATCGTCCATGGACCCGATGGCCGGACCCGCCGAGTTCACCGCGACCGCCATCGGCTCGTCCGCACATGCCAGATCTCTTCTCCGGCCCTGACCTGACACGGTCTGCCCGTCTCCACTCTCGTTCGGCCATCCCGAGCACACGCCCGCCTCGTGGGCCGGCTGCCGCATGGCTTGACCCCGCTGCTGACGCCACGTGTTACTCCCCTTCCCGCGCACACCGGTGTGCCTGATACGCGAACACCGATGTGCCTTTTGCATGCCCCGTTCGATGGAGTCAACATCGTTTTAGGTGCGACCGACCTCCTGCACCCACACCTCGTCCCGCAGAAGGAACCTCATCCATGCGCGCACTGCAGATCACCGAGTACGGCGACAACAGCGTTTTGACCATCGCCGACGTCTCGCTGCCGGCTCCAATCGGCAGCCAGGTCCTCATCAACGTCGAGGCCGCGGCCTTGAACCCGCTCGATGCGACTCTGCGCGCCGGGTACGCCCAGGCGCTCATGCCGTTGCAGTTCCCCGCCACCCTCGGGGGCGATGTAGCCGGAGTGGTCGCCGCCCTCGGCCCCGACGTGAACGGCTTCGCCGTCGGCGACCGCGTCTACGGCAACGCGTACACCCTGCTGGGCGGCAGCGGCGCGATCGCCGAGCAGGCTCTCGTCCAGGCCGGCAACCTCGCACCGATCCCAGGTGGCCTGAGCTTCGCCGAGGCCGCCTCGATGCCGGTTGGCGGGACCACCGCCGTCGAGGCGATCGATCACAGCCTGAAGCTGCAGTCCGGCCAGAAGGTCTTCATCAGCGGCGGCTCGGGCGCGGTCGGCTCGGCGGCCGTCCAGCTGGCCAAGCACCTCGGTGCGTACGTAGCCACCACCGCCAGCGGGGACGGTGTCGACCTCGTCCGGGAGCTCGGCGCGGACGAGGTGTTCGACTACACGAGCAGTGACTTCTCCGAACACCTCCACGACTTCGACGCCGTTTTGGACGCTGTCGGCGGCACCTCCCTGGAAAAGTCCTACGGCATCCTCAGGCGCGGTGGCACTCTCGTCAGCGTCAGCGGTGCGATCGACCAGAACAGGGCGGATCAGTTGGGGCTGACGGTCATCCGACAGGGCGCACAGTCCGACGGGGTTCTGCGCGAGCTCACCGCCTACCTCGCCGAGGGCGCCATCACCGCGCGCGTCGGTCGCACTTACCCCCTGGAGGAAGCCGTGGCCGCCTTCACCGCATTGGAGAACCGCAGCGTCCGCGGGAAGATCGTGATCATCCTCTGACCTCCTGCCGTCAGGTGAGTCCTGGGCTGCACATTCAACGGTCGCCTCGTGCACCTGCGCGGGTCCGCGCTCGGGTGAACGCCCGCCCATCGGCGTCGGTATGGGTGGTGCCGACGCCGCTGTCGCTGTGAGAACGGGGCCGGTTCGTGCGAGGCGGACAAATCCCCCATCCCATCGCCGGCCGGGGGGCCGCGTACCGCCGGCGCCCCCCACCGCACTCCGGCCGTCCGTGCCCGGCGGACCGTTCCGGGCTCTGTGCTGCGCATCCTTGCGGATCGAGGCGGGACGTGGCCCGACCCGCCGCTTCAGGTGGCGCAGACGGCAGGACAACTCCCTAGCCGTGCTGCGCCTTTGGCGTCGCGTCTGCGCTGGCTCTGACGTTGTTCAGCGGCCCCTCGAACAACCGAGTGCCGTCTGTCTTGACGAGTCGATCCTCCCAGCGGTGGCTGAGAATGATGAGCGCGCCCTGGACCACGTCACGGGGACGTGACGGATCACCAGCATGTAGGACACCTGGGTCGCCGGTCATCCCCAAGACGCTCGCCATCTCCACTGCCGCCGGGAATCGCGGGCCCCCGAACAGTCACCGCCGGGTTCGCCGGACGGGACACGCGGCCGCGAGTACGGAGATTCAGACCGTGTGGATGGGGAGATCCAGCCTGCGTACGTCCAGTGGTTCGTGTTCGGGAAGGTGCAGTTCCCGGTCGAAGACGCGGCGGACGGAGTTTCCCGCGACGTCCTCGAGCCGGGAGTCGACCCGCAGGGCGTAGGCGCCCGCTCGCCAAGGTGAGGAGGGTGTGAACGACCACCTGCGCCGGCTTTCGTCGATGTGCGCCTCCCCCCGCACCGGCACCGTCGCGGTGTCGAGGACCGCGAGGCAGCGCCGGAGGAGTGCGTGGTCGAGGGGGCGGTCGAAGGAGGCGACGAGCGGGTCGTTCGATCCCGCACGCGGGAGGGTGAGTTGCCACAGCGACGGATCGACCCGTGTCCTGATCGCAGGCCCGACCCGGTACGACCGCTTGGCCGGGGCCAGGAGCGGTCGCCCTTCGGCGTCCCGGAAGTCCTGCTGGACGACGATGCTGACCGGGACTCCTTCGGTGAGGGGGTACCCGAATTCCGTGTTCGGTGCGAGGCCGCGTTTGATGCGGCCGGGGTCGAGAAGGAGCGTCAGCCGCTGCCGCGAGCTGTCCCACAGTTCCGGTTCCATCGGCAGGAACACGTCGTTCAGTTCCTCCCCGCTCTCCGCGCGGACGACTCTGATCGCACGAGTTGCCCAGCCCTCGCTCATGGGCGCGGAGAAAGAGACGTAGACCCTCAGGAGGTTGAATGGCACCTCCTCTGCCGAGGGGGTGATCGAGACGACCTCGGTCCCCGGCGCCGCTTCCGCCGGCGCCGGAATCTCGCTCTCCGCCGCCACCGCCCGCTCGATCAGCAGCGCGTACCGCAGGCCCGGTACGAGCGGGAAGCGCGGCAGGAACCACGCCTCACCGTCCCGCTCGTCGAACGTCCCCGCGAGGGGCTGCCAGCCCTTCGCACGTGCGGCCAGCTCTGCCGGCACCACGGCCAGGCGGGCGGAGCGCGGAGCGCCGGTGACCACCAGGCAGACACGGCCGTCGTGTTCGCCGACGCGAAGGCCGACAGCCGGCCCGGTCACAGCGATGCGGTGCTGTGGGCCCGCAGGTGCAGGCCGGAGTCGTCGCGCTGGAGCATCAGCACATGCCCGTCGGTCACCGCCATGCGGCTGACGCCCTCGTGCGGCAGTCCCCGCAGCGGCACACCGGCCGGCTCCCGGAGCAGCTCCGGGCTCTCACGCGGCTCCGTCAGCGCCTCCTGCGCGTCGATGTCCTTGCAGGCGATCTTCATCAGCGGCAGGCGGGCGTTCGAGACCAGCAGGTACTCGTCGCCGCCCTGGGTGAACGAGACGATGTCGAGCGGGGAGCTGGCCGCGCCGAGGTCGGCCACAGTCCGGCCGACCGCCCGCGTCCCTTGACCGGTGAGGTCGCTCAGCGGGAAATGAACGAGCGGCGTACAGGTGTAGCTCGCGACGATGCCCGTGCCGCCGCCGTAGGGGACGAAGGCGCGGATCGGAGAGTGCGTCTCGTAGGCGCCGTGCGAGACGTGGAAGATCTCGAGCGAACTCGCCTGCGCCTCACCGCGGAACGGGAAGGGGATACGGCGCAGCGTCGAGACGAACTCCTCGTTGGAAGCCCCTGCCACCAGAAGCTCGCCGTTGACGAACGCCAGGTCGGTCACGGTGGTGCCGCGCAGACTGGCGCGCGTGATCCGCAACGTGATCCCGACCTGCGGCACGTCTATCCACTCGCCCGCGGGATCGCTGTCCGCGGTCACGCTCGCCTCCTCCCGCTCGTCGTCGGCGGCCGGCGCGTCGTCGATCCGCATCCGCGCGTACCTGACGTCCTCGGCCACGCTCTGCGAGAATTCGCCGCCGTCGCCGACCCTGATCACGAGCGGAACGGCGCTCTCACCCGCGCCCCGCATCACGGACAGATAGAGCGCCCGGGAGAGGGGGTGGACGGCCAGGTCGCGGACATGGACATCGTCCACGGCGCAGCCGAGGAAGGCCGCCAGCCGCTCGTCGAGGCCGTCGATCTCGACGACCCCCGTCTTCCGGTCGTCCGACGAGAGGTCGAACGCCAGGATCTCCGCCTGCACGTTGTCGGCGACGAACAGGACTCCGTCAGGAGTGAACGCAACAGGGCCCACCGAACGCAACTCCGGTGAGCCCAGTGCAAAGCCCTCCTGGTCCCTGTCCTTCTCGTGCACGCTCATACTGTTCCTCTCAGTCTTGGAGATACGAAACGTCTGTCCACGTCATGGGCCGACCGTCCGAGCGAACACACGGACGGAGGGTCCAAGTTCTGCGACACCGCCCCTGCCTGTACCGGAGCCGTGGATCCCGGCTGAACGCCTGTACGGCACATGGCGCGAGGCGCGCGTCGTACCGGGGCGGCGGCTGGCCGGAGGTAGGGGTCCTTCACCTCGTCGAAGCCGATGGGGCGGAGGACGTAGTCGCACGTCAGGGTCCGGAACGGGCCGGTGAGGCCACGGGCCTCTCACTCGGTCGGGTCGCTGTGCTTCACACTCGCGTAGATCAAGCTCCGCGCGAGCGCACCCTCGCTGACCGTGTCGGCCACCGGATCGTCGTCGAAGTGGACCTGGTGCGTCAGCCTGTGGTGCCCCTCGTGCGAGACGTACGCGTGGATGTGCCGCGCGCGTGACGTGTTCCGTCCCAGCATGTGCAGGAACGTCTCGAGGGGCCCCCGGCGGCGTCGCGGACTCCAGGCCCGGCACGACGGTCCGGTACTCGTAGCGGCCCTCGGCGTCCGTGACGATCTTGCCTCGCACGTGGTACTTGGGCAGGTCGAAGTCGATGACCCCCAGGGGCGCCGAGGGGGCTGCCTGCTCGGGAGCCAGCCCCCGTAGGTGCCGTCCGCGGTGGTCTGCCAGAGGTCGACCACCGCGCCGGCCAGCGGCTTGCCCGAGGTCGAGCGCACGACGGCGGAGACGATGAGCGGCTCGCCCGGCTCGTCGGGCGCGTAGGCGGGGCCGGTCGGCATGAACGTGGAGGCGCCGTCCTTCTCCGGGTCGGCGTAGGCCTTCCCGTCCTCGACCTCCATCGGCTTGATCCCGAAGAGGTAGATCGCCGCCCCGAACGCCTGTGGATACCGTCGAAGACGACCCCCAGCCGCTCGTTGAACGCGATGTCAGGCGCAGCCTCAGTGGTCACAGTCACTCCACTCCGGTGCAGCCGTCGATGTACGGCGCACCCTCGATTCCGACTGTTTGTGCGTAACGTCATGGTGGACCATTATGGAAAGCCGCACAAAAGGCACACTGATGTGTGTACCGGCGACAGATGTGCGCGACGGGCGGCACCCCGGAAAGCGTTTGCCGCCGCCGCATGCCGGGGACCTGCGCGGGGCGGGCCGGTGAGGCGTACCACCTGTCGCCGAACGGTCGCCGCGCATGGAGCCCACCGAACCGAAGGTGCCGGTGGTCACGCCGGTGAACGCGGCGATCTCCTGGTAGCGATAGCCCTCGACGTCGCAGAGGTAGACCGCGAGCCGCTGTTCGGCGGGCAGGGCGCGCAGGGTGGCGCGGACATCCGCGTCGGCGAGGCGTTCCAGCGCGGCCGCCTCGGCCGAGCGCGCGTGCCGC
This sequence comes from Streptomyces sp. NPDC101152, assembly GCF_044768275.1. NCBI lineage: Bacteria > Bacillati > Actinomycetota > Actinomycetes > Kitasatosporales > Streptomycetaceae > Streptomyces > Streptomyces sp. NPDC101152. The sequence continues at coordinate 36,705 of NZ_JBIWPO010000047.1, read as the reverse complement.
CCCGAGCCCGGTAGCCACCGGTGGTCGTTTTCGTCGGGCCGGCCGGGTACGGCGGCGTTACCGGCCTTGCGGCAGGTGCTGATGAAGGTGCTGGTCAGGATGGTGTGCAGCCAGGCGGTCAGGTTGGCGCCCTCGCGGAACTGGCGGGAGTGGGCGTAGGCGCGGGCATAGGTCTCCTGGACCAGGTCCTCGGCGTCCGCCCGGTGGCGGGTGAGCCGCAGTGCGGTCCGGTACAGCGGTTCGAGCAATGCCAGGGACTCGGCGAAGCGGACGTCACGGTCGGCCGGGTCTGAGGCCGGGCATGTTCCCACCTGCTCTTGTATGGAAGTTGTATCTCAGTATGCTCGCGGCGGCCGTCGGGACGACCGGCGGTTCGCGCGACGCCCGCCACCTGCGGCCTTCGTTACCTTCGCGCCGTCGGGACGCCCAACCGGTTGCGTCCGCGCAACAACAAGGATACTTTTTGAATCGGACTTAGATACAAGTTGCGGCTATGTGGAGAGAGGAAGTGAGTCGTCATGGCTCCTGCAACCCCGCAGAGCGCCGAGGCCACCGTCAGTGAACTGGACCCGACAGTTCCGGCCCCGGAAGTGAACGTCGCCGAATACGGCTTCGAGGGCCGTTTCGAGGACTGGAGCGGCGACGCCCGGTACTTCGAGTACAGCAAGGCCGCCAACCCGATCGGACTGGGCTACACCAGCCGCGTACCGCTCAGGCAGTTCGGCCCGGAGCTGTACGCGGACGGTCCGTCGCGGATCGTTCCGCTCGACCTGTCCAAGGAACTGAGCATCGAGCTCGGCGAGGCCACCAGCCCCGGCCTGCTGGCCAACTTCGTGCGGATCCGTGCCGGCGAGAAGATCGCGACCCGCCCCAACGCCACGTCCGAGTTGTATTACGTGCTCAAGGGCCACGGGTACTCCGCCGTTAACGGCCGGCTCATCAATTGGGAGAAGGGCGACGTCGTCACCCTCCCCGCCGGCAGCAGGACCGCGCACTACGCGGAGGCCGACACCGCGTTCTACTGGGTCCACGACGAGCCGCTGCTGCGCTACCTGGGCGCTGAGGCCACCGAGCCGCGCTTCCGCGCGACGAAGTTCCGCCGCGCCGACCTGGTCGCCGAACTGGAGAAGATCGCCTCCCGCCCGGGGGCGAACGACAAGAGCCGCGTCAGCGTCCTGCTCGCCAACGCGGAGGAGGAGCAGACCCTGACCATCACCCACGTGCTGTGGGCGATGTTCGGCGTCCTGCCCGCCGGCCAGGAACAGCGCCCGCACCGGCACCAGTCGGTCGCGCTCGACCTCATCCTGGACGCCCCCGCCGAGGGCTGCTACACGCTGCTGGGGGAGCGCCTCGACGAGCGGGGCGAGATCGTCAACCCGATCCGGGTCGACTGGGTGCCCGGCGGCGCGTTCATCACCCCGCCCGGCATGTGGCACGCGCACTACAACGAGTCGGGCACCGACGCCCACCTCATCCCCGTCCAGGACGCGGGACTCCAGACGTACCTGCGCACCCTCGACATCCGCTTCAGCGACCGCCGCTGATCCCCCGGCCCCGTCGGGTACGGGCCATTCGGCCGCCCGCACCCGACGGAGCCCGTGCGAGCGAGGTGATCGGACATGGCCTACGTCATCGCGCAGCCCTGCGTGGACGTCAAGGACAAGGGATGCGTCGACGAATGTCCGGTCGACTGCATCTACGAGGGCCGGCGCTCCCTGTACATCCATCCGGACGAGTGCACGGACTGCGGTGCCTGTGTCTTCGTGTGCCCCGTCGAGGCCATCTTCTACGAAGGTGAACTCCCGGACGGATGGCGGGACTACCAGACCGTCAACGCCGAGTTCTTCGCCGGACTCGGTTCCCCGTCGGGCGCCGCGCCCCTCGGGGCCATAGACCGGGACCACCCGGTCGTCGCGGCACTCCCGCACCAGGAACCCGCCACCGGGCGGGCCGCCCGCCGCCTGCGCGGCGACTGATCCGCGCAGGGCCCCAAGCGCAACCCCACCGGCCGTGCACCGCCCTCACCGGCGGTCACGGCCGGAGTCAGTGCACCGTCACCATGCCCCACGCGCCGGCCCGGACAACGGTCGCGCCGGGGCCCTCAGCGACCGCCCCGATCGACCGATCACGACGCACAGCCTCGAAGGGATGGAACAGACATGACGTAGCGCTTCGACCACCCGGGGGAACGGGCGGCGGCCGCCCCCGTCCGGCCGTGATTCCGGCCAGACTGATCGTCAGCGGCACAAAGGAGGTGGTGGTGGACGGTGGTGATCCCGAACTGCCATCGTGCTATCGCTTCCGGCGACATGACGTGTGATCTACATTCTCCCCGGGCTCCCCGAGCCCTGGCTCCCCGAACCCCGGCGCAGGGCCACTCTTGTGCGGCCACGTCCTGGGCGGCCCCGATGGGCTTCGTTCCGAACTCGGCCGCAGGCCGCCCCCGGCTGCAGCGACGGCGGGGCGGCCGCCGTGAGACGGCTGGGATCTATACTGGCGATCAGTGGTATCCCAGCATGCCGGAGGTGCGGTGATGGCCAGGGCGGACGCTCGCCAGCCGGCGGCGAAGGACAAGGCTTACGCCTTCGTCAAGAGGCAGGTGCTGCGCGGGGAGTACCCCGGGGGCGAGCTGATCAGCGAGGGCGAGGTCTCCGAAGCGCTCGGCATGTCCCGCACCCCGGTCCGTGAGGCGTTCCTCCGCCTTGAGGTCGAAGGCCTGCTGCGGCTCTACCCGCAGCGCGGCGCCCTGGTGGTGCCCGTGTCCTCCGAGGAGGTACAGGCGGTGCTGGAGGCCCGTTCGCTCCTGGAGCGCTTCGCCGTGGAAAAGGTCGTCGAGGGGTCCGCCACGGCCCGGCAGGCGCTCCTCGGAACGCTTCGCGAGCACCTGGAGCGGCAGCATTCCCTGGCTGCGGAGGACGAGACCGAGGCGTTCCTCGAGGAGGACCGCCTCTTCCACGCCGCGCTGCTCGACGCGGCCGGCAACGTATTGCTCAACCGCTTCTACGGGTCTTTGCGGGAACGGCAGGTGCGCATGACCGCGGTGTCGGTGCTGACCGACGAGGGCCGGCGGGAGACCATCCTCGCCGAGCACGCGGAGATCGCCGACGCAGTGGGCGCCGGCGATCTCGAACGTGCGCGGACCGCGGTGCTCACCCACCTGGCCAGCACCCGGACCGCCCTGGGTTTCGGTTAGACCCCGGCCCGGGCCGCCGCGGCCGGCTCGCCTGCCCGCGCTGGCCGTGCGCCTGCCGAGAATGTCATCCATGCAGCTCAAGGGCTTGTTCGGTGCTGAGGCAGTGTGAGCGCTCGTGTTGCTTCGTCTCTCCTACCTGGCCATCACCAATGCGTTCGCTGCGCTGCGGCTGCTACCGATGAGCGACCGCGACAAGGACGCGGAGATCCTCGCCCTGCGCCACCAGATCATGGTTCTCGAGCGGCAGCTCGGGGAGGACCGGGTGAAGTTCGCCCCGGAAGACCGGGCGTTCCTCGCGGCTCTGCTGGTGCCGCTGCCGCGCCAGGTTCTGCGTCGGCTCCGGTTGCTGGTCCAGCCCGACACCGTGCTGCGATGGCACCGCGACCTGATCAAGCAGCGCCACGCTCGCGCCTGCCGATCCAATAGGCCGGGCCGCCCGCCCACCGTTCGCTCGATCCGCATCCTGATCCTGCGCCTGGTCCGGGAGAACCCGTCGTGGGGCTACCGCAGGGTGCACGGCGAACTCGCCACCCTCGGCATCAAGATCGCAGCCTCCACCGTCTGGGAAATCCTCAGGCCGAGGGCATCGACCCCGCACCCGACCGGGCCGCCACGACCTGGACCGACTTCCTGCACTCTCAGGCCGACGCACTCCTGGCCTGCGACTTCATCGAGACCGTCACCCTGACCGGCCGAAGACGCCTCAGCCACCGTCACTTACCTCATCCGGGACCGGGACTCCAAGTTCCCTGCGCAGTTCGACCAGATCTTGGCAGCCGCCGACGTCCAGACCGTGCTCACCGGCGTCCGGACGCCTCGCACGAACTCAATCATGGAGCGCTGGGTCCAGACCTGCCGCCACGAACTCCTGGACCGCACCCTCATCTGGAACGAGCGCCACCTACGCCACGCCCTCCGCCAGTTCGAGGCGCACTACAACGCCCACCGGCCCCATCAAGCGATGAACCAGGCAGCGGCAGCACCACTGCGAGTGATCCACGAGTACCGGCACGTCGCCTGACCTGGGCGGACGAAATATACGGCAGCCGCAGAGGCCGACGGCGATCACTGAGGCCCCCACAGGGCACTCCGCCGAGGATCTGAAGCTGCTGAACCTGGCCGATGCCGGTGCAGTCTGGCCGAGTTCTTGTGCCAGTTGTCAGTCTGTCGTGGCATCGGCTACGGGTTCGGGAGCGGAGTCGGGCGCCTTCTCCGGCGCGGGTGCCGTCGCCCGATGGCTGGGAATGAAGGTGCCGAGGACGAAGGCGAGGAGGGCGGAAGCGCCGGCGATGGCCATGACCGTCTTGAACCCGCTCTCCGACGGCAGGACGGTGGTATCGAAGGTGGTCGTCATCTGGGAGAGGACCACGCCCGCGACGGCGCTGGCAGTCGAGCTACCGATGGCGCGCATCAGGTTGTTGAGGCTGTTCGCGGCGGCCGACTCCGAAGCTGGGACGGCGCCCATGACGAGCGCGGGCATGGATCCGAAGGCGAAGCCGATGCCGGCACCGACAATGCAGGTGACCAGGACGAACTGCCACAGCTGTGCCATCAGAACAATGTTGATGGCAAAGCCTGCGGCGATGATCAGGGTGCCGATCAGCAACGTGGTCTTCGGACCCCGGGCCCTGGACACGGCAGCGGACACGGGGGCGGTGGCCATCATGACCAGGCCCATCGGTGCCATGACCAATCCGGCGGTGAGCAGGGAACTGCCAAGCCCGTAGCCGGTCTGCTCGGGCAGTTGGAGAAGCTGCGGCAGGATCAGCAACAGCGAGAGCATGCTGAAACCGACCGCGATCGAGGCAAGGTTCGTGAAAAGCACCTGTCGGCGGGCAGTGGTGCGCAGGTCGACCAGGGGGGCTTCGGTGCGCAGTTCGACTATGCCCCATATCGGCAGGACCACAGCGGCTGCGGCGAACAGTCCGAGGGTGGTTCCGCCGGCCCACCCCCAGTCAGTGCCCTTGGATATGGCCAGCAGCAAGCAGACCAGGCCGACCGCCAGGCCGACGGCACCGAGCAGATCGAAACGTCCTCCCGTGCGCTGGGGAGATTCCGGTACGACGGCCACTACGAGCAGGCCGGCGATTATCCCCACGGTTCCCGCGGACCAGAACAGCACGTGCCAGTTGAAATGCTCTGCGATGACCGCAGCGGCCGGTAGGCCGAAGGCAGCGCCGACGCCGAGGGAGGCACTCATCAACGCGGTGGCGGAGCCGAGCCGTTCAGCGGGTAGTAGGTCGCGCATGATGCTGATGCCGAGCGGGATGACACCGACGGCCATGCCCTGAAGCGCGCGTCCGACGATCAAGGGGGTCAAGGAGTCGGCGAGGGCGGCGGTGAAAGACCCAGCGACCATCATGACGAGGCTGGCCAGGAGCATGCGGCGCTTGCCGAGCATGTCACCGAGTCGGCCTGTGATCGGGGTCGCGACCGCTGCTGCGAGCAGGGTCGCCGTGACGGCCCAGGCAGTGTCCGACGGCGATGCGTGGACAAGGTTCGGTAGCTCCGGCACGATCGGGATCACCAGGGACTGCATCAGCGAGATCACGATGCCGCTGAAGGCGAGCACCGCTACGTAGGCGTTCGTGCGGGAGGGCGAGGCGGAGCTGGTATGCGCTTGTGGCATGGTCGTTCTCCGTGAGGATGATCAGTGATGTGCGGTGCCCTGGTACGGACGTGAACCTGGTGATCTCTTCATCGACGGTGCCGTGTCGGCCGCGCTGGACAGCGGATGTGCCGACATCAGCCAGGCCCGAATCCGCTGCCCCGTACGCACAAGAAGAGAACAGCTGGGATCTCTGCGATCTTCGAGCTGGACAAGCCGCTCGCTCAATGCCCACCGCCCGCGCCGTCGGCAGACGAGTGCGGTCGACGCCCGGACGACCGTTGGACGGCTCAACTGCCATGAGGAGCGGGGTGGACCTGCTCGATACGGTCGCGCTTGGTGTACATGTCCCAGTAGTGCGCGGCGAGGTCGTCCGGATCGACGAGCGGGCCCACCCCTGGCGCGTCGGAAGCCGTGGCACTTGACGCTGCTTGTTCACCTATTTCGCTGCGGGCGATGAACGCTCCGACGGACAGAGTGCCGGCGTAGATACCGGATACGGCCAGTTCGCCATTGAGGGAGTACAGCCAGTTGCGGGCGGCGGCCATGAGCGGGCCGACGCCGCTGAGGTGCGGCACGGGGTGAACCGCGCTGGCACCCGTGGTCATCAGGAAGGCGCCGTCGCCCCGTTCCATCCACTCCGGCAGCACGGCTTGCGCGACGGCGAGCGGTGTGAGCACGAGCAGCGGGACATCCTTGGCCAGCGCCGCCGGGGTCAGCTGGGCGGCGGAGACGAAGCTCTGCTCTCCGCTGATCGGACCGTACTCGATGACGTCTATACGGCCGAAATGGCTTCGGATCGCGCCCACTAGACCGGGTATCTGGTCTGGCGCGGAGAGATCGGCGGTGAAACCGACCGCGTCCACGCCTTCAACGATCAGTTGCTCGACGAGAGCGTCGAGGCGGTCCTTGCGCCGCGCGACGAGGGCGACTTGAAAGCCTTCTCGGGCGAAACGGCGGGCCACGGAGGCTCCGAGGCCGGAGCCGGCACCGAAGATGGCGATCACTTTGGACATGGCTCTCCCTCGAAATGCTTCGAAGACGGCGGATGGGGGCGTATCAGCCTCGTGCGTTCCAGACGAGCGGCGCCTTGCGGATCCAGGTGCCCTGCTCGACGGCGTCCAGGAGGAAACCGGCGAGATCGGCGCGGTAGATGCGCATACCGGCCTTTTCGGTGCCGGCCTCGGCGGCTCGCAACGAAGGGCCGACAGGCTTGTCCGTGAGGGCGACGGCCCTGGCGAGGGTCCAGTCGGCCTCGGAGTCGCGAACGACCTCCTCCACGCCACTGTGGTCGGCGAAACCGGCCTTGAGGTTGGACAGGTTGATGGCGGTCTTGACCAGCGGATTCATCCGGGCCCAGTCGCTTCCGGCGCCCTGCGTGGAGATGATGACGATCCGGCGGATGTCGTGCTCACCCATCACAGTCAGAAGGTCACGGGTGACGTTGGTCATGAACATGGGCGGGCTGACAGGCTTCGCCCAGGGATTGTCAGAGGCGCGGGCGTTGTTGAGCGCGCTGATCACCGCCTCCGTTCCCTTGGCGGCCTTGCGGAGGTCGTCGATGTTCTCGGGCGTGCCGCCGATCAACTCGACGCCAGGCAGGTCCCCGACCGCGTCGGGGTTGCGCACCAGGGCACGAACGCGGTGACCTCGTTTGGCGGCCTCCTTGAGCACATGGATTCCGGTGCGGCCACTGCCGCCGAGAACGAGCAGGTTAGTCATGGGTTTCTCCTATGTAGTGACAGGCCGTGGTCAGGCGGCGGTCTGGGCTGGGACGGCTGTGTTCAGACGCCGGACCTGCTCGTGAGCGTCGGTCAGGGACGTTTCGTGCAGCGGCAGGAGCGCGGCCGGAGCCGGAACGTGCGAGGCCATGGCCGGTTCCGGGATCACCGTGGTCACGTCCAGACCGAGGAGGTCATCGCGGCCCAGAACGGCCTCCAGGGTGGGCACCTGGGAGCACCGGGACCGGGACGGCCCGGTCCATGGGGTGGCTGCCCAGTCCGCACCATGGGCAGGTCACCTCGGCCCAGATCTCTACCTGCATGACACAACTCCAATTCCGACTGTTTGTGCGAAACGCCATGGTGCGACAGCACGGAAGGCTGCACAAAAGGCACATTGCTGTGCGTGACGGAGGGGAATGTGTGTCATGGACTACACCGTCGGACCGATCGCTGCCGGAATCGGGGGCCTCGGGCGGGTTGTGGCACGGCTTGGCGTTGTCTCGCGTATGCGGCCCGGGCGGGGGCGCCGCGGAACGCAGCCCTCGGCTCGGGCGCGACGAACTGACCGCAGCCACCGTCATGTTGCCGACCGGTCGCGGGTGCGGGGAGGCGATGATTGCCCTGATCGTGGCAGCCCGCGTCACACGCGCGACGTCAACACTCGACCTCACTGCCACCCCAAGCCAACCCCTCCTGCCGGCTCGGCGCGGCCATTGGGGCCGGAGACGGGGGCGTCGCCCTCGGACACGGGGGCGAGGGGGTGGGCTTCGCCCCAAGCGGTGCGGAGCCGGTCGAGCAGGATGTCGGTCTTCTGCGCACGAGCGACGCCGTGACGTCCATCCATGACGATGAACGGCGCACCCGTGGCACCGAGGCGCTGAGCACGCCGCGCGTCACCGCGGACCACGGCTCGGTAGCTCCGCTCGGTGAGGGCCTGGCGGGTCTGCTCGCGGTCCAGGCCGAGCTCATCCGAGAGCTTCAGCAGGTCCTCAAGGGCGAAGACCGACTCGGCCCTGCCGAAGTAGGCACGGAGGATCGCGTCCCAGGCCTCGCGATTCTTACCCTCGACGGAGGCGTGGGCAAGAAACTCGTGGGCCAGTTCGGTGTTGCCGACCCGATTGTCCAGCACGTGGTAGGGGCTCAGGCCCTCGCTTTCGGCCAGGGCCTCGATCCGCCGGGTCGATGCCTCTGCCTCGGCGGCATCGATGCCATGCTGCCGCATCCGAGCCTCGCGGACGCCGAGGATCTGCCCCTCGGAGAAGTCGCCGCTCGGGAACGACCGGTGGACCACCGTCACCTCGTCCCCGTGCTCGAACCGCTCCACGGCCCGATGGACGCGGTGGCTGGCGAGTCCGCACCAGGGGCAGGTCACCTCGGCCCAGATCTCCACTTGCATGACGCCTCTCCAATTCCGACTCCTTGTGTGTAACGCCATGATGCGTCAGCATAGAAGGCCATACAAAAGGAACATTGCTGTGCGTAGCGGATAGGAACGGTGACTGGAGCCTTCATCACCACCCAACTCCTCAGCGGGTCGAAGCTGATCTATTGGTGCAGCCCGGGACTGGGGGCACGAGCACTCATGGAAGCGATCAAGGACCCGCAGGCCTGGCGGCCGAGCAGGTGTGGCCGATGCGCTCGGGGTGCTGAGGGCGCCGCTACGGTCGGCACGCGACCACGGAAGGGCCAACTGGCAGGCCACGCCGGCGATCGACGCGCACCCGGGACGAGAAGGTCTCCGGCGGCACAGCAGCCACAGCTCGGCGACTCTCCACGGCATCTTCAAGGGCCTCCGAGAGTCACCGATCATTAACCGGACGGCACTCTCCCATTGGTAGGATGGACCCATGGCATCGACGGAGAGCGCACAGGTCAGCGGGCGGGGGCTTCGCGCAGACGCCCTGCGAAACAGGCAGCGCATCCTGGAGGCCGCTCGCCAGATCTTCGAAGAGCGGGGACTGGATGCCCCACTGGACGAGGTCGCGGAGCGCGCGAGCGTGGGTGCGGGAACGTTGTATCGACACTTCCCCACACGCCGGGCCCTGGTCGAAGCCGCCTTCGAGAAGGAGCTCGTGAAGGTGGCGGCCATCGCCGAAGAGGCCGCACAGTGCGAGGACCCCTGGGTCGGCTTCAGCACGTATGTGGAGCGGCTCTGTGCTGCCATGGCCACCGACCGGGGTCTCGGCGACCTGCTCCTTCTTGAGATCCCCAATTCGGAAGAAGTGACGGGAGCCTGCAGGCGCCAGGCCCGCGCCCAGGCCGAGATCCTTCGCCGCGCACAAGAAGCCGGCGCAGTCCGGGACGACCTCGTACCGGAGGATATTTTCCTCTTCCTCGTCGCCAACGCGGCCGTGACGCAAATGACCCGCCTGGCCGCCCCGCACGCGTGGCGACGTCTCGTCGCTCTCCTGCTCGAGGCATGCCGGCCTGGGCGGACGGGTCCGCTCCCTGCCGCACCGACCCCCCTGCAGGCTGCGCGCGCCAAACGGGAGCACGCGGAGTCGAAGGGATTGAAATCCGCTGGCCAGGACGGCAATCGCTGATCTGCCGCCGAAGCAGCCGGGAGCGGTGTGACGCCACCCTCAGGGCCTCGGGCAGGATGCACGCGTCCGGGGCGTGTAGCGGCTTACCCTTCCCCGGGGTCGACGTAGATGCGGATCCGGTCCACTATCAGAGCCCCTTGAAAATGTGACCCACGTCACGCTTTCTGGCCGAAATAACCGGAGATGACAGTCCGGTTTACCTGATCAATGAGCAGGACCTGTTGGCGCGTCCGCTGAACGGCGCGCCTCTGATTGATCAGGAGGCCGCCATGACCCCGTCCGTATCCCGGAGGGACAGCGGATCCCCGTCGCCGAGCACTGCGCAACGAATGACCCAGCGCGTCATTCCGCTGTGGGAAGCAGCCCGGGCGCAACGCCTGAACGGCGCGGCACCTACGGCCGGGAACCCTCGGTGAGCTGCGTCGCCGCCTGCGCTCATCGCATGCGCGGTACCCAGAGACCGGGAGTTGCCGGCCGGACGGCACCACCCGAAGCGACCGTCCGGCGGAGCCGACGGCGTGCGGCGGCCGCGGTCGCAGCGACGGTGCTTTCCTTCGCCATCCTCCTCGCCGTGTCGGCCCGCCAGGACGCGTCCGGCGAGACCGACTGGGCGTTGTCCGCCGCCGGCCGGCTGAGCCCCTACGGAGCCACCGTTGCAGAGGACGCAGTGTCGTTCGGACGAGACACGGCGCAGGCGCTGTCCTGGGGCCAGGCCTGGGCCGCGCTGCCCCTGACGGTACTGGTCCTTTTCTGGCTGGCCAGGCGGGATCAGGCGCTGTATGTGCGCTTTGCCATTGCGCTGCTGCTGTCCGGCATGGTCGGTCTCGGCGCCTTCGCCGTCATGCAGAGCTGGCCGGTCCGCGAGGAGCTCCTCCTGCGTGACTACGTGGCGTTCCCCGGTGCACAGGCGGGCTGGTACTCCCTGATGGCGTTGGCGGTGGTCGCCGCCGGCCGGAGGACCTGGCCACGGGTCACGGTGCTGCTTCTCGCCCTGTCCACCGCGACGTTGGCCGTATCGACTGCGGACCGCACATGGCTCGCAGTGCTGCTGGCCGCAGCCGTACCGCTCATGACGTGGTACGCCACCGGGCGTCCGTGGGGCCGAAGAGGCGGGCAACAGCGCGCGGCCGTGGACACGGCGCCGGTGATGACGTCGCAACGGCTCGTAGTGCCGTTCCGGTCCCGTAGCCAGACGCCAGCCCCGCAGCCCGACCCTGAGCTACTACCGTTGCGGCAAGCGGGTTGACGACCATGCACGTCGATACCTTGATCGAGGCGGCCGGATGGTGGTCGTACATCGTGGTGTTCGCCATGACAGCCGGCGAGACCGGCGCCTTCATCGGTTTGCTCCTGCCCGGCGAAACGGTCATCCTGCTCGCGTCCGCGATCGCGGGCCGAGGCGATCTCAACGTCCTGGTCCTCGCCGCGGTCGTCGTAGCCGGCGGCATGACTGGTGACACGCTCGGCTACGCCCTGGGCCGTCGGTGGAAGCGCCGTCCGAACACACGGTCGGCGGGCCGGACCTTCCTGCCGTGCGGGAACGGCGTCCGCCGCAAAGCGGCTCTTGCAATTCGGGCTCCATCGAGCCCTCATACGCCTGTCTCTCGGCATATCCGCCACGTGGCTGAGAAATACCGCCAGACGGCAGCCCACGTACCCCCATCACGCATGGACGATCGGATGCACGCCCAGTGAGGCGATCCGTACCAACCAAGGAGCACGTCATGGCGTTGACCCCACCCCCCTTCGACCCGGAACTGGCCGCGGCTCTGGAGATCATCAATCAGAACCTGCCCGCGTTCTTCTCACTGGACGAGGTGGTCCAGGTGCGCGAGGCCGCAGCTCAGGGCATGGCACTGGTGACCGACGAGCACCTGAGTCGTGACGGCCACTTTCAGGTGGAGAAACGGCTGGTCCCCGGCCCTCAGGGCGAGCCGGACGTTTCACTGCTGATCTGCCGCCCCGCGGCATCGGACGGCCCACGCCCGGTGTTCTACTACATCCACGGCGGCGGCATGATGCTCGGGGACAACAGGATGGGCGTGGAAACACCCCTCGACTGGGCGCAGGAGTTGGACGCTGTCGTGGTGTCGGTGGAATACCGACTGGCGCCTGAACACCCGTACCCCGCTCAGGTGGAGGACGTGTACGCCGGCCTGTCGTGGGTGGCGGAGAACGCCGAGGAGATCGGCGCGGATCCGGAGCGGATCATCATCTCCGGCACCAGCGCGGGCGGTGGCCTGACGGCGGCGCTGGCCCTGCTGAGCCGGGATCGCAAGGGCCCCAGCCCGATCGGGCAGGTGCTGATGTGCCCCATGCTGGATGACCGCAACGACACGTTCTCCGCCCTCCAGATGAACGGGCTGGGCATATGGGACCGCACCTCCAACGAAGTCGGCTGGACGGCCCTGCTCGGTGAGCGGCGCGGTGGTGACGACGTACCCGCGTACGCGGCGCCTGCCCGCGCGGAGGATCTGTCCGGGCTGCCCCCGGCGTTCATCGACGTCGGCTCCGGGGAAACCTACCGCGACGAGGCTGTCGCCTATGCATCTCGCATATGGCAGGCCGGTGGAGTCGCCGAACTGCACGTATGGCCCGGCGGCTTCCACAACTTCGATGCCATGGCCCCCCAGGCCGCCATCTCCCAGGCCACGGCCGCCGCACGCGTGACGTGGCTGCGCCGGCTACTGGGCGAATGACGCCTCCGATCCCCCGAAGCACATGGACGAACTCGCCGGACGCCTGACCGCCCTGGACCCGGATGCCGGGGCTGCTGTCCAGGCCATCGCCTACTTCGACCGGCTGGCCGAAGCGAGGGCCGGCCTGGAGGCACTGGTGCGTGGCGCCGCCGTACTGGCCGGATGTCCGGCCCGGCTGATCGACACGGCCCGGCGCGTGCGCATCCGCGTAGAGCCCGACGGGAAGCGTCGTGACACCGACACCCCGCCGGACTCCTCCTGGCTCTCCCGGGAACTCGCACCGGACATCTCGGCGGCCCTGTGGCTGGAGCGCACCGGCCCGCCGAGCATGGTCGACGCAGTGATTCTGGAGCGAGCGTCCGGCATTCTCCGCCAGATCCTGGATCGCACCCGTGGTCGCGCGCCGCTCTCCCCATCCGACGATCCGGCGTTGCTGGAGACGGTGCTCGATTCCGCGGCGCCCGATGAAGCCCGTATGCACGCGGCACATGCTCTCGGTCTCACCAGTGGAGACCCGACCGTACGCGTGCGCACGCTGGCCGTGCCGGGCGGAGATCCGCGAATCCTGCCCGCGCACAGCGGCGAGCGACTGAAGGAGGCCGATCTGCCCGCCGGAAGGGTCGGAATCGGGCCGGCCGTCCCTGTGCTCGATCTGCCGCAGTCCTGGGCAGTTGCCCGGACCGCGCTGCGATTCACCGGCGAGGGAACGGCCGGCGACCCGGGCGAGCGCGTGATGTACGCCGAAGATCTCGGCGACATCCTGCTTCTCGCGAACCTCGTCGGATCGGACACCGGGCCTCCGCCCGACGCCCGCGCACTCGACGCCGCGCTCGCCGACGCCCCATGGATGCTCGCCACGCTGGGCGCTGTCGCAACCACCCAGAGCCGACGCGCCGCCGCCGCAAAGCTCAACATCCACCACTCCACACTGCAGGCGCGACTCGCCCGCGCAGAGGGTCTCCTCGGCTGGCCGGTCCACACCCTCACAGGCCACCTGCGGCTACAACTGGCGCTCCTCACAAGGCAATTGGCTCGTGGCGAGGACCACCCCCTCCAGCCGTGAAACAGCCGACTCCGCCCATGCGCCACTGATTCACCCACGTGACAAGGGACTTCCCATGACCGACGAGAGTCGGGCGAACCTGCTCAAGGAAGAGCGCAGGTTCGCGCCGCCCGCGGACCTGGCAGCGAACGCCAACGTCACGGCCGAGGCGTACGAACAGTGCTGCGCACCATCTGGGGCGACGGCCAGCGCTTCCTCGACACGTACTGGTCGTGCTTCGAGGGCAAGTACTTCGCCGGTGACGGCGCGAAGGAGGACGACGACGGGGACATCTGGCTGCTCGGCCGGGTGGACGACGTGATGCTCGTGTCCGGGCACAACATCTCCACCACCGAGGTCGAGTCCGCGCTCGTCTCCCACCCGTCCGTCGCCGAGGCGGCCGTCGTCGGTGCCGCCGACGAGACCACCGGACAGGCCATCGTCGCCTTCGTGATCCTGCGCGGCACGGCGAACGCCGAGGACGAGAACCTCATCGCCGACCTGCAGGGCCACGTCGGCGCCACCCTCGGCCCGATCGCCAAGCCCAAGCGGATCCTGCCGGTGGCCGAGCTGCCGAAGACCCGCTCCGGCAAGATCATGCGCCGCCTGCTGCGGGACAGCCTGTTGCTGTTGGCCGGACACGAGACGACCTCAGGCCGCCGCCGCGATCACCGCGATCCGCGCTCGCATACCGAACGCACGGATGCGGGCCGTCGAGCTGGATCTGGCCGATCTGTCCTCGGTCAAGCCCTCGGTGGACCGGCTTGAGCTGGACAAGCTCGACGCGGTCGTGCACAACGCGGGCGTGCTGAGCGAGCTGGCGCAGCGCGCGGAGACCGTGGACAGTCACGAGTTGACGTTCGGCACCAACCACCTCGGGCATCGGGCGTTGACCGCACACCTGATGCGGATCATGGCCCCGGGCGGCCGCATCGTCGTCATGGGCAGCATGCTGGGCAAGTCCGCGCGACTCGACATGGACGACCTCCAGAGCATCCGCGATTACCGGACCAGGCGTGCGTACGGGCGGTCGAAGCTCGCCCAGATGCTGTTCGGTTTCGAGCTCGACCGCCGGCTGCGTACGACCAGGAGCCCGATCATGAGCGTGGTCGTCCATCCTGGTGGCGGATTCGACTCGCTCTCGCCGTCACGCCCGCCCGTGCACGCCCGCACGACGGGGTAACTGCTGCGTGGCCTGCAGCTCCGCGCCGTGGCGCAGGGCAAGGGCGCAGTGGCCTGGCCCCCGTCCGGGCAGTACTGGATCCAGCGGTGCACGGCGGCCAGCTGTGGGGGCCACGGGTCATCGGAGCGCGCGGCAGGCCCAGACTCGAACCAGTTCCGAGGCCGACTGGCCGACACCGCGACCGCCGCGCGTCTGTGGGACATCAGCGCCGAGTTGACCGGCGTGGCGCCCGACCCCAGTTGAGTGGTTGCCAACCACGACATCCTGGTCCGCGCAGGCCAAGTCGACTGCCGTCAACTCGGTGACCACGAAGCGTGGATGGGCTGTGCGCGGAGCGCCCGTACCCTCCACCTGAATGACAGCACCGGATCGATGGGGTCCGACAGAGGCAGGTCCCGTCCCTGACCGCGCAGGTGCCGCGGGCGAGAATCCCGCGGGGACGACCGCGATGTGGGTACGGGACCGGCCCAACTCGCCACGGTGAGCGTGCCGCCGGTTCCTGCCGAGGCGGTGCGCTGCCGCATCGACTTCAAGTACGCCTGCGCGCTGAAACGCTCTTCACGATGCCGTGGCGCGGGCCCGGTGCGCGCGGATCTCGTCGTGGTGGTCGGTGGCCCAGCCGATCAGGGATGTCACGATCTCGTGGAGGCCGCGCCCCAGCGGGGTGAGGGCGTACTCGACGCGCGGTGGAACCTCCGCGTAGGCGGTGCGGGTGATCAGACCGTCCTCGTGGAGCTGGCGGAGGGTGAGGGTGAGCATCCGCTGGGAGATTCCCGGGATTTGGCGCTGCAGGTCGGTGTAGCGCAGCGGGCCGGCCTCCACCACCGCGATGAGCAGCAGGCTCCACTTGTCGCCGACGCGGTCGAGGACCTGCCGGATGAATGCCATGTGCTCGGCGGGGATGGCGGCGCAGGGCCCCGCTGCCGCCGCCGCGCCGCCCGAACTGCCGGTGACCTCCATGACGCACATTCCTCTCCGGCACACACATCAAAGTGCCTTTTGTATCGGCTTCCATACTGGTCCATCATGGCGCTACGAACAAAACGTAGGAGTAAAGCGTAGGCATGGGAGGCGCGTCATGAAGGTCGAGGTCTGGGCCGAGGTCACGTGCCCCTGGTGCGGACTGGGCAGCCACCGTGTGGACCGGGCCGTGCAGCGGTTCGAGCACGGCGATGAGGTGGAGGTCGTCCACCACTCGTTCCCGCTGAGCAGTTCCTTCCCCGTGGGGGAGACGTTCTCCGTCCGGGAGGTGCTGCTGAGCCGGTACGGCATGGGCGGCTCCCAGGCCGAGACGTCCACGCGTCGGATCGAGGCGCTGGCCGCAGCCGAGGGACTCACCCCCTACCGGGTGCTGGACAACCTGGTCGGCAACACGGACCTGGCGCACGAGTTCCTCGCCCACGCCTCCGCCGAGGGCAAGAACCGTGAAGCCTGGGACGCGATCTTCCGCGCCTACTTCGGCCAGGCCCGCCCCGTCTTCAGCATGGACGACCTGCTCGACCTGGGCCAGGAGATCGGCCTGGACCGCGAGGGCACCCGCCGGGCGCTCACCGAGCACCGCTACCGGCGGCAGGTGGGCGACGATGCCGCCCGCGCCCAGCGCCTGGGCGCCACCGGCGCGCCCTTCATCGTCGTCGACGGCAGGTACGGCATTCCCGGCGCGCAGGACAGCGACGGCCTTCTCGACGTGCTGCGCACGGCCTGGGACGCCTCCCACCCGCTCACCCTCACCACCGGCGGCGACGCTGCGGTCTGCGGCCCCGACGGCTGCGCCATACCGGCCCGCAGCTGACCCCCACCCTTCACCCCCCGACCCACCCTTGATTGATTTGAAAGGCTGACTTCGCCATGTCCTACCTGCTGCACATCGACGCGTCCTCGCTCGGCGAGGCATCCGTCTCCCGTCAGGTCGCCCGGTCCTTCCGTGACGAGTGGAAGGGCCCGGTCGTCCACCGCGACCTGGCCGCCTCACCCGCCCCGCACCTCAGCGCGGCGGGCATCACCGCCCGCACCACCGACCCCGCCGAGCACACCCCCGAGCAGGCGAAGGCCGCGGCGGTCCAGGACGAGCTGATCGAGGAGTTCCTCGGCGCCGACGCCTACCTGTTCACCGTGCCGCTGTACAACCTCACGATGCCGTCCGTGTTCAAGGCATGGCTGGACCAGATCATGGTCGGCGGGCGCACCCTGAGCTTCGACGCAGCCCCTCCCACCCTCGGCCGCCCGGCCGTGCTGATCTCCGCGCGCGGCGGCGGCTACGGCCCCGGCGCCCCGAAGGAGGGCATGGACCACCTGGTGCCCACGCTGGAAACCGTCCTGGGCCACCCGACCAACCTCGGCCTCGACCTGACGACGGTCCTGCCCGAGCTGACCATGGCCCCGCACGTGCCGATGATGGCCCCTCTCCTCCCCCTCCACGAAGCATCCCTGACGAAGGCGCACGACGAGGCCCGCCGCCTGGGCTCGACCCTGACCGGCCGACCCGCCGCCTGACCCACCCCATGATCCACACCCACCTCATGCACCACAGCTGTCCCACCTTAGGCGCGCCGTCCCCCGACGGCGACGCCGGATTGGAGTGACATGACCACCACTGACACCCCCCACACTGACATCGCGTTCAACCAGCGCCTGCGCGTCGTCTTCGACGATCTCCAGAAGACGTTCGGGGACCTGGCACTCAGGCAGGGCATCACGTTCGAGGAGCTGGGTCAGGCCATCACCTACGTGACGAAGCTCGTCGCGTCAGGGGAGTTCCCGCTGGCGATGATCCAGCTCCTCGCCAACAACACGATGGAGGTCAGCTACGGCAGGGCCTACGCGCACCCGGAGAAGGACGGCGCCTCCACCTGGATGGCGACCGGGCCCGCCTACGTCCCCGGTGCACCGCAGATCGACAACCCCGGCGTCCTGCCGATGGCGCCCGACGAGCCCGGCGAAACCCTGCTCGTCTCCGGCACCGTACGCTCCACCTCGGGCAAGCCGCTGCCCGGCGCGGTCATCGATCTCTGGCAGACCACCGCCGACGGCCGGTACTCGGGCCTGACACCCGAGCAGGCGGGACCCCTGGCGGGCCTCGACGTAGTCGACTTCGACCTGCCGAAGTACCACCTGCGCGGCAAGATCGTCACGGATGCCGAGGGCCGCTACGAGTACCGGACCGTCGTGCCCGGGGTGGAGGGCGCGGCGGTGCCGGGCAGCCTGCTCGACGGCCTCCTGCTCATGCTGGGACGGGCCAACTCACGCGCCAGGCACATCCACGCGCACATCACCCACGACGACCATCACATGCTCACAAACCAGATCCACTTCGACGGCGATCCGCTCGTCGACACGGTCAGCGAGGGTGCCATCGCACGGGACCTGATTTACAGGACCGAACTCCACGACGACCCCGCCGAGTGGGAAGCACGCGGTCTGACCGGCCCCTACCGGACGCTCACCTGCGACTACACACTCCGCCCCATCGGCTTCGACGAGGTCAAGGACCCCTACCACCTCGAAGGCTTCTGGAAAGAGTGATCCGGAGCGGCCACGCCGCACCTGCCGGCTGGCCGCCGACGTACCCCCGGTGAACAACGCGGCGTGGGCGGCGCCTGCCCGCCCCCCCCACGGCCTTGGAACCCGGCGGCGCCCCGCGGTGGTAGTGAGCGTTGTGGCCCCAGGGACAGGCGGCATCGAACCGTTCAAGAGCCCGAAGGACACGAGGCGACAAGACCTTCATCCACCCGGTTCATCAAGTCCCGGCAGCATGCACACCCCGTTCCGGAACAAAGATCAACAACGCCGGAAGGAAGAAAAACACCCACTTGCCTACGGCTGCCTGCGCGGCCACGACCAGATACGGATCGCTGAAGACAGCCTGGAGCAACGGAAGTTCACCGCTGTCCACCGCACCGGTGACCACCTCGCCGGCGTCCTGACCGTCGGCAAGCCACCCAAGAGCATCAGCACCTGACAACAGGCCCTCGCCGCCCGCACGCCCTGGCGGCAGGCCGTGTCCCTCCTGGAAGGAGCGGCAGCATGAGCAGCACAACCGGATCACAAGGTCGCGGCGTCGTCGTCACCGGCGCCGGGTCGGGGATCGGACGCGCCACGGCGCTGCGGTTCGCGCAGCTCGGCGACAAGGTCCTCGTCGCCGATCTCAACGCCGACGGCGCCGAGGCGGTCGTCAAGGAGATCGAAGCGGACGGCGGCACCGCCCGCGCGGTCGTCGGCGACCTGAGCGACCAGCACACCGTCGACGAGGTGATCAGCACGGCCGTGGAAGCCTTCGGCGGCCTCGACGTCCTGGTCAACAACGCCGGGATCATGGACACCATGACCGCCACCGCCGATGTGAGCGACGCGGAGTGGGAGCGGGTCATACGGATCAACCTCACCGCTCCGTTCCTGCTCACCCGTGCCGCCCTGCCCCACCTGCTGGCCCGCGGCAACGGCGCCATCGTCAACACGGCCTCGGAGGCGGCCCTGCGCGGCAGCGCCGCCGGCACCGCGTACACCGTCTCCAAGCACGGGATCATCGGCCTGACGAAGTCGACCGCGGTCATGTACCGGGACCGTGGCGTCCGCGTGAACGCCGTCGCCCCCGGCGGCACCCTGACCCACATATCCGACACGGTCACCTTCGATGGCGACGGCGCATCGATCGTGGGCCGCTACCGGGAGAACATAGGCCGCGTGGGCGCGGCGGAGGAAATCGCAGCGGCCATCGTGTTCCTCGCCTCAAACGAGGCGAGCAACATCAGCGGCGTCGTACTCCCCGTCGACAACGGCTGGTCGGCCGTCTGACCCAGCCACGCATGCGGTGTCGGCCCCCCTCGTCGGGACCGGACACCGCATGCTCATGGCCCCATGAGGGGCCCATGAGGTCCCCTTCCCGAGGGGCGTGCGGATCCTCCTCGTGCGGGCGCGGACGCGGCACGGGTGATGCGCTCGGTCACCAAGGCCGCCTGAGCGCCCCGCAGCATGGCGCCCGCCCCACCGCCCACCCGGCTATCGACTCCCAACTACCCAAGTCTATTGAGAACTTGGAGGTCCTTTTCGATGCGAGCAGTGACCTATCACGAGTACGGCGACCCGTCGGTGCTGAGGGTCGAGGACGTGCCCGAGCCGCACGCCGGTCCGGGCGAGGTCCGGATCCGGGTCGAGGCCGCCAGTGTCAACCCGATCGACGTCAAACTCCGGGCCGGGTACCTGAAGGACATGATGCCGCTGCAGTTCCCGAAGATCCCGGGCCGGGACGCAGCCGGAGTGGTGGACGAGGTCGGTGACGGCGTGACGGGTGTCGCCGTCGGCGACCGGGTGTTCGGGAACTCGAGCGTGGGGACCACGGCCGAATACGCGGTGCTCTACGAATGGGCGCCGGTACCGGACGCGTGGACGATGGAGCAGGCCGCAGCCGTGGGGGCGGCGGCCGAGGCGTCGATCCGCGTGCTGAACGAGCTGAAGGTCGGTGCGGGCAGCACGCTGCTGGTCGAGGGTGCCTCCGGTGGTGTCGGCAGTGCCTTGGTCCAGTTCGCCGTCGCCCGCGGAGCCACCGTGATAGGCACCGCCGGCGAGGGCAACCACGCATACCTGCGCTCGCTCGGCGCCACGCCCACGACCTACGGGCCCGGGCTGGCGGACCGCGTGCGCGCGCTCGCTCCCGCCGGTGTGGACGTCGTCGCCGACGTGGCGGGCGCCGGCTCCCTGCCGGACCTCGTCAAGATCGCGCCCACTCCGGCAGCCGTCGTCTCCATCGCCGACCCGACCGCTCAGCAACACGGCGCCCGTCTCTCGGTCTCACCCGACGTCCCCACGCCGGCCTCGCTGGTGGAGGCCGCGGACCTGGGGGCGGCCGGAGCGTACGTCCCGCACATCGAAGCCGCGTACCCCCTCGACCGGATCGCCGAGGCCCACGCCCGCAGCGAGGCCGGCCACGCCCGGGGCAAGCTCGTCATCAAGATCTGAGCAGGCCCCACGGCCCCGGCGATCGGCACCGCCCTGCTCAACATTCCCTCTTTTTGACCTGGCTGGGCATGCTGCCGTGCCCATCGCATCCCTCCTGCACACCTGCCTGCCCGGGCCCGCCGCCACAACGGCCCATTCCCAGAACGGTTCATGATGGACAGACGAGCATTCCTGACCGCCGGCGGCGGCGCTGCCGCCCGACTGGCACTTCTCGGCCACTCCCGGGAAGGGGTGCCCGCGCGCTCCTTCCCTGCCCCTCTAGCTGACCGAACAGCTGCCCTGGGTGGCCGACTTCTCCCAGGCAGCGTCCGCTTCATCGGGGTCGTGGAGTTCGCCGGCGCCCTCGGACTGATCCTGCCCGCGGCCACTAGCACACCCCCGTACTGACACCGCTGGCCGCGACAGGCCTGGTAGTGGTGATGGTGCCGGCCGCGATCACCCACGCCCGACGCAAGGAACCCGGCGCCATCGCCTTCAACGCCGTCCTGCTCATCCTGGCTGCCCTGGTGGCCTGGGGTCGCTTCGGCCCGTACAGCTTCTGACCACTGCCGCCAGGAACCGGGCGGGCACGGCGATCAGTGAGCGTTTTCAGCGGTGCTTCTCCAGGGTGAGTACAGCCTTGGTGATGACGCTCATGCGGTTGGGGCTGATGCGGGATCTGCGGAAGATCTGCCAGGACTTCAGCCGTGCCATGCCTCGTTCGACAGGTGCCCGGGCCGCGGACAGGGCCCGGTTCTCGGTCTGCTCGGTGAAGGTGAGTTCACCGCCTGGCGGGCGACGTTTGGCGGTGGTGACCCAGTCGCCCGCTCCGATGTAGGCCATGTCGGCGAGGATAGGGACGCCTTGGCGCGCGCAGATCCGGAGGATCTGGTGGGTGCGGGCGGCCGTCAGATCGTGGGTGCGGCCAGGCAATGCCGGCGAGAGCCACAGAATCTCGCCGGTCGGGTCCGTGACGACCTGCACGTTCACCCCGTGCCGCTTGTGTTTCGAGGAGTAGTCGGCCTTGCCGTCGCCGACGCGGTCGCACTCTGCGAGCGTGCCGTCCAGGAGGACGAAGTCCGGGTCGTGCGCGCGCAGCGTCTTCAGCAGGCCCGGCGCATGCTCGGCGAGCAGACCGGTGACCGCGATGACGTAGGCATGGGCGGTACCGACGGATATCCCGAAGGCTCTGGCAATACGGGCGAGGGTGTCATGGCGACGCAGGTACACGAGTGCGACCAGCGCACGGCGGTGCGGCGGGAGTTTGCACCGCCGGTCACCCTCACGGGTGACGATGAGCATCGTGACCCACTCGACCAAGGCGTGAGGCAGGTCGAGTGCGGCAGGATACGGAACCAACAGGGCTCCTGTGCTGATGAGTTGAGACGTCGAACACCTCCCTCAACGGCACGGGAGCCCTGTCCGTTGCGCGCCCCGACCTCACACTGCCCCGTCACTCGATCAGTGGCCACACTGAAAACGCTCAGTGAACCTCTTTCATCCTGGGGTCTGAGGAGTGAAACAGGCTGGTCAGGTGGGGTGACGTGGCGAAGCCCCTCGTCGTTGGTGTGGTGATCTCACTCAACACGCCGACGGCCGGGGGGCTTCGTTGGTTCCGTATCCTTCCACGCTCGATGTCCCGCACGAGCTGGTCGAGCATGTCTCATGGCTCATCTACACCCGAAGGCGTGAACTTCGCTCTCCGCGCGAGCGGAGGTGAGCCGCCGAAGGGTGCTGCGTGCGTGTTCCCGGTAGCGTCCTCTCCGCGCGAGCGGAGGTGAGCCGTGACAGGCAGCTGGCCCGAGGGAACCACCTTGGTCCTCTCCGCGCGAGCGGAGGTGAGCCGGCGTGGACGGAGCGGCACCGACTCCCAGGACCTTCAGGGCGCCTGTGGCGAGGTTGCGAAAGGTGGCCATGCCGCGCAGTGCGGTGCCGGTGTGCACGCGGTGGATAGCCAGCTGGGCTTCCAGTTCTGCGGTCCGCTTGCCGGCCGCAGCGAGTTCGGCCTGCTCGTGGGTGGGGACACCGGGCATCTGCCCGGTGTCGATCAGGTGCTGGCGGCGCCAGACGTAGATGGTCTGCGCGCTGCTGCCGAGGAGCTTCGCCACCGCGGCGACCTTCCCGCCGGAGGCGACCAGGTCGAGGACACGGCGGCGGAACTCGGGTGGATACCTGCGGGGTATGACGGCCTCCGGAGGCTGCTGGACGGAATTCTCCAGCGACCCGACTCCATCAGACCCAGGGCAGACCACGGGGCAGCTCAGATTGGAAGGCGTAGGATACTGGCTTCACGTCAGGGGGCTGCGGAGCCGCGGGGGACCGATGGACGTGAATCAACTGCCCACGCCGAGCGCAGTCCTGGCCGCACTCCTTGCGTTCCTCGGCATCCCTTCCGGGATCATCACCCTGGTCCTGCTGGCCCATTGGCTTCGAAGCTGGAACGATACTGCCCGAAGAACCGTCGAGCGCGGGCGCGTTGTGCGCGATTACATCGCGACTTCCAGGGCGATGCCGCTGGTGCACATCGTCAGAGCCTGTGCGGTCAGTGTTCTCGTTCCCTGCGCGCAACTGTTCCTACTCGGCCTGTGGTACGTCATGGGTCAGGGCCTGTCACTCTGGCTGGATCGCGCCCGAGGGCAGGAAATCGAGACGGCGATCCGACAGGAAGGCTACGCACGACTTCTGGAACCGGGGAGGCTGGCCCACCTACTCCCCATGAACAGCACGGCAGGCGCCTGCCTCGTCGTGTGCCTCTGCGTTTTAGTGGTCGCGTATCGACGGGTGATGGCCGGACAGAGCGTGGACAGGCTTGCTACTGGACTCGCGGTCGCCGCGACAGTGCTGCTGACTGTCGCACTCGTGGTGATCACCATCGATGCTCTCGTCAAGCCTTCGGCTCTCACGGACAGCCAGCTGAGTGCCGGCGTTCAGCCGAGCACGGGAAAGGCGATGCTCGAAATGCTGTCGATACCGGCGATCGGCTTGGCGGTAGTGTTGTGCAATGCAGCGTGCAACGTGAGCGTGAAGGGAACGAGGCTCATGGTGGACGCTTGGTCCCAGGACCCCGATGCCAGGCTCACCGTGCGTGACCTCCTCGGCGATCGCCGCTTGGCGCGCAACCGTACGGGGCGTTGAGGCATCTGCCTGTGCGGACGATGAGAAGGTCCACAGGATTCGTCCGGCGGAACGGCACCGGAGGCACCGAGTCCCGAGCCCGCGCGGCCCGTCGTGGTCGACTGGACACTCCCTGTCCTCTCCGAGGGCTGCAAGACGACAGACGGCATCAGCCTGAGGAGGCGCCGCCCCTCTCCTCTCGTTGCGCGTCGACGGGGCCTCCGCGCTCGAGTACCGGACGGGGCAGGCCAGCGACGGTTTCACCCGGACTCGTCCCGCCGCCGGAGGACCAGCGATACCGTGGTCACACACGCCGTTCCGCGCATGGGGAGTCCCCGATGACCGAACAGCCGGCCCCCGCCGACCACGTCCGCCAGCAGCTGGAGCCCGCGGCCGCCGACGCGGTCCGCGCCTACGCCGCC
The DNA here is from genome assembly GCF_044768275.1 of Streptomyces sp. NPDC101152. NCBI lineage: Bacteria > Bacillati > Actinomycetota > Actinomycetes > Kitasatosporales > Streptomycetaceae > Streptomyces > Streptomyces sp. NPDC101152. The sequence continues at coordinate 12,246 of NZ_JBIWPO010000047.1, read as the reverse complement.
CGCACCCGCGCGAAGGCCGACCAGCTCGCTGCAGTTCTGGAGGACATTGCGGAGAACGGGCTGCCTGCGGTGGAGGACTGCACGCCGTGGGAAGAGCTGCGCGAAACCCACCTCGCCCGCCTCGCCAAGCAACGCCCGGCCGTCGCCTGATGCCCCCACAGCACGGCCCACGCCGCGCCCGCATCGCCTTCTCCGACACCGCCGCGAAGCAGCTGGAGAACATCACCAGCGAAGCGGAAATCCACGCCCTGGACCGGGCCCTGGTCGTCATCTCCGTCGACCCGGACGCCGGCGAGCCGATCCCCAACGACACCCCCGGCCCCCAACTGCGCCAGTACACCGACGACATCGAGCACGTACGCGTCCTGTACTTCGTCACCACCCTGCGCACCGTGGTCGTCGTCGCCTACATCGAGGTCTAGTGACGCCGCCCTGACCTGAGGTGGTCCAACCGCTGCGCACCTCGCCTCGGGGCTGCGCCGGTCTGCGCTGTGACAGTCGGCCTGCGCACTCGGCTGCGCATGAGCGGCCGTGGCCGTTGCGCACACGCACCGCGATGGCTGGGGGCGGGGCTCGGGACCGAGGTGATGCGCAGGGTCTGCGCTGTGCGGAGCGGTGGCAGATGTCAGTCGTTGCGCAATCGGCAGGCCGGTTGCGCAGTTTCCGGTCAGGGATGTGCATAGCGCTGTGACCTGTGTGGTCGGGTTTGTGGTCGGGGTGCGCGTTGCCGTGGTCGGGTTCGTGGTCGGGCCTGTTGCGCGGGGTGGTGTGCGGCCGTAGCCCGCTGCGCAGGAAGGTATCGAGTAACCGGTCAAGGGGGTGATGGGCCGCTACGCGGGTGCGACCAGAGTGGGCACACGGCGCGCCGACACGACCGTGGTCGGCGCAGCGCGAGGATCAACCGCTGGCCTGATACCTGGCTGTTCACGCCATCGGGGAATAGCGGTACGACCGGGCCGCCGACGTCTTCACGGCCGCCACGGGAACACCCCCGTGTCGGCGGGGAGGACACCTGCGCGTTCTGCCAGGCCGCGCGGCGCTCCGGAACACCCTCGCGTCGGCGGGGAGGACAGCGATCGGCCGGAGTCGATGTGCTCGAACGCCGGAACACCCCCGCCGACGCGGGGGTGTTCCGACGGACAACGTCAACGACTTCGCCAGCTGGGCGTCCTCCCCGCCGACGCGGGGGTGTTCCGAAGAGCGACCTCACGGACCGCCGGCGTTGCCCAGTCCTCCTCGCCGGTGCGGGGGTGGCCTGCATCGGCATCAGGGCCCACACGAACGTGACATGACAGCCCATTACCGGACGATCTCACTCAATTCGCGACCTCGCAAAGTCCCTGACATGGACCTGCAGGACGAGCTGACGGCCTTCCGTGTCTACCGTGAAGGCTGGAACGCCTTCCGCGACGGCGATTTCTTGCTCGGTATGGGACTTCCCGCTCTGATATATCGCCTGATGGGCAAGGACCTCACCCGGTACGTCGACGACCCCGACGCCAGCGCCCCCCCCAGAGGCGACTTCAGGACCCCAGGCGGTGACCCTGGGCCGGCCGCACATGGCGTTGAGAGACCCCCGGACGGGGACGCACGTTCTGGCTTCGCGGATGCATACGCCGGCTCGGCAGGAAGCGATCCGTCGGGCATATGCGCCGCATTGGCGTCGGCTTCGTCGTCCCGGGGGCTGGTGACCGGGCGCCAGGTGGTACAACAGGCCTGTTGGCAACGGTAGTTGATCTGCATTAATCCCGATATGTGCGCAGTGCCCGACCTTCGGCGTATCCCCCGGTAACACCTGAGAGGTGTCATAACAACTAAGTCAAGGAGGTGTGTGAGTGAAGTGATGATGAGTTAGTGTGAATGTGAAGTGATTGAAGGAGACATCAGTTCGTGGTGCATGTATGTGTGCAACGGGCGAGGGGGAGACCCGCGGTGCGGAGGGCGCACGTGTCGTGAGGCACGGGCCGAGGCACTGCCGGGAGCGGGCAAGGGGGCCCGTGTTCCCGGTGATGTCTCGTGAGCGTCTGTGCCTGTTCTGGGGGGCATCCTGTGAGATCTCTGTCCATCGTCATTCCCGCGCTCAACGAGGCTGAGAACCTGCCGACGGTGATGGAATCCATCCCGCGTCGTGAACTCGCCGAAGCCGGTTGGATGATCGAAGTCATCGTGGTCGACAACGCGTCGACCGACGCCACCGCGGAGGTGGCCGGCTCGCTGGGCGCCGTGGTGGTTCCGCAGCCTCGGCGGGGGTACGGCAACGCCTACCAGGCCGGGTTCGACGCGGCCAGTGGAGAGGTCATAGCCACGGGCGACGCCGACTGCACGTATCCGTTCGACGCTCTGCCGCATCTGCTGCACATCATGGACGCGCGGAAAGTCGAGTTCATGACCACGAACCGGCTCGGTGTCGAGAACCGGCACGCCATGAAGCCGTCCCACACGATCGCCAACCACGCACTCAGCGCCCTCAGCCGGACCTTGTTCCGCAACGGGCTGCGTGACTCGCAGTCCGGTATGTGGATCTTCCAGCGTCACGTGTGGCAGGCGATCGATGTCCGTTCGCCGGGCATGGCCTTCTCGCAGGAGATCAAGAACGCGGCCACCCGGGCCGGCTTCCGCTGCCTCGAGGTTCCCATCGAGTACCGGGTCCGCGGCGGGGAGGTCAAGCTGAACGCTCTGCCCGACGGGGTCGCCAACCTGCGCCAGCTGTTCCAGCACAAGCTCCGCGACAACCGACTGCGCACCATGCCCCCGAGGATGGTGCCGCTGGCGGAGGTGGCCCGGGCCAACGCTGCCGCGGAGCGGGCCGCCCAGGCTGCCGAGCGGGCGGTGACCGCTGTGGCCGAACTGGGTGCCAAGACGCGGCCGGTGTCCGAGCTGGGCGCCGGCAAGGGGGAACAGCTCAGCGGACACAGGACGCTGCAGGGCATGCCGTCCCAGCGCGCCTCCGATGAGGTTCCTCTGGAAATGGCGTGAGCACACCGCCGTTCGACGACGGACCGAAGCGGCGGGAGGCGGGCGATCACCAGGCGCTGCAGCCCGCCGCCATCGGCCCGCGTCGACGGGGCCTGCGCCGTGAGTGGTCTCAGAGGGCCGTCAGTGCTGGTTTCAGTCGGCTCGCCGTGGCGGGGCCGGTCGGCGGTGGTGGACCGCTGCGTCGGGTACTCGTGCCCGTTCTCGGCGTGTTGGTCGTGCTCGGGCTGTGCGGTGCCGCGTGGACCGTACCTCAGGTGCGGTCCGTGCTGCGGGACTCCTTCACAGAGCGCCAGCAGGCGTACATCGAGCTGTACTTCGGCAGGGAGCCGTTCTTCGACGGCGACGAACTCGTCGTACCCCTGAAGCTGGTCGAGCACGGCGACACCGGCGGTCGGCACGCCGTGCGGACCTGGGCCCAGGACGCCAAGGGCCGTCAGCTGGCGGTCATGACGGAAACGGTCACCACCAAACCAGGCGCGCTGCTAGGTGTCGATGTCCGGCTGCGCCTCAAGAAGGGCGCGAAGCGCCACGCGAACCTCGTACAAGTGGCGCTGCCTGGGCATGCGCAGCGCCTCCGCATGCACCTGCACTGATGGTCTCGTGTTCGGCCGCCAGTTCACCGACCGCCCGCCTGCTCTCAGGAGCCGCGCCAGCCCACCCCACGGGAAGCCTCATGCGCACCATCGTCCAGATCACTCCCTATTACCCCCCGCACCTGGGTGGGCTTGAGCGCGTCGTTTCCAACCTGGCGCGGGAGCAGGCCAAGCGGCATCACGTGCGGGTCCTGACCACCGCCCTCGGCTCCGCCGGCGCGCCGCGCACCTCCCGGGAGGAGGGGGTCGTGGTGTACCGGCACCGTGCCGTGGAGGTGGCGCACACCGCCGTCGCCCCGGGCTTGGCTGCGCACCTGGCCCGGCTGCCCCGTGACGCGGTGCTGCACCTGCACTGTGCTCACGCTCTGCTGCCGGAGATGGTCGCCCTTGCCGCCCGGCTGCGAGGTACCCGCTTTCTGCTGCACTTCCATCTCGACGTGGATGCTTCCGGTCGGCTGGGCGCCCTCCTTCCGCAGTACAAGGAGCATGTCTTCGGCCGGGTTCTGCGGTCCGCGGCCGGTGTCATCGCGCTGACCGACGCCCAGGCGGCCTTCCTCGCCGACCGGTACCGGGTGCCCGCCGACCGCGTCCACGTCGTGCCGAACGGTGTGGCCGAGGGGTACTTCATGCCGGTCCGCGAGCCGGCGGCTGGGCCTCTGAAGCTGCTGTATGTCGGCCGGCTCGGAGTCCAGAAGAACGTGGCGCGGCTGCTGGACGCCCTGCACCTCGCACGCCGGGACGTACGGCTGCGGATCGTCGGTGACGGCGAGCTGCGGGGGCGGCTTGAGGAACAGGCCGATCGACTGGGCCTGCGGAACGTCCAGTTCAGCGGGGGGCTCCTCGGCGACGACCTCGTCAAGGCGTACGCCGACGCCGATGCCTTCGTGCTGCCGTCCGACAAGGAGGGTATGCCGCTGGTCGTGCTGGAGGCGATGGCAGCGGCGCTGCCCGTCGTCGCCACCGATGTTCCGGGGACGCGGGAGCTGGTCGGGGACACCGGTCTGCTGGCCGCACCCGAATCGGCCGCCCTGGCTGAGGCGATCGACACCCTCGCCGGCGACCACCTGCTCAGGGCGAGGATGGCACGTGCCAGCGCCGAACGGTCCCGCGACTACTCGTGGCAGACCGTTGCCCGGCTGGTCGAGGACGTCTATGCCAAGGCGGGCCTGTGACGACGAAGGACACCTTGGCCCTGCGCATCACCGCGCCCGACCCGCAGCCGCCCGCCGACGAGGAACGGTTCGCCCGGCCCAGCCGGGCCGGCCGCCGTCCCCTGTTCCACCGGCGCTTCGCCCTTCTGCTGAGCCTCGCCCCGGCGAGCGTCGTCGAGCTGCTGCCCCAGTCGCCTGCCGCACTGCACACCCTGGCCGGTCTGTGGCTGTTGTTCGGCGTCCCCGTGCTGCTGTGGCGGGGCGTGGCCCTGCGCATCGTGACCACCGGGACCGCGGTGTTGCTGCTGTCGATCGGTTTCGCGGTGATGACGGACATGGTCGTCGCGCTCACCGTGAACACGGCGCTGCCGCCGCTCGGCGTTGACCGTCCGCTGACCCGACTCGTGCTGACGATCGCCACTGCCGCCGTACTCGTCGCTCTCGGCGTATTCGCACCGGAGCCGAAGCGGCTCAAGCGGCCGTCACTGGGCGGGCTGTTCGCCACCCGGGGTGTCAAGCCGGTAGCCGCTGTCGGCGGGGTCGCCCTCGTCCTCGCCGTGGCCGGGCCGATCCGGCTCAACAACGGTCTGGGCGGCGCCGTCAGCACAGTGGCCATGATCGTCGTCGCCGCGCTCATCGCCCTGCTCCTGCTGCGCCGGGGCCGCTACCCGGTGCCCGTCCTGGAGTTCGGCCTGTACTGCGCGTCGGCTGCGCTGCTGCTGCTCACCTCGCTGCGCGGGCAGTACATCACCGGTCACGACATCCAGAAGGAGTTCCTGTACTTCCGGCTCGCCCTCGGCGGCGAGCACTGGGACATCAGCACCTACACCGACCCGTACAACGCCTGTCTGAGCATCACCCTGCTGCCGGTGAGCGTGTTCCAGCTCACCGCCCTGTCCGAGACTGCGATCTTCAAGGTCGTCCTGCCGCTCCTGTTCGCGCTCACTCCGGTGCTGGTGCACCGCGCGGTACGCAACGTGGCCCCGCGGGTGGTCGCGCTGATGTCAGCGGTGTACTTCATCGTGTTCCCGACGTTCTTCACCGACATGCCCTACCTCGGGCGCCAGGAGATCGCGTTCCTGCTGTTGGGCTGCGCCATGGTGGTGCTCACCGACTCGCAGGGACCGCTGCGGGTCCGCCGCATCGTGTTCGTGGTGCTCCTGGCCGGCATTGTGCTGTCGCACTACTCCACCACCTACGTCGTCGTCGGCACCCTCGCGGTCTCCTTCTTTCTCGACAAGGCGTGGCGACTGGTGTCCCGGCGGGGCCGGGACCGCTCGCGGCGAAGGCGGCGCGAGGACCGGATGCGCTCCTTCCTCACCTGGTGGATGGTGGTCGTGCCCGCCGTCCTCGCTCTGCTGTGGGCGGGCCCGCTCACCCACACCGGTGGCCAGGCCCAGCGCACCCTCCATGAGGTGGCGTCGGCGATGTTCGGCGGCACATCGCAAGCCGGTTCATCGGACACCGCCTACAGCATTTTCGGTGGCGCCAAAGTGCCCCCCACCGAGCGGTTGCAGGAGTACAAGGCGGACCTGCTGAAGCAGACGGCGTCGCAGCGGGCGAGCGGGGCCTACCTGCCGCTGAAGAAGGTCGACGGCCTGTCCACACCCGTCGTCCCGGTCCCGGTCATGAAGCTGACCGCCGTCGGCCGGGCGATCGATGGGCTCGGCATCAGCGTGCCCGGCCTCAACGGCGGACTGCGGCAGGCGGCCGCACTGTTCTTCCAGGTGATGGCGATGGCCGGGTTCGTGGTGGCGCTGTGGGCTCGCCGCTCCGCATTCCGCCCGGTGCGCGATCAGGTGACCATCGCCGTCGGCGCTTGGTGCATGGTCGCCGTCTTCACCCTCGTACCGCAACTGTCCGTGGACTACAGCCTGCTACGTGCCTTCCAGCAGGGCCTGTTCTTCTTCGCGCCCTTCCTCGCCACCGCCACCGTGTGGGCCCTGCGCTGGGCCGGCCGCCGCACCGTGCCGCTGGCCTGTGCGCTGTTGGCGGCGCTGCTGCTCGACCTGGCCGGGGTGGTGCCGAAGGTGCTGGGCGGCTATCCGGGGCAGCTACAACTGTCCGACTCCGGCCAGTACTACGCCATCTACTACCCCCACGCCGAGGAGCGCAGGGCCGCGCTCTGGCTCGACGGGCGCCTGACCGAGGAGGGCAGCGGGCTGGTGCAGACCGACCGGTTCAGCTACAGCCGGCTGCAGGCGCTGTTGACCCATCCGACGCTCGCCGACGTTTCCCCGGCCGCCCTGCGCACGGATTCCTACGTGCTGCTGGGTACCACGCCCACCCGCACCGGCGACGTGACCGTGTTCTACGGGGGCGACCTCATCACGTACCGGTACCCGATGGCCGTTCTGGACTCGCGGGACCTCATCTACAGCAACGGGGGAGCGGTGATCTACCGATGAGCGCACGACAGCTGAGTGTCCTCCTGGTCAGCCACTACTACCCGCCGCATCTGGGCGGCATCGAGAACGTCGTACAACGCGAGGCCCGGGGCCTGTCCGCGCAAGGCGTCAACGTCACCGTCCTCACCAGCGCCGACCGCTCCTCCGTCACCGTCGAGGACGGCGTACGAGTGGTGCGCGTGGCCGCATGGAACGGCGCCGAACGCCGGGCCGGCGTGCCCTTCCCCCTGTTTTCGCCCGCACTGCTCACCGCAGCGCTGCGCCTGGTGCGCCGGGCGGACGCTGTGCACATCCACGACTGCCTCTACCTCAGCTCCTGGGCCGCGGGTCTGGCCGCACGCCTCACCCGCACCCCCTACGTCCTCACTCAGCACGTGGCCGTGGTCGAGCACCCTTCCGGCCTGGTCCGGGCTGTCCAACGCGCGGTGTACGGCGTGGCCGGCCGCGCCCTGTTGCGGGGCGCCCGCGCGGTGTTCACCCTCAACGCCTCGGTCGCACAATTCGTACGTGCATACGGCGCGCGGCAGCACCGCGCCCACCACCTGGCCAACGGCGTGGACACCGAACACTTCCGGCCGGCCACCTCCGAGGCCGAACGCACGCTCGCCCGCCAACGGTTCGGCCTGCCCGCCGACCGGGTCCTGGTCCTGTTCGCGGGCCGGCTCGTCCCCAAGAAGGGGTACGACCTGCTCCTCGCCGCCCACACCCCCGCCGCGGGCTACGACCTGGTCTTCTCCGGAGGCGGCGACAGCGCAGCCCTCGTCGGCCGCCCCGGCCTCCACCACCTGGGCACCCTGTCGCAGGAGGCCGTCGCCGACGCCTATCGCGCCTGCGACGTCTTCGCCCTCCCCTCGACCGCCGAAGGCTTCCCCCTCACCGTGCAGGAGGCGATGGCGTCCGGGCTTCCGGTCGTCACCACCGACGATCCCGGCTACGCCCCCTACCACCTGGACCGCGACCGACTGTCCCTGCTGCCGCGCGAGGTGCCAGCCCTGGCCGCCGAACTGAGCGCCCTGGCGGCGGACCCGGAACGCCGGGCCCGGATGGGCGAGTACTCCCGTACCTACGCGGAAAAGGCGTTCGCCTGGGACGACCACGTCCAGACCCTGCTGACCCACTACCGCGGGCGCGGTGAAGGCCGATGACGGACATCACCGCCCCGGCCGCGGTCACGCCCGACCGCGGGCGGCACCGCCGTACGGGCGACCGCATCTACCGCAGCTCCTTCTTCCTGCTCGTCTCCACCGTCGTCACCGCCGGCCTGAGCTTCGTGTTCTGGGTCGTGGTCGCCCGTTTCTACACCGCCGCCCAGGTCGGCCTCGCGACCTCGCTGATCTCCGCGACCTCACTGCTGGCCACGTTCAGCCTGCTCGGGCTCAACAACACGCTGATCAGATTCCCGGCCCGGCGGGAGGCGCGCAACGCGCAGATCAGTCAAGCCCTGCTGCTGGTCGGGATCGTGGGATGCGCGGCAGGCGGGATCTACCTGCTCGGGCTGCCGCTGTACGGCGCCAAGCTGGAGTTCGTCCGCGAGGACTGGATGTCGGCAGCCGCCTTCGCCGCCTTCTGCGGCTGCGCGGCCGCGAGCATGCTGGTGAAATCGGTCTTCAACGCGGCGCGCATACCCGAGTACAACGTCCTGATCGACGGCCTGACCCAGGGCGCCTCCAAGGTCGCCGTCCCGGCCCTCCTCACCGGCCTCGGCGTCTTCGGTATCGTCGCCTCGGCGGGCGTGGGCTACGCGGTGACGGTGGTCGTCGCCCTGCTGGTGCTCAGACGCCGCCTCGGCTTCCGGGCCGACCTGCGTACCCGCGGCACCCGGCTGCGCGAGAAGTTCCGCTTCTCGGTGGCCAGTCACGTCTCCAACCTGGTCAACCTGGCGCCTGTGCTGGCGACACCGCTGATCGTGCTGCACCAGCTCGGCGCGGCCGAGGCCGGCTACTTCTTCGTGGCCTTCCAGATCGCGGCCATGCTGAACGCCGTCTCCACCGCCGTCGGCGAGGCCGTCTTCGCCGAGGTCTCCCACCAGGAGTCGCGGTTCCGGGAGCTGATGCTGCGCTCGGGGCGGATCATCGCCGCCGTACAGGTACCCGCCGCCGCGGTGGTCGTCGCCGGAGGGGGGCTGCTGCTGCACGTGTTCGGCGCAGGCTACGCGCAGCACGCGCGTCCCCTGCTGACCGTCCTGGCCATCGCCGCTCTGCCGGTCGCTCTGAACACCTGGGCCTGCTTCGCCCTGAAGCTGGCCCAGCACATGCGTCACCTGATCGCTGCCAACGCCATCATGGCCGTCCTCTCGATCGGCCTGAGCGTGGCCTTCGCCGACCGCGGACTGGTCTGGGTCGGATACGCGTGGGCCGTGGGCAATGCCGTGGCCGGTGTGTTCGCCACCGCGAGTCTGATATGGAGCCAGGCGACGTCGCGGTACGCCGTTGCCACGTCCGAGGCAGCAAGGGACGGGGTGCCCGGCCAGGCCGCCGTTTCCTACGAGCGAGCCGTCTTGGACGCCTCCAAGGACGGGCCGGACCATCCCGACGAGTTCACCCGCCGCCCCTCCGAGGGCCCCTTCGCACTCGACGCCGCCAGCCCTTACCCGTCCCCCTCGGCCGGACCGTCCCGGCCCCGCTCCCGTTCCGAGAGGCCCGCCCCTTGAACATCGTGGTGATCAATGCGTACGTCCGCGAGAACGCGGGCGACGCGGCGCTGCTCTCCGTCTGCCTGCGCCACGTTCAAGAAGCCTTCCCCGATGCCGACTTGGCGATCGCGGGAATGGAAGACGCGGCCGCGCACCCGGCGTTCGAGGGCGTGCGGAACATCGGCTCCATCCGCCGGTACGTCGCCGACGGCACCACCACACTGCCCCGCCGCCTCCTGCGCAAGGCACTGCTGGGCCTCGCCGGCACCGCCGCCGTGACGCTCCCCCGCCCGCTCGCCCGCACCCTGCTGCGGGTGCTGCCGGCCGAGGCCCGACGCGAGGCCGAGGCCGTGATCGGTGCGGACCTGGTGGTGTCCATGGGCGGCGGCTACGTCCTGGCCCGTCCCGGCCTCGACGGCTACCAGAACGTCTTCTTCGTGTTGCTCCCGGCGCTACTGGCCCAGAAGGCGGGCGTCCCGGTGGTGTGGGCCCCACAGTCCTTCGGACCGTTCCCGGCAGCCGTCCAGCGGCGGCTGGTCGGCCATGTCATGCGCCGCTCGGCCGCGGTGCTCGCCCGCGAGGACGTCAGCGTGGGCGAGCTGCTGGCATGCAAGGTCCCCGCCGACCGTATCGAGCGGGCGGTGGACGCCGGCTTCGCCTTCGAACCCGAGCGGCGGATCGACTGGCGGTCCCGCCTCGGGGTCGGGCCGGACGAGCGGCTGGTCGGCGTCACCGCCCGCCGCTGGCTATCCGCCACCGCCCAGGAGCGATACGAACGAGAACTCGCCCGTACCATCGACGCCGTCCAGGCCACCGGGGCCCACGTGGTGCTCATCCCTCAGGTCAGCACCGACTACCTCGGCGACGACGACCGTATCTGCGAGCGCCGGATCGCAGGACACTGCACGAGCGGCCCGCTGTTGGTCGACGAGGTCGTCGACTACCGCGACCTCAAGGGCCTCTACGACGAGTGCACGCTGCTCATCGGCACCCGCTTCCATTCGGTGATCTTCTCGCTCACCAGTGATGTCCCGTGTGTGGCCATCGAGTACGAGCACAAGACCCGCGGAATCATGGCCGATCTGGGCCTGGGTGAGTGGGTCCTGCCCATCGCCGACGTCACCCACGACAGGCTCTGGGCGTTGGTGGAACCACTCCTGAAGGACCCCGACCCCTACCGCCAGATCCTCGACGCGAACCTGCCCGGTTACGTCGCCCGCGCCCAGTCTCTGCCCTCCCGTCTGCGGGAGGCGGTGTGAGTCGCCGCCGCACGATCGCGATCGTCACCCCGTACTACCCGCCGAAGATCGGCGGAGTGGAGCAGTACACCGCGCGCCTGGCGGCCGCCGTCGCCGCCGATCCCGGTCTGCGCGCCGTGGTGATCACCACGCGCCTCGACCGGGGACTGCGCACCCGCGTCACCACCGAAGCGGGCATCCGGGTCATACGGCTCGGCGCCTGGCTGAAGCTGTCCAACACCCCCCTCAGCCCCCTGTGGCCCCTGCAACTACGCCGCTGGCTGCGGCGGACCGACGCCGACGTCGTCAACGCGCACGCGCCCGTGCCCGGCCTGGGCGACCTCGCCGTCGCCGTGTCCGGGCGCAGGCCGACCGTACTGACGTACCACGCGGGCTCGATGCACAAGGGCGAGCCCGACAGCGGCGCCGCGGACCGGCTCATCGGCCTGTACGAGAAGGTTCTCCTACCCCGGGTCTTCAACCGCGCCCACCGCCTGGTCGCCGTGTCACCGGTCTCGCTGGCCGAGGGCCGACCGCACGCCATGCGCATCACACCAGGCGTCGACACCGACCGCTTCACACCGGGCGAGTCGGCCTCGCGGCGCGCACGCACGATCGTCTACGTGGGCCGCATGGACCGCTCCTCGGCATGGAAAGGCGTCGACGTGCTGATCCGCGCCTTCGCGCGGCTTGCCGACGACATACCCGGAGCGCGACTTCGCCTGATAGGCGACGGAGACGCTCTGCCCGACCTGCGCAACCTCGCAGACGAACTCGGCGTTCGCGACCGCCTGGAGACACCCGGCGCGCTGAGCGGCACGGCCCTGACGGACGCAGTGCGCACAGCCGCCGTCCTGTCGCTGCCGTCACTGACCGAAGCGGAGTCCTTCGGCATGGCACTGATCGAGGCAATGGCCTGCGCCACACCCGTCGTCGGCTCCGCCGTTGGCGGTATCCCCCACGTCATCGCCGACGGTGAGACGGGCCTGCTGGTACCACCCGGCGACCCGGACGCCCTCGCCGCGGCATGCACCAAACTGCTGACCGACGGGGGCCTCGCCGACAGCATGGGGGCGGCAGGCCGCCGTGAGGCCGAGGAGCGCTACGCCTGGCCACACCTGACGGCCCGGTACCTGGAGCTGTTCCGGACCCTCTAGTGCTCTGACCGGGAAGGTTGGCCGGGTTGGTGATTCCGGCGGTTGGATGTCCCGAGACGTCCGTCCGACTGCTGGGGGTGTGGGGTGGCTG